>NZ_JBIFFU010000040.1:0-14881 GCF_043557315.1 Sulfitobacter sp. 1A12779
AGGACACAAACAAACCGACATCAACGAACTGCTGCCTTGGAATTACGCCAAACCCGTGTGACCAGCGCACCGCTTACAATCCTTCGGGTTCTGGATAAAATCTTTACAGATCTCGATCGTGACATCCGCAGCATCTCGGCATCTGAAGTTGATGTCTCAATCGTTTCCGAGTTCGTAGCTCGACGTCGGGATGAGCAAGTATCTGTAGCCACGATCAATCGTGATCTGACAGCTTTCGGTCAGCTGATGAGAGCGATCAAGAATGATGGCTGGGTTGATGCGAACCCAGTCAGTGCATTCGAGAAACAAGGGATGAAAGAAGTGCTCCCTGACATCGAGATTCCCACAGATGAAGCGATTGCGAAGCTGTCGGAGCGCGCGCCCGGCACGTTGGCGCATTTCCCGAGCTTCCTTTGTGCCACTGGCGGACGGGTGACCGAGATGGCGCTGCTGCAATGGCGAGACATCGTTGGCTTAGAAAAGCCGTTCGAGGGGAATGTGCTCGCGACCTTGCTCTTTACGAAGGGTGGAAAAGTTCGAACCATCGAGCTCACACAGGAGGCAATTGACATCCTGTTGAAGGTTCCCCGTTCGAACGCATCGGCATACGTGTTTTGGAACAAAACAGAACATGGGTTCTATCAGGACCCCTCTAACCTTTTCTGGGAGTATGGGCAGGAAACGGATTTTGGCGCGCGCCTTCATGATCTGCGCCACAGGTTTGCGATCGATCGGCTGCGCGAAGGGTGGTCGGTTTACAGGGTTCAGAAATACATTGGTCATGACTCGGTCAAAACGACAGAGCGATACTATCTTCGCTATCTTTCTCAACAGCAGCAGGACCATGTGCGCTCAGACGGAGACAACGGTTTTCGGTAAAGAGAGCATCGAGCTGAGACATCGGGGGGATCTTGCGCCAGCAAGGTCCCTCTTTTCTTGCTGTGGAAAGGAATGCCCAAGACAACAAGCACGGCCCATATGGTTTGGACAGGAGCATAGACCTGACAAATGGGGCATAGTCGGCATCGTCAGAAGCGCAAAAAGGGGTCATAGTATGACACCTTTGCTTGATCTAACGGCGCATAGAGGAATACGCACCACACCCTGATATTTCGAAACAATTCAATCTTATCAGGGGGATAGTGGCGGAGAGACAGGGATTCGAACCCTGGGAACCCGTGAAGGCTCAACGGTTTTCGAGACCGCCCCGTTCGACCACTCCGGCACCTCTCCGCGGGGGTCTGGGGGGTCCGTTTAGTCGCCTTTTCCAGCAGTGGCAAGAGGGGTTTTGCGCATCAATTGAAAGTTTGGGGATTTTCATTGCGCCGAGGCTGGTAGAGCCTAAGTTTAAAGGCAGAATTCTGCGAAAGGACCGCCCATGTTTCGCCAAAACCGAATGATTGCAGCCCCCTTTGTCATGGCGTTGATGCTGCTCGTCGCGCTTGCCCTGCCGTTGCGGGCGGCGGATCGCGGCGCGTTGGAGCGGTTTTTGGAGGTGACCGGCTTTGACGTGGCGTTGGAGAGCATTCGCCTGTCCGCCGATTCTGCGCCTGAAATGTTGGGGCTGCAAAGCGAGGATTTCGGCTCGGAGTGGTCGCGGCTGGTGCGCGATGTCTTTGACACCGAGTTGATGCACGACATGGCGATGGATATCCTTGCCGAGACGCTCAGCGATGACCTGTTGGATCATGCCGCCGGGTTCTATGCCTCCGATTTGGGCCAGCGTTTGGTGGCGGTCGAGAATAAGGCGCATATGGCTGAGGATGACGGGCTGAAGGCCGAGAGCGGTGCCGCCATCATCGCGGGGCTTGAGCGGATCGGCTCCCCCCGGTTGGAGACCCTGCGGCGCTTGAACGTGGCCAGCGATGTCGAGGAAATCTCGGTCCGGGCCATTCAAGAGGTGCAGATTCGTTTCCTTCTGGCCGCCGCGGCGGCCGGGGTGATCGAATTGCAGATGGAAGAGCCGGACCTGCGCGAGGCGATGCGGGCGCAGGCGGATGAGTTGGGCGCGCAGATCGCCGCCAACGCATTGGCCAACGCCGCCTATACCTATCAATCCTTCTCGGACGAAGACCTTGCCGCCTATGCCGAGGCGTTGGAGCATCCCAAGATGCAGCAAGTCTACACGCTGATGAACGCCGTTCAATATGAGATCATGGCCAACCGGTTCGAGGCCGTGGCCGCGCGGCTTGCGGCCATGCAGCCCAGTCAGGACATCTGATGCGGGCTTGGGTTTTCGCGCCGCTTTTGTGGCTTCTGGCGCTGCCCGCTTGGGCCGATGCGCGGATGACCGTGCTGGTCGACTTGTTGGAACTTCGCCAAGCGGCGGTGATCCTCAGCGACGAAGGGCAGGCCCATGCGGAGGTGCTGAACCAAGACATGCTGGGCGGGCAGGGCGGCCCAGCCTGGCAGATGCAGGTCGAAAGCATCCACGATCCCGAGCGTATGGTCGAAATGGTCCGCCGCGCCTTGGAAGAGACGATGACGGCGGAGGAGGTCGAAAAGACGATCACCTTCTATTCCACCGAACTGGGGCGCCGGATTGTCGGGCTGGAGAATGCCGCCCGCGCCGCCATCGCCGAGCCTGAGATTGAGCAGATCGCGCGGGCGAACTATGGGGTGCTGGCGGGGGACGGTGATCCCCGGGTGGCTTTGATCCGCCGGTTGATCGACGCTTCCGATATGATCGACCGCAATGTTGGCACGGCACTCAACAGCAATTTCCAATTCCTCCGCGGCATGCGCGATGGCGGTGCGTTGGAGGACAGTGACGAAGACCTCTTGGCCGATGTCGGCGCCGATCTGGATGCGGTGACCGAAGACACCTCCGTCTGGTTGCACGCCTATATGCTGCTGGCCTATCACCCTTTGAACAACGCCGAGATCGCGCAATATGCGGCCTTCGCCGAGACACCAGCGGGCCGGGCGCTCAATCGCGGGCTTTTCGACGGATTCGGTCGGGCCTATGAGGATATCTCCTACGGGCTGGGGCGCGCATTGGCGCTGAACATGGTGGCCGAAAGCCTCTGACAGGCCCAGGGGGCAGGGCCAAGAAAACCTACTTGACTTGCCCCGCTATTCCGAAGATAAGCCCGCATCCCGGCGGGTAATCCGTTTTCGGGATTGTTTTTTAATGACGCCCCATGGGCGCGCTGTTCGAGGCGGATCGGCCGGAAAGCCATCCACAAACTCCCAAGCGGGGGCCACAGAACGCGGATGACAGAAAAGGAAGACGCATGTTTGCGGTCATCAAGACAGGCGGCAAGCAATACAAGGTTCAAGCAGGCGATATGCTGCGCGTTGAACGTATTGCGGCCAATGCTGGCGAAACAGTCCAGTTCAACGAAGTTCTGATGCTGGGCGGCGACAGCCCCGTGCTCGGCGCGCCCACGGTCAAAGACGCAGGCGTTCAGGCCGAAGTCGTCGATCAGATCAAAGGCGAAAAGGTCGTCAACTTCGTCAAGCGCCGCCGGAAGCACTCTTCCAAGCGCACCAAGGGTCACCGTCAGAAGCTGACGCTGGTCAAGATCACCGACATCCTCGCCTCCGGCGCAGAGAAGTCGGGCGTATCCGAAGCTGTCGGCACCGGTTCCGTAAGCGCCGCCGCCGTGGCTGCCATCACCGGCAAGACCGATGAGGCTGCGCAGATCAAGAAGGCCAAGAAAGCGAAAGCCACCAAGGCCGCTCCGAAAGCCGAGAAAGCCGACCAGATGTCGGAAGCCGGCGCGGACGACCTGAAGGCGCTGAGCGGCGTTGGCCCCGCACTTGAGAAAAAGCTGCACGAAGCGGGCATCACCTCCTTCGCTCAAATCGCAGCATGGACCGAAGCGGATATCGCTGAAGTTGACGAGAAACTGTCTTTCAAAGGCCGTATCCAGCGTGAAGGCTGGGTCGAACAGGCCAAAGAAAAGACCAAAGGCTAAGGAGAGACCGAGATGGCACATAAAAAAGCAGGCGGTTCATCCCGTAACGGGCGCGACTCAGCTGGTCGTCGCCTTGGCGTGAAAAAATACGGCGGCGAAGCCGTCATCCCCGGCAACATCATCGTGCGTCAGCGCGGCACCAAGTTTTGGCCTGCCGAAGGCGTTGGCATGGGCAAGGATCACACGATCTTTGCAACCGTCGACGGCGCTGTGACCTTCCACAAGGGTCTGAAAAACCGCACGTTCATTTCGGTTTTGCCACGCGCGGAGGCCGCTGAATAAGCCGTACCCCAAAGGGTTTGAAAAAATCAGGGATCGGCGATACCGCCGGTCCCTTTTTCTTTTTCGGAAAGACCCCCAATGTTTTTGTTTTCCAGTTCAGGGCCCATTGGCCTGCCGGGCCGTTTCTCCGCTCTTTGCGGACCGCGGCTGAATTTTGATAAAGTAGTTACATTCGGCAGGGAGGAATATGTCGAATGTGTCAGCGCTTCGGCGCGCGGGTTACGCGCGATCGGGGCAGGGGCGGCCCGTCTGGCCAAAGGCCCCCAATCCAGTCTGTTCGGAGGAGGAACATGACGATGCAGTTGGAAGCGATTGTGAACCAACCCCTTATTGAGACAGAGCGGTTTGACCTGCGCCCGGTGCGCCGGTCCGACATGGGTATGATTGAGATGTATGCCAGCGACCCGCGGGTCGCCAATGCCACATCCTCGATCCCGCATCCGCTGCCGCCCGGCAGTGTCGAAGCCTATGTCACCCGCGCCATGTCCGATGACCGTGAAGAAGACGTCTGGGTCATGGATGGCACCCGGGCGGACAGTTCCGAAGTGATGGGCGTGATCTCCCTCACCCGGCTGGACCGCAACCAATCCGAAATCGGCTATTGGGTGGCACCGGCGTTCTGGAACACGCATCTTGCCTCTGACGCGGTGCAGGCTTTGGTAAACGCCAACCCCTTGGGCAACGACGCGCTTTTTGCCTCTGTTTTCCATGACAACCCGGCCTCGGCCAAGGTGCTGACCAATGCGGGCTTTGTCTATCTCGGCGACGCGGAAACCTATTGCTTGGCCCGCGATGCTGCCGTACCCACATGGACCTATAGCCGCAAGCTGTAGCTCCGTTTCCCGTGCCTGAAAGGCAAGACCATGAAGTTTCTCGACCTGTGCAAAGTCTACATCCGATCCGGCGCCGGGGGCGGCGGCTGTGTGTCGTTCCGGCGTGAGAAATACATCGAATATGGCGGCCCGGACGGCGGCGATGGCGGCACCGGCGGCTCGGTCTGGGCCGAGGCGGTCGATGGGCTGAACACGCTGATCGACTTTCGCTATCAGCAACACTTCTTTGCCAAGAACGGCCAGCCCGGCATGGGCAAACAGCGCACCGGTAAGGACGGTGAGGATATCATCCTGCGGGTGCCCGTGGGCACGGAGATCCTCGACGAGGATCAGGAAACTGTCATCGCCGACCTGACCGAGCTGGGCCAGCGCGTGCAGCTTGCGCGCGGCGGCAATGGCGGCTGGGGCAACCTGCATTTCAAATCCGCGACCAACCAAGCCCCCCGCCGCTCGAACCCCGGGCAGGAAGGGGTTGAGCGGACGCTTTGGCTGCGGCTCAAGCTGATCGCCGACGTCGGCTTGCTGGGCCTGCCCAACGCGGGCAAGTCGACCTTCCTTGCGAGCACGTCGAACGCGCGGCCCAAGATCGCCGATTACCCATTCACCACGTTGCACCCAAACCTTGGCGTGGTCGGTGTCGATAACACCGAATTCGTCGTGGCGGATATTCCCGGCCTCATCGAAGGCGCCTCCGAAGGGCGGGGTCTGGGCGATCTTTTCCTTGGCCACGTCGAGCGTTGTGCGGTGTTGTTGCACCTCATCGATGGGACTTCCGAAACCGTGGCGGAGGATTACCATACCATCATTGGAGAGCTGGAAGCCTATGGCGGCGATCTGGCGGAAAAGCCGCGCGTCACTGTGTTGAACAAAGTTGATGCACTGGATGAGGAAGAGCGCGCAAGTCCCTTGAAAGAGTTGGAAAAAGCGTCCGGCGGCAGCGTCATGATGATGTCCAGTGTGGCTGGCGAAGGCGTGACGGAAGTATTGCGCACCCTGCGCCAGAACATTGACGAAGATCGCCTGCGGTTCCGCAGCACCGAGGAAGAGACGCCTTGGCAACCCTAAGCACCGCCCGCCGCATCGTCATCAAGATCGGCTCCGCCCTTCTGGTGGACCGCGATAGCGGCAATCTGCGCCGGGACTGGCTGACTGGATTGGCGCAAGATGTATTGTGGCTCAAGGGCTTAGGCTGCGATGTTGTGCTGGTGTCTTCGGGCTCCATCGCACTTGGCCGGGGTGTTCTTGGCCTCCCGCCGACCGTCTTGGCGCTGGAACAGGCGCAGGCCGCCGCGGCGGTGGGGCAAATCCGCCTTGCCCGGGCCTATGAAGAGGTGCTGGCTCCCCATGGGATCACCACGGCGCAGGTGCTGGTGACGTTGGAGGACAGCGCCAACCGCCGGCGCTACCTCAACAGCCGCGCGACCTTGGAGCAGTTGCTCTCGCTCGGGGTCGTGCCCATCGTGAATGAGAATGACACGATCGCGACCGACGAAATCCGCTTTGGCGACAACGACCGTCTCGCTGCGCAGATTGCGGTGACGGTGGGCGCGGATCAGTTGATTTTGCTCTCCGATGTGGATGGTTTCTACAGTGCCAACCCCTCGCAGGACCCCACCGCGAAGCGCTATGATGTGATCGAGAGCATCACGCCCGAGATCGAGGCGATGGCCGGGGATGCCGGGTCGGGCCTGTCCAAAGGTGGCATGAAAACCAAGCTGATGGCCGCGCGCACGGCGACAACGGCGGGCTGTGCGATGGCGATCACCGATGGGTTCGTCATGCGCCCGCTCACCGCGCTTGAAAGTGGGGCGAATGCCACTTGGTTCAGCGCGCAGAGTGATCCAAAGGCCGCGCGCAAGCGCTGGATTGCCGCGATGAAGCCGCGCGGGGCGGTGACCTTGGACGCCGGAGCCGTGGCGGCATTGGCGCGGGGCACGTCTCTCTTGCCGGCCGGGGTGACCGCCGTTGAGGGGCGTTTTGAGCGGGGCGATAGCATCGCCATGTATGACCCCGCCGGTCACGCGGTGGGCCACGGTCTCAGCCGCTATTCGGCGGAGGAGATCGGGCAGATCAAAGGCCACAAGAGCGCGGAGATCGAGGCGCTTTTGGGCTATCCCGGGCGGGCGGCTTTGATCCATCGCGACGATATGGCGCTCTAAGAGAAGATGAAGACAGGGGCATAAGGCTATGAACGACATCGAGAATATCTCTGAACTGATGGCCGATATCGGCGCCCGCGCCCGTGCAGCGGCGGCGCAACTGGCGACTGCCACAGCCGAGCGGAAACACGCGGCCCTGATCAGCGCGGCCGATGCGGTCTGGAAAAACCGGGCTGAGATCATCGCCGCCAATGAGCAGGACCTCGCCTTTGGCCGCGACAAGGGGCTGTCGGATGCCATGATGGACCGGCTGATGCTGAACGAAGAGCGTATTCGCGGCATGGTCGACGGGCTGCGGTCGGTCGCGGAACAGGTCGATCCGGTGGGTGAGGTGATCGCTGAATGGGACCAGCCCTCGGGCCTGAACATCCAGCGTGTGCGCACGCCGCTCGGCGTGATCGGCGTGATCTATGAATCGCGGCCCAATGTGACGGCGGATGCGGGCGCGCTTTGTCTCAAAGCGGGCAATGCGGTGATCCTGCGCGGCGGGTCGGAAAGCTTTCATTCATCGCGCGCCATTCACGCCTGCCTGCAACAAGGGCTGCGAGATGCGGGCATGCCGGAAGACGCGGTGCAATTGGTCCCGACGCGCGACCGGGCGGCGGTGCGTGAGATGCTGACGATGACGGATACCATCGACGTGATCGTGCCGCGCGGCGGCAAGGGGCTTGTCGGCTTGGTCCAGCGTGAGGCGCGGGTGCCGGTCTTCGCCCATCTGGAAGGCATCGTGCACATCTATATCGACGCTGAGGCGGATCCCGAAAAAGCGCTGAAGGTCGTGCTGAACGCCAAGACACGGCGGACGGGCATATGCGGTGCGGCGGAATGTCTTTTGATCCATGAGGATGTCGCCAAGACCATTGGCAACGGCGTGATCCGAGCGTTGATTGACGCAGGCGTCGAAGTGCGCGCCGATGCGGCCTTGCAGGATGTCCCCGGCACGGTCCCGGCCAACGATGCGGATTGGGGGCAAGAATACCTCGATATGATCGTCGCGGCGCGGGTCGTCCCCGATCTGGACGCTGCGATGGCGCATATTCGCGAGTATGGATCGGGGCATACCGATTGCATCCTGACCGAGAATGCGGAGACCGCCGCGGCGTTCTTTAACGGGCTGGATTCGGCGATCCTGATGCATAACGCCTCGACCCAATTCGCGGATGGGGGAGAGTTCGGCATGGGCGCAGAGATCGGTATCGCCACGGGCAAGCTTCATGCCCGCGGCCCCGTTGGCGCGGCGCAGTTGACGAGCTTCAAATACCTCGTGCGTGGCGAGGGGACTGTGCGCGGCTGACCGTCAGAAAGACAAGGTGAGTGCCGTTTCGCCGCTGTCGAGCGTGATTTCTTTCCCCTGTGCTTCGGCCAGCATTGGCAAAACCGCGAATTGAACCTGCGCGGGCTGTAGCGGCCTGTCCGGCCCGGGCTGTGTCAGCAGCTCCCAAAGTTCAGGGTTTATCGCGATTTTGTCAGCCTCGGCCTGTAGGGACCAATGGCCTGCCCCTTCGGCGATGGTGATCCGCCCGCCGTGGTGCAGGGCCGTTTCGATACAGAGCAGCGCGAGGAAGGCCATCCGCACGCTGTTGCGCGATTGGGGGCTTGTAACCTGCCAATCAACCTCAACCCGCGAGGCGGCATAGAGATCACGTAGGATCGAAGTCACCTCGTTCTGGCCCATGGTCTGATCGCCCGCTGCCCCAAAGGCGATGCGGAAAAAGCGGATCCGGGCCGAGGCGCTTTCGACGCTTTGACCGATCAAGGCAAGCTCAGGCCCCGGGGCGGCCCCGGTACCCGCCATCTGAAGCAATTCTAGCCCGTTGTTGATGGCCCCGATTGGCGATATCAAGTCGTGGCAAATGCGGCTGCCGATCAGGGTGGGCAGGTCAATGTTAAGCTGGCCCATGGTGGCCCCTCGGAATGATTGGAAATGGCATGGATGATCTGAACGCGCTGCTGACGCCGGGCATGTTGGTGATGCATCCGCAGCATCCCGAATGGGGCACGGGACAGGTGCAAAGCAATATCGGCGGCAAAGTGACGGTCAACTTTCGTGACCAAGGCAAAGTGGTCATAGATAGCTTTCGTTTAGAATTAATGCCGGTCTTTGATGAGGGATGACCCTTTCCAAATCCTTAATGGTGGAAGAAAATTTTCTTAAAGCAACCATAGGGAGAGTAACCGATTTCCGCTTTCCCCGCAACTGTTGCGCCCGCGCAGCCGATTGCCTATCAGGCGGAGACTTTCATTTCGGGCATAGGATTGGCCGATGCCACGGGGCGTAGCAGCAGATTTTCAGGTCAGATTGGCGCAGACGGAGGCCGATGTGCAGGCGGCACAGCGGTTGCGTTACGACGTTTTCGTGCGCGAGTTGGGCGGCGGCGGCCCGATGGTCGATCATGCCGCCGGGTTGGAGCAGGACCGGTTCGATCCCTACTTTGACCATCTGCTTTTGACCGACCGGCGCAGCGGTAAATTGGCGGGCGTCTACCGGGTGATGCGGGGCGATATGGCCGCGCGGGCAGGGGGCTTCTATTCGGCGGCGGAGTACGATCTGGCGCCGCTTGTCCAGTCGGGGCGTAAGCTGTTGGAATTGGGGCGCTCTTGCCTTGACCCCGCCTATCGCGGTGGCACGGCGATGCACCACCTTTGGGCCGCGCTTGCAGGCTATGTCGCCGAACATGAGATCGAGGTTCTCTTTGGCGTGGCGAGCTTTCATGGCACCGACACCGCGGCTTTGGCCGAGCCGCTTTCGCTTTTGCATCACCGGCATTTGGCACCGCCCGAACTGCGGGTCCGCGCGCGTGATTACGCGCCCATGGACCTGATCCCCGAGCCCGAGTTGGACCGGCGCAAGGCCATGCTGGCGGTGCCGAGCCTGATCAAAGCCTACCTTCGGCTGGGCGGGACCGTGGGCGAGGGGGCCTATATCGACCGCGCCTTCAACACCACGGATGTTTGCCTGATCCTTGATACGAAACAGATGAGCGCGCGGCAGATGCGGTTCTATAACGGGAGCGCTGCATGAGCACGACTTGGGACAGCGACCAGCCGCCGCCAGAGCGGCGTTTGACGCTTGCAGGGATGCTGCGGGTCATGCTGCGCGGCGCGGCCTTGGCGATTTTGGTTTTCGGCGGGCTGCTGGTCTTGCTGCTGCTGCGCTTGGTCGAGCGGCCGATTTTTGGCCTGCATCGGCCCATTACCCCCCATATCACGCAGATGGTATGCCGCGCGGCGTTCTGGGTGCTGGGCATGCGCTTTATCCGCCGCGGCACCCCGATGGAACGGCGCGGCGCGGTGGTGGCCAACCATACCTCATGGCTTGATATCTTCGCGCTGAACGCGGCCAAACGGATCTACTTCGTCTCCAAATCCGAGGTGGCAGGCTGGCCCGGCATCGGCTGGCTGGCGCGGGCGACGGGTACCGTCTTTATCCGCCGCGACCGGGCCGAGGCGCGCAACCAGACGGAAGTGTTTCGGACCCGCCTCTTGGCCGGGCATAAGCTGCTGTTTTTCCCCGAGGGGACCAGCACCGACGGGCTGCAAGTGCTCCCCTTCAAGACCACGTTGTTCGAGGCCTTCTTTGACCCTGCCTTGCGGGATGAGATCGCGGTGCAGCCGGTCAGCGTGATCTACCACGCGCCGCAGGGTGAAGATCCGCGGTTCTATGGCTGGTGGGGGGATATGTCCTTTGGCGCGCATCTGCTAACGACGCTGGCCGCGGCACGGCAAGGCGCGGTTGAGGTGGTCTATCACCCGCCGCTGCCGGTGGCGGAATTCACCGGGCGCAAGGGGCTGGCGCAACGCTGCGAAGCGATCGTGCGCGCGGGCCATGCCCAGACAGGTGGTGATGGCGGGTCGGGCCTGCAATAAGCCCCTTGCGCTGCGCCGCGCGCTGGCCTATATGCGCCCCACTTGAACCCGCAGTCGGGGTTGGGCCTTTTGGGGAGAAATCCCAGATCGTCCGCCGGTTGGCAGCATGAGGCTGTCATACCCCCGATGAGGCTAAACCGGAAAGGTATAAAGACATGGCTCTTCCTGAGTTCTCCATGCGCCAACTGCTCGAAGCAGGCGTACACTTTGGTCACCAGACACAGCGCTGGAACCCCCGCATGGGCCCGTACATCTACGGCGCGCGCAACGGCATCCACATCATGGATCTCACACAGACCGTCCCCATGCTGGACGAAGCGCTGAAAGTGATCCGTGACACTGTCGCCAAGGGCGGCAGCGTTCTCTTCGTCGGCACCAAGCGTCAGGCCGCTCAGCCGATCGCCGACGCCGCAGAGAAATGCGCACAGTATTACATGAACCACCGTTGGCTCGGCGGTACGCTGACCAACTGGCAGACCGTTTCGCAGTCGATCAACCGTCTGAAAAACATCGACGAACAGTCCGAGCGTGGCTTTGAAGGCCTGACCAAGAAAGAGCGTCTTGGCATGGAGCGCGACCAAGCGAAGCTCGAAGCGTCGCTGGGTGGTATCCGCGAAATGGGCGGCCGTCCTGACCTGCTCTTCGTCATCGACGTGAAGAAAGAGTCGCTGGCCATCGCAGAAGCCAACAAGCTGGGCATCCCGGTTGTGGCCGTGGTTGACACCAACTGCTCGCCCGACGGTGTTGATTACATCATCCCCGGCAACGACGACGCGGCCCGCGCCATCGCGCTCTACTGCGATCTGGCATCGCGCGCTGCTCTCGACGGCATGTCGGCTCAGCTGGGTGCGGCAGGCGTTGATCTGGGCGCCATGGAAGAAGCCCCCGAGGAAGAAGCCGTGAGCGAAGAGAGCACCGGCGTCGAAATCGGCAACGCGTCCGAAGAGACTCTGCACGACGATGCCATGGGCAAAGATGCACCGCTGGACATCGAATCCAAGAAAGAGACCGTCGCCAAAGCCGAAGGCTAAGCGTCACGGACCTGAAACACGGGGCAGGGTAACCTGCCCCGATTTCCACCAGAGGCGGGCCTTGGGCCTGCACCCGATTTCCAAAGGAGAACCAAGAGATGGCAATCACAGCATCCATGGTCAAGGAACTGCGCGACAGCACCGGCGCAGGCATGATGGACGCCAAGAAGGCACTGACAGAAAACGACGGCGACATGGAAGCCGCTGTCGACTGGCTGCGCACCAAGGGTCTGGCCAAAGCGGCGAAGAAATCCGGCCGTACAGCTGCCGAAGGTCTTGTGGCCGTTAAGGTCGAAGGCGGTCACGGTGTCGCGGTTGAGGTGAACTCCGAAACCGACTTCGTCGGCAAGAACGCCGAATTCCAATCCATGGTCAGCAACATCGCCGATGCCGCGCTGAAAGTGGACGATGTCGAAGCGCTGAAAGCGGCTGAGATCGACGGCAAATCCGTTGAAACCACCCTTACAGACGCCATCGCCAAAATCGGCGAGAACATGTCTCTGCGCCGCATGCAGAGCATCGAAGGCGAGACTGTCGTCTCTTACGTCCACAACGCCGCCGCACCCGGCATGGGCAAGATCGGCGTTCTGGTCGCCATGACCGGTGGCAACGAGGAACTGGGCAAGCAGATCGCGATGCACATCGCCGCTGTGAACCCCGCGTCGCTCTCCGAAGCTGATCTGGACCCGGCCGTGGTCGAGAAGGAAAAGCAGGTTCAGATGGACATCGCCCGCGAAAGCGGCAAGCCCGAAGCCGTGATCGAGAAAATGATCACCGGCCGCATGCAGAAGTACATGTCCGAAGTGACACTGGTGAACCAGTCCTTCGTCGTGAACCCTGACCTGACCGTCGGCAAGGCCGCTGAAGAAGCGGGCGCGACCATCACTGGTTTCGTGCGTCTGGAAGTTGGCGAAGGCATCGAAGTTGTCAAAGAAGACTTCGCAGCGGAAGTGGCGAAAGCCGCGAAAGGCTAAGCCTTCTCGACATGATGAATAGGGGGCGGTGCATTCCGATGCGCCGCCCTTTTTCGTGGGCAATCACCGATAGGGACGCCGATAAAAACGACGGCTCCAAGTATCAGGGCAGGTTCTGGATGGGGCAGGGGAAGGATCCGGTCAGCCAGGCGAAAAATAAACCTGACTGAGACCGGCGAGCCAAAAAGCGCCTTGGTATTACAAGGATTTAAGGCCCGTCGTACCGCAGGTGCGAACACCCGCGATACTGGCAGACCATGGCCATCTACTACCTGAGGTGCCAGTAAGGTATTCCATACCCTAATATATTACGGATCCATCACAAACATCTGGTTCGCAAAGGCCGCTTTCAGCACCGCCTGAGCCGTCGTCTCGACCGACAAAGCCTCCCGTGCGAGGCGCAGGTGTTTTTCGACCGTAGGCGCCGTCAGACCCATCAACAGGGCGATATCCTGCGTGGTCTTGCCATCTCCGACCCATTGCAGCACCTCCAGTTGGCGCCGGGTGAGGCTGCGGTTGGGGCTGCTATAGGGCAGGGAGAGGATTTTCAGATGCGCGATTTCATTCATCAGCTGAATGTCCGCGCCATGCGTGGCCCAAATCGCATCCACCTCATCCTGAGACAGGCCACGGCGCGCCGTTAGCGCGATCGCCCCCTTGGACCGGGCCGAGATCGAGCGGAAACTGATCGTATAGCCCGCCGTCACATCCATGCTGGCGTTGAAGTCGATCACCCGTTTTTCGGTCTCCGACAGGCCATCGCGCTGCGTGATCTCCGCCAAGGTGCCCCAGCTACAAGCGCCTTCGTTGTTAAGCGCCCAACGCAGCATCGGCGCGTTGAAGTAGAGCCCGCTGTGCAGATAGCCGTTGAGGTATTCCGCGCTTTGATTGCTCAAAATCACGAAATCCGCCGGGTCGCCCAAAGAGGTCGGTGTACGGTAGCGCGTAAAGCCGTAGATCAGCCGGTCGAACCCATAGTCAGCCATCTGTCGCGTATGGGCATCCCAGAGTGCTTCGATTGTCGGGCTATGCGCGATCTGATGCAGATAATCGCGCAAAATCATTAGCTTACGATATGACGTTGAAGGGCTTGGATTGCCAGAACATAGCCATGAGCGCCAAAGCCGCAGATCTGTCCACGGGCCACAGGCGCGATATAGGATGTGTGGCGGAAACTCTCACGCGCGTGAATATTGCTCAGATGCACTTCGACCACCGGCAGTTCGACAGAGGCGATGGCGTCCATCAGCGCGATGGAGGTATGGGTATAGGCGCCGGCATTCAGAATGATACCAGCATGTTGGCCGCGGGCCGCATGGATTAGATCGACCAACGCGCCTTCGTGGTTCGACTGCGCAAACTCCATCTCCAGACCCAGCCGCGCGGTTTCCTCGGCACAGAGCGCCTCAACATCCGCCAAGGTGGTCTTGCCATAGACCTCAGGCTGCCGCGTGCCCAAAAGGTTCAGGTTCGGGCCGTTCAAAATAACTACAGACGCCATAATCACTCACATTAAATCACCTAGATAGTGTTAACGGAGCAAAACTGGCGCTGTCCAGCGTCAGGTGGCATTGCGGTGCTACTGTGGCGAGAAAATCGCAACAACAGGGCTGGGATGGTGATATGTTGTAAACACCATTCAGAAATGTCACTGGGTTTGCAAAGCAGGAATGTCACTACTGGGCGCGACGGTAGCAAGGCTTTGCAGCCCGGAGACCCCACATATCGAAGGGCCGAAAAGCCTTGCGGGGATTGGCTTAGAGACCCAGCTTCCGTTGTTCGGTCTGATTGTAGAATGCTCTGACGCCGTCT
>NZ_JBIFFU010000041.1:0-14313 GCF_043557315.1 Sulfitobacter sp. 1A12779
AATTAAGGATACAAGCGGCCATTGATTTTATGGGACAATTTTAGGCGCGATTCTGATTAATTAGGGTGCAGTGACAGTATAGGTGGGATCGAGGTCGAGGTAATTGCTGCGGTGCGCCATCGAGGCACCGTGGACACCGACGCTCGCGGTCTTGAGGAAATTGGCCCGAACCGACTGTTTCCATTCGCTGCCCCAGCCCGGCACGCCGTCGGGCACCGGATGGCTCTCGATCGGGCGCGCGTTGGTGGTGTAGCAGGCGATATAACCGCCGCCGATGAAGCCCAGCCCGGAATGGTCGAAATTGTCGCCGTTGTATTCGTCCACCACCATGCCGAGCGCGCCCGCGCCGACAAAGCCGTTGGTATATTCCTCGTCATAAAAGACCGTCGCGCCGGACATCACCTGATAGCAGTAGTTCTTGCCCACCACGCCTTCACCAGTCTGCGGATCATAGGGCGTTCCGATGTCGGACAGGAGCATCAGCCGGGCGTTCTCAAGCGGGTAGGCACAGAGCACCACAACCTCGGCGGGCTGAAAAAATTCCTCACCGCTGGTATCGACGTAGGTGACCCCGGTGGTGCGGGAGCCGTCGGGGGACTTTTCGACTGAGAGCACTTCGGAATCAGTGCGCAGGGTGAAATTCTCCCGCTTCATCAGAACCGGGATGATCGTGGTCTGCGGCGAAGATTTGGAATAGTTGCCACAGCCGTGTTTTTCGCAGAAACCGCAATAGGTGCAGGGCGCCAGCTGCAACCCCAACGGATTGACATAGGCGCGTGACATATTCGCCGAAGGTGACGGGAATGGGTTTAATCCAAGCTCACGCGCGGACGCTTCGAACCGGTCCTGCGAGAAGGTCATCTGCATCGGCGGATTGGGGTATTCGTCGCTGCGCGCCCCCTCGAAGGGATTGCCTCCCTCGCGGATTTCGCCCCGCAGGTTGCCCGCCGTGCCGCAAATGCCGCAGATCTTCTCAAAATAATCGAAATGCGGCTCCAATTCCTCATAGGTGACGCCGTAGTCCTGCACCGTTATGTCTTCTGGCAGCGGGCCATAGCGTTCTTCGTTATGGCTTTTCGCGACGAAATCCGAGGGCAGGAAACGGTACGTCGCCCCGTTCCAATGCACGCCCGAGCCGCCCACGCCGTTGCCCGGTAGGAAAGAGCCCCAATGCCGCATCGGCAGCGCGATCTGTGCGCCATTGTTGCGGAAGGTGACGGTGGATTGCGAGGCTTCCTGAAACATGCCGTGGCGCCAGTAATAGCGTAGCTCGTCCTGCGCAAAGGTGGTGGCGAAATCCTTGGGCGTGTCGCGCCACGGGCCGCGTTCCAGTGCCAGCACCTCCATCCCGGCGGCAGTCAGCTTCTCGGCGTAGATCGCCCCGGCCCAGCCGAAACCGACCAGAACCACGTCGACCTTTGGAAGCTGTTTCGTCATCGTGTCACCTCGTGTCTTATTCAGAGCTGTTCCAGCCGGGACGGCCCATCAGGCTGACCGGCGGCAGATCAATGCGCGCGCCGTTGTGGCCCACGAAATCGCGGTAATCATAGCGGGTGCCAGGAAAGCCGACGTAGTGCCAAGCCACCATGTCTCGGTTGCCGCCGTAGATTGGATCGGCGAAATAACCTTCGATGGTGTTTTTTAGGATCAGGTCAAAGAACGCCTTGGCCGAGACTCCGTCGAAGGTGATTTCCTCATCGTCCATCCCCTTGAGGATCTCGTCCTGTTGCGCCGCGCTCAGCGCGGCAAACCCGGCGTCCTGCTGTGCGCGGCAATAGGCGTCGAGTTCGGCAAGCGCGTGGCGGTAAAGCTCTGCCGGGGGGTGTTCGCTTTGATAGCCTTGGGTCGCCGTGCCTTCGAGGAAGGGGCCCTTCATGTACCAATGCTGCCCACGGCCATAGAACCCCGCCATCTGCCGGTCGAGGAAGGTGATCACATCAGCCTCGGTCGCCCCCGGCCCTTTCCCATCCGACGGGATCAGCCGCGCGCAGATCGCGGCGACGGCCTCGCGTTCATCGGGGGTAAAGAACCGATCCTCATGGGTGCCGTAATACGGCGGCTGGCCTTTCAGGGGCTCCCAAGGCATCCCCACGCCACGGCCATAGATCGCGCCGAAGACAGCCGAAGGGGCGGCGATGGCGGTGCCGCCGAACAGCAAGGATTTCAGAATTTTGCGGCGCGTCGGAAAAGACAAGTGACCCCTCCAAGTGATGCATGTAGCCTCGGGGCGAAATGCGCCCTTTGGTAGAAGTTGGATCGCTTTTACCGGGGGTCAAGGAAAATTGATCGGGCTGAGGGGAAACCCAACCGCGCCTCAATTCGTTTGGAACGATGTGCCCGCGCGCAGCGTTCCTGTCAGGGAACGACGGGAGGGAAAATAGACCTTGTTCAGCGATGCTTGGATCCGAACCTATTGTGGACCGGCCACAGGGCCGGAGGATTTTTGGTTTCGCTGGAACTTCGATCCGCTCCTTCTGGCCGCTCTGTCTTTCCTCTTCATCGTTGTCCTGCGCGCGCGCAGCCGCCAGGGGCTGGCTGCCGTGGGCATTCTGGTGCTGGCCTTCGTCTCGCCCCTCTGTGCGCTTTCCTCGGCTCTGTTTTCGGCGCGGGTAGTGCATCACGTTCTGCTCGTTGCCGTCTCCGCGCCGCTGCTGGCCAGTGCGTGGCCCCCGCGCCGAGCGGGTGGTGCGATGGCAGCCTTTGCGGTCATGGCCATTGTGCTCTGGGGCTGGCATCTGCCGGTGGCCTATGACCTCGCGCTCTCGCATGTCGGAGTGTACTGGCTGATGCAGATTAGCCTGCTCGCCGCTGCCCTGTGGTTCTGGGGCGCTGTGCTTGCCCCCGGGCGCACGCCCGTCGAGGCGCTGACCCTGCTCATCGCCGGTTTCGCCCAGATGGGTCTTTTGGGGGCGATCCTGACCTTCGCTCCCGAAGCGCTTTATGCCACCCATGCCGTTGCCCCCATGGACTGGGGCTTCTCGCCCCTTGCTGACCAGCAGCTTGGCGGCATCCTGATGTGGGTGCCCGCGGGTCTGCCCTATGCGGTCGTCGCCGTGGCCGTGGCACGGCGCGGATGGGCGACCCTGCGGGCGAGCACCACGTGAGCGGCTGGTTCCCGGTTCTCATCACACTCTTCAAGGGCGTACATATCGCCGCACTCATCCTGTGGTGTGCCGGGCTGCTTGCCCTGCCCTTGATGCTGTCGCGCCACGACCCCGCTGGCACGGCGGCAGAATACAGTCGCATTCGCCGCGCCACTCATACGACCTATGCCATCCTCGTCACCCCCGCTGCCGTCGTGGCGGTGGTGGCAGGCACATGGCTGATCTTCTTTCGCGAGGTTTTCGTCCCTTGGCTCTACGCCAAACTGCTCTTTGTCGCGGCGCTTGCTGCGGCCCATGCTTGGATCGGGCATCTGGTGGTGCAGGTGGCCGAGAAGCCGGAGAAACACCGCCTGCCCCGATCATACCTGCCGATCACTGCCGTCGGCATCCCCGTCATCGCGATCCTCATGTTGGTTTTAGGCAAGCCTGACCTCTGGGACTTTCCCCTGCCCGAATGGTTGCTTCAACCGCGGGGCGGTCAATTGCCCTTCGATGTGCCCAAACGATAATCAAAGACCAATTTGCCCCCATGCCAACCCGTGAACCCCACCATCACCGCACCCAGCCCCGACAGGAGGATGCCGTAAGGCAGCACCGCCGCCTCATAGCCATAGAGCCGCTGGCCCCAGTTCGCGCCCAAGACCGCCAGCAGGGTCACGGCGATGATCGCATGTGTCCAAGCGGCAGCCCGGGAGCGGATGCCGCTCACCAGCAAAAGCTCGGCAGCGCCGGAAAACCCCGCCAGCACGCCAAAGAAGAACGCCGTCCCCGCCGCCCAAAGGGCCGCTCGCGCCCAAAAAGCATCGCCGGTCCACCAATAGAGCAGATCGGCCCCCAGCAAGCAGAAGGACAGCGCGATGGGAAAGGCCACGCACATGGCGTGGATCGGGTGGCCCTCAAGCGCGATGCGGGTCTCGGTCTCTTCATAGCCGGGCTGAGAGGCGATCGGGTCGATCAACCGGTCCTCGCCCGTCTCATTGCTTTGCTCGCTCATCGGGGCAGAATCCTTCGGGGGGTGATTGCAGGGACAACGTGCGGTGTGCTGATTAGTTGCAGCGGCGATCTGTCGGTGGTCGATCCGGCGGGCCCGGCGGCGCGTGCCATTGCGACGCTTTGGTGGGTGATGTTCATCGGTGCGGGGCTGATCCTCGCGCTGGTGGCGGCGCTGGTGATCGGTGCTTTCCGGACGCCCCGGAAGGCGGAGAATGCCACGCGGGATGAAAAGGTCTGGATCATCGGTCTGGGCTTGTGTTTCTCCATCACGGTCCTTGCGGCCTTGCTGGCCTATGGTCTGGTCACCGGCGAGCGGCTGATGCCCCGCGCCGCGGCGGATGTGGTGCGGGTCGAGGCCGAGGCCCGGCAATGGGCTTGGCGCTTTTCCTATGACGACCGCCCCGGCCATGTCACCGAGAACCTGCTGCACATCCCCGCCGGGCGGCCCGTGGATGTGGCGATCACCAGCCGGGATGTGGTGCACAGCTTTTGGGTGCCGCGTCTGGCTGGAAAGCTGGACGCCATTCCCGGCCATGTCAACGTGCTGCGGATTGAGGCCGATGCCCCCGGCACCTACCGGGGCCTGACCGCTGAGTACAACGGCGCGGGCTATAGCCGCCATACCTTCGCGGTCGAAGCCCATGACTCGGCGGGCTGGGCCGCCTTTACCGCGAAGGAGACGCCATGAACGCGCTGCGCCGTCACCGCAAGTTGGATGCGATCTGGGCCTCCGAGCCGGGCTGGAAGGGCTGGACCAGCAGCGTAAACCATTCCGACCTTGGGCGGATGTTTCTTGTCACTGCCTTCTTCTTCTTCTTCGTCGGTGGTGTGTTGGCGATGTTGATCCGCGCGCAACTGGCGACGCCTGACTCTGCCTTCGTGGATGCCGGTGCCTTTGCGCAGTTCTTCACCATGCATGGCACGATCATGATGTTCCTCTTCGCCATTCCCGCTTTCGAGGGGCTGGCGATCTATCTGCTGCCCAAGATGCTGGGCACCCGCGACCTTGCCTTCCCGCGGCTCACCGCTTACGGCTACTGGTGCTATGCCTTCGGCGGCGCGATGCTGCTGGTGGCGCTGTTCTTCGGCATCGCGCCCGATGGCGGCTGGTTCATGTATCCGCCGCTGACCGGGCCGCTGCATTCGCCCGGCATCAATACCGATTTCTGGCTAATCGGCATCACCTTCGTCGAGATCTCCGCGATCTGCGCGGCCGTCGAATTCACCGTTTCTATCCTGAAATACCGTGCCCCCGGCATGTCGCTCGACAAGATGCCGATCTTTGCTTGGTACGCGCTGGTTACCTCGTTGATGATCCTAACGGGGTTCCCTCCGCTGATCCTCGGCTCGGTGCTCTTGGAGGTCGAACGTGCCTTTGGCCTGCCGTTCTTTCAGGCCGATCTGGGCGGCGACAGTCTGCTCTGGCAGCATCTGTTTTGGCTGTTCGGCCACCCAGAGGTCTATATTATCTTCCTGCCCGCGGCGGGGGTGATCTCGACAGTAATCCCAGTGATGGCTCGCACCACGCTACTCGGCTACGGCTGGATCGTCGCGAGCGCTTTGGCGCTGGCGTTCCTCAGCTTCGGGCTTTGGGTGCACCATATGTTCACTACCGGCATTCCGCATATGGGGCTGGCGTTCTTCTCAGCTGCCTCGACGCTGGTGGCGGTGCCGACGGGGGTGCAGGTCTTTGCCTGGATTGGCACCATGTGGAAGGGACGGCCCGAGTTGCACATGCCGATGCTGCATATCCTTGGGTTCTTCGTGACCTTCGTGATCGGCGGGCTGACCGGCGTGATGGTGGCCGTGGTGCCCTTTGACTGGCAGGCCCATGACACCGCCTTCATCACTGCGCATCTGCACTATGTGCTGTTCGGCGGTTTCGTCTTTCCGATGCTGGCGGGGATCTACTACTGGCTGCCACTAGTGAGCGGGCGCAAGCGGTTGTTCCGGCTCGGCGAGCTGGCCTTCGCGCTGATTTTCGTGGGTTTCCACGGCACCTTTCTGGCGATGCATTGGGTCGGACTGCTGGGCCAGCGGCGACGGATCGACACCTATGACGCCGAAACCGGCTGGGGGGTCATCAACTTCATCTCATCGGTCAGCAGTTTCGTTATGGCGATCGGCCTTGCGATGGTGCTGCTCGACATCATTATCCACGGCTTCGTCGCGGTGCGCGGCCCGCGCAACCCGTGGCGAGCCGGTACCTTGGAATGGGCCGGCATGTCGCCGCCCGCCTCCTATAACTTCGCCAGCCTTCCCATGGTGAGCGCGCGCGCCCCGCTCTATGACACGCCAGAACTGGCCAACCGGTTGGCCAAGGGCGAAGGCTACCTCGGCGCGCCCGGGGCGGCCCGGCGCGAGACCTTGATGGTCGATGCCGCCAGTGGTCGCCCCGAAGCGCTGGTCATATACCCCGGCAACACACGGCTGCCGATCCTAATGGCGGCAGTGACGGGCGGGTTCTTCCTGACGATCCTGCTGAAACTCTTCTGGCTCACCCCGGTGGCACTGGTCGGCGTGGCGACATTGGCGCTGCTCTGGGTCTGGCAATTGAGCGCACGCGGCGATCAAGGTCCGCAAGAGGTTGGGCGCGGCACGGTCTTGCCGCTGGCAAGTGAGGGCGACAGATCGCCGGGCTGGTGGGGTTCGACCTTCCTCCTGGTGGCCAATGGGACCTTCTTCGGCTCACTTCTCTTTGGCTATGCCTTCCTCTGGACCGTCGCGCCCGGCTGGCCCCCTGCCCAATGGCTCGCCCCCTCTTGGGGCGAGCTTGGCTTCGGCATCGGCGCAGCGCTCGTCGCCGCCTTGGCCCAGCACCTGAGCGCCCGCCGCAACCGCGCGGGCACTGCCCCTATGGTCGCTCTTGCCCCGGCATTTCTGACAACGGTTGCCACAGCGGCGGTGTTCGGGGCCTTGCTGCTGCGCCTCCCGCCCCCGGACGGCCATGCCTATGCCGCAACGCTCCTCATCCTCGGCGCCTATGGGCTGGCCCATGCTCTGCTCGTGGGGCTAATGCAGGGCTTTCTGATCCTGCAGGTCCGGCGTGGTTTCACCTCGCCCCAGCGTCGGGCGGTTTTCGCCATTGTGGCGCTCTGGTCCGACTATCTGGCAGCGATCACGGTGCTGATCCTGCTTGCGGCGCATCTGCCGGGGATGATCGCGTGAGAGAGTTGTTGCGCATTCTCTTGCCGCTGCTGGTCTGGCTGGCCAGTTTCAGCGCGATCTATGGGCTGCAGGGTTTGGGCTGCGCCCTTGGTTGGGCGAAGGTCGCTTGGCTCGGCTTGTCACTATTCCGTTGGGCCCTGCTGATAGCTTGGTTCGCCGCTATTGAGCTGCAACTACTGCTATTGTGGGTAGTGAGAAGACAGCTTTGCAAGCGAACATCTCGTTTTTACCATCAATTAAATCTTGTATCCGCATGGTCCGCTTTGATCGCGACGGCTTGGACTTTGTTCCCGGTGACTGTGTCATCCACCTGTGTATAGAACTGATTTCGCGATCTTAAATGCAGTTATACCTCCGAAACAACCAAAATATTCTGAGTTTCTGCAGAAGCAGATATACGTCACAACCGGGTCGAAAGCTAATTAGGAAAGAACGAAAAACATCAGAAGCTATAGAAGCTCCCCATCACAAAACCGATACACTTTGTCCCTCTTCGCGAAAACTTCAGGCGAAAGTGGTCCTCGGACTGTTCCATGGATTTGGGCAACTTCGGAGAATGTAGATGTCAGGGAAAAAAGTTGATCGTATCAGACGCTACTCGAACTTGGTGAAGTTCATACGATATTTGTGTTCATATCTTAGCGAGATTCACCGTCAATATTTTACTAATTGTTAGACTTTAGCAGTAATATATGCAATCATAGGCTACGATTTTGAAAATGGTTGCGAGCGCGACGAGCCACAGAACTGCAACCACAGAAATAAAACCCCACGGCCATCGGGACTTCTTGCGCTGCAAGTTTCTGAGGATATGCGATTCTTCTCTAGGCATATGTGTTCCTTTTGAAGAAGTATAGCATTTGGTTGGCTCTCGTTCTAGTAGAACTGTTGGTTCAGGCTCGCATATGCAGGAACTTGCCTAATCAACTTGTTTTGCTCGAGTTTCTGAGGTGCACGCCAGATTTGAACTTGTTTTGCATTACGCGCGACCTCGGAGAAGGTCGTCTACTAGAAAGATATCATCGGCAGGATGAACGACGACTGCAAACCTCTTCAACCTTGTTTCCAAGCCAGCGCAGTTGTCGAAATGCGCTAAAGCGTCCTGCCGAAAACCTGAATCGCGGGGATTCCCGCGGGGCTAATTTCGTGATGCATTCTGTTTGGGAGGATGGATCATGTCAGCACCATTGCCAGAAGCGCTGCGGGCGCGATTTCAGAGATTGATTGAGGATGACTTGAGCGGTCGCACGGCGGCGTTACGGTTGCATCTTTCGCCTGCGACGGGCGCTCGCAGGCCAGGGCCGGTGTCGGCCGATGGATCACCTTCTACAACAACCAGCGGCCTCATGCCGCCCATGGAGGGCACCCGCCCGCCGTGATCTACTTCAACCAGATCGAGCCCGGCCGGTAGAGGCAGAGAATAGCTTAAATCAGCCCCGAAACTGTCCAACCGACGGGGTCAGCTCAATCTACATCGCTGCAACCGTCATGTTCTGGTTGTGAGTCCTGAGCCGGGAACGTTTCGACCCTTTCGCTCGTTTATTTTTCCAGATAATATCTTTTCGTTTACCCTAAGGAGTTGATCATGCCCAAACTTGCGCTGTACGTGCCACTGAAGGCCAAGGCCGGAAAAGAAAGCGATGTCGCGGATTTCTTGACCTCGGCGCTACCGCTCGTTCAAGCCGAGCCCGGTACCCTGACCTGGTATGCGATCCAGGAAGGCCCCGGTGCGTACGCGATCTTCGATACGTTCGACACAGAGGAAGATCGGCAGGCGCATCTTGACGGCAAGGTTGCCGCCGCACTGATGGAAAAGGCGGATGAGCTGTTTTCCGAACCGCCGCAGATCCATAAGTTCACCCTACTGGCAGCTAAATAGCAGAGTGCTCGGCACCATTCCGTCGGGCTTCGGCAAACGGCAGATCGCCGCCGTACGGTGTGCCTTGATGTGCGTGTTGTCGATCATGATGGTCTCGCCTTCGGCGCCAGGCTGGGCGAGCTCGACGAAGATCCGGGCGAAAACGCCCATCCGCGACCAGTGAAGTTCAGGCCGAGCTGCTTCAAGACTATTTATGGGGTCTGACCCTAGAATCTGAAGGGTGAGCTTTCAGAAGCCACACAAATATTAGCGGAGCTGCGGGCGCCCACGCGGCATTCTGTCTTAGTCAAGCAGGAGAAAGCCTATGCGCGCCCTCACTTTTTAAGGGACCGGCAAGGTCCAGGTCGACACTGTCGATGACCCGACCATCGAGGAAACGACCGATGTCGTGATCCGAGTCACTTCGACCGCGATCTGCGGGTCCGACCTGCATCTGGCGAAATGGATTGGTCGGGACGGGTGTCGAAGTGCGGAGACGGGACGATGCGCGGACTGCTGTTCGAGGCAGCGTCCTGCTTGATCCGCCAGGTGAAGCGTTTCTCGCCACTGAAGAGCTGGGCTGTGCGACTGGCCGGACGACGCGGGTTCCGAAAGGCCGCAGTCGCAACAGCGCGCAAGATCGCAGTCCTGATGCTGACGATCTGGAAATCTGGCACGGACTATCAATGGACAAAGGAGGCCACTGCCTGATCTGAATTTCCGCCGCTGAGAAGGTGGGAAGCGAAGTCCCGACGGGACGGAGGTAGATCGATCTCGTAAAAACGGTTGGGGCGCAGGCTCGCTTGCCCACCCCGCAAACGACATTGGAGACGATCCACCACCGAACACCATCATGAGGCGCAAAACGCGACCTCGGAGAGAACCATGACCCCGAACGGACAGATCGCTATCCCACTTGACATGGCCGCAATCAGAGAACCGTTTTTTAGATTCAACCTTCGGTGCGATACCAGTCGGCGACGTTCCACAGGTCGCTGTCCCAAGCGTTCAGCTTGACGCCACCAAGCGAGTTAGCCTGTGCTGCCACCGCCGCGCGGTTGATTAGCGGCAGCATAGATTTGCTTTCGGTAGTGATAATGTCGTTCAGACGTTTCACCAGACGCGCCCGCTCTTCGATCTTGCTGGTGCGAGATAGCTCATCGAGCAGAGAGTCGTATTCCTCATCGCAAAAGCGGTTGATGTTCTCGCCCTGCCACTGGGTTGATGGTTTTGGCTCATTCCCACAACGGCGCTGCGCGAGATAGGCTTGCGGATCAGTGCCGTCATAGAGGTTCGCATACATTTCGACATCGGCATAGAACTTGGGAAAAGTGTCGGGGCTACCGGGGTCGCCGCCGAAAAAGACCGACGCGTCGATGTTGCGCAACTCAACCTCGATGCCGATCTGGTTCCACCAATCTTTGATCAGCGCCTGAAAGTCTTGGCGCACCGCATTGGTGGAGGTCTGGAACAGGAGCGACAGGCGCATACCGTCTTTCTCGCGCACGCCGTCCCCGTCTTGGTCCTGCCAGCCCGCTTCATCCAAAAGCGTCTTCGCCGCTTCCAAATCCTGCGTCAGACATTCGGTGTTATCAGAGCTATAGATCGGCGGCGCGGGGACCAAATTGCAGGTTGGCCGACCTGCCTGACCATAGCCGATTTCGTTCAGCAATTCGCGATCAATGGCCATACTCATGGCCTGACGAACGCGCCGATCGGTAAGGAAAGGATGCGGTTCCTCAACCGTCGCCCGGGTTTCCGGAGGTAGGTCCGGCGAGGGGTTCGTCATATTGATCTCGATCCGCTCCACCAAAGGGCCGAACTCAAAAATAGGCTTGCCGGTTCCGCCTTCGGCAATCTTTTCCAGCACATCGGGAGCCATCAACAGATCCCAAGCGTAGTCAAACTCGCCCGTCTCCATCACCGCGCGCGCGGCTGACACGGAATCCCCGCCGCCTTTGAAGTTGAGCTTGGCGAAAGCAGGCTTGCTGGGATCGCGGTAATTGTCATTCGCGACAAGCTGGATTGAGTCGTTAGGCCGAAAATCCGTCACCACAAAGGGGCCGCTGCCAATCGGGTTGAAGTTCTCCTCCGTACAACCCGGTGCCCGCGCGCCGGTGCATTCCGCAAACTGGGCGGCCTGAAGGATGGGCGCGGCCGCGCCCACGAATGGCAGATAGGGGTACGGTTTCGGCTCGTCGAAATGGATCGTCACGGTGTGGTCATCAATGACTTCGACTTCTTTCACGTCATTGAACTTTGACAGTTGTGCGCAACCGCCTTCGGGGTTCATGCAATAATCTGCCGTAAACTTAACATCCTCCGGCGGTAAGCGGCGTGCCGTCGGACCAAGTCACCCCTTCCTTCAGTTTCCAAGTGATAGCCGTTAGGTCTTCGGTCATGCCACCGTTCTCGACCGTTGGGATTTCGACCGCCAGTTTCGGAACAAGCTCGCCTTTTTCATCGGCGTTGGCCAAAGGCTCAAGCACCATGCTGGAAGCATCGCGCTCTTTCACACCGCCGGATAGATAGGGGTTCAAGATTGAGGGCGCTTGCCAGTAGATAATGTTGAGTTGATCATCGCGACCGCGCTCGCCCTCTTGGGCAAACGCCATTGATGACAGCAAGGTCATCGAGGTTGCTCCGAGTAAATGTACTATGAACCGCATGGCCTGTCCTCTGTTTTGTTCGTGTTTAACGCGAATAAATATTTAACCAATCAAACAGATTCTTAACGATTTGCAAGGCTAAGGACGCCCCTCGGCGAACGAGTAGGCATCTTCCGGACAATAGGCGCCACTACCGAGAAGGACTAACGAGGATCAATTGGAAACCAGAATCCAAAGACACCATGGGTTCTAATCTAAATCGCCGACCGTCTCAAACGCCCTTCTAAGGGACAGGGCCACTGGGCAATCAAGCCTCCATCTAAGGTTTCGGTGACGGTGAACTGAGCGAAATATTTCCCGACAAGCTGCACTGATACCGAGCCGGTCGTCACTTCTAAATTGGTTGCCAATCTCTACACGCACACCAAACGAGACTTTTATATTTTGGTTCAACTCACCGCCTGTACCTGTTCCGGCTCGCGCAAGCAGCGCAGTCTGCAGAAAAAGTAGCGACGACCCACCTGGGGTAAAAAGGGGAAAGGGTCGCCGCAGTTATTCGGTGCTACAGGGAGGATGCACCGCCGTGAATGAACCACAACTGACATTCACAAAATGCATATACGTGCGCTTTAGGAAAAAGCAAATATGATGGCAGGTTTCCTCTGGTATGCCCAACCTGATGCACTTTGGGATGTTCGAAGAAAATCGGCGACCTCAGAAGCCAGGAAATGGACGAAGGCCGCCGCAGTTTACCGCGACCCATGGAAGTTCAAGCCGGGGTGTAATGGGGTGTCACTCCAACCCCCTAAAGTTGTTTAGGCCAAGACTATTCACAAAGCAAACAGTTTGAGTAACATTTATTCAGCCAGCTTCCGCGTTTTCCGCGCTTAAACCAGCATCTAACAATTGTTCCTTGTCCGGAAGGTCTCGCAAGCTCTCAAGATCAAACGCGATCAAAAACTGCTCTGTCGTCACAAACGTGTAAGGTGCCCCTCTCTGAGGTGATCGTGGACCCGTTCCAATCAAATCGCGCGCATGTAAGCGACCAAGCAAATCGCGGTTGACCTCTTTGCCAAAAATATCCTTAAGACCTTCGCGTGTAATCGGCTGATGGTAGGCGATGGCGGCCAGAACTGCGACGTCGAATTCGCTCAGGTCCAGCAATTGGTCCCCGATATCTGCCGCCGCGCGGATCGCAGGGGCGTAGATAGCCCGCGTCCGGAACATCCAGCCGCCAGCGACTTGAGCGATCTCGAAGGCCCGCCCCTCCAGATCGGCGGCAAGGTCCTCAACCAGCAGGTCGACCGAAGCGCCCTGCCCCACCACGCGGGCCAGATCGTCGCGCGGCACCGGCGAGGCAGCGGCAAAGAGCACCGCCTCGATCCGGCGCATCCATTCCCGCCAGCGCAACTCTGGCGGCAGGTCGGGCAGCTCGCGGTCCAGTTCGGGGTCAGAGCGATCCTTCGCCATCGCTACACCCCGTAGAGCCGGAAGGTGTCGCGCCCGGTCAGCTCGCGCACCGCGCCGAGGTCGACGAGCCGGTCGCAGAGCCGCCGCGCGGCGCGATCCGGCAATGGCAAGGCCGACGGCGCCACGGCGTCCCGGGTCAGGAACATCTTGACGGCATCCCCCGCCCCCTTTGCCCGCAGCTTCGGAGCGACCGCCTTGAGATGCGCCGCCCGCCGCGCGAGGTCGACGGAGAGACGCACGGCATCGACTGCAGATAAGACGAGCGCCCGATGACAGGCGAGACGCAAGTCGTCGCCATGCTTGCGCAGGTCGGCGCGTTTCAGACCCGCGGCCAACAACGGCAAGAGATGATTCCAACCGAATGTTTGGGCGAGAGCCGCCTCCGCAAGGATCAGCGCCGCAACCTCTGCGCGCGGCGCCTCGCGCAGTACCGCCTCCAGCACCATCGCGGCACGGGGCACGGGCGCCCCTTTCCCCGCATCGAGCCGCGTCGCGATCTGGCCCGGCTCGAAGGCCGGCAAGGCTCGGCCCAGAGCCTTGATCGACACCGGCCGCTCCACCGCACGCCGCCAGGCGAGGCAGGTTTCACCGGTCGGTCCGGGTAGATCGCCGGGCCGCAACAGGTGCACCGCATCGCGCAACTCCGCTTCCCGCTCCGGTCGTCCAGAGAACGCGACACAAGCCGCAGCCGCGCTCAGTGCCAAACGGTCCCGCAACAAAGCTTGAGGCACCTCCGCGCGTCCGAGCACAACATGCAGATGGTTCAGCGCCGCGCCCGACAAAAACGCAACATCTTCAAGGGTTTCAGCGCGTGCAGAGGTGACCCAGGCAGGCATCCGTTGTAACGTGTCGAGGTCGCAGATGTGATCTAGCCGGCCGAAAGTCATGCCTGAAGCCTACATCAGCTCGGCGCTTTTTGCCAGGAAATAGCGAGCAAACCGCCCCACCTTGTTGCTCTCATCTATGTCCAATAAGTTTACATTATCGGACATAACCTGGCTCAATGCGCGGGTGCCGGATTGTCGTTTTAATTTTGTCGGATGACCGGAATTGATGAGATTCAAGCACTTCCCTGAAAAACGAGTCGGGGTTCATGAGATTCTGTACCGGT
>NZ_JBIFFU010000042.1:0-12469 GCF_043557315.1 Sulfitobacter sp. 1A12779
TATGCTGCCGAAATGACCGCCTGACAGGCAGAGGTCTCGCCCCTCTCAAATAGGCGAAAACAAGTTGGCAATCCCGGTGAAGCACATCCCGTTCGCGAATTGCTCAAAGGCCAGATCGACCATACCTGTACAAAGTTCGGTTCTGCCATCGGCTGAGTTACCCCCCCCCCCCCCCCCCGAAATTCGGACACTGACGTAAGCACCACTGTCGGATGACAGCGACAACGATGATGACTAACGAGCTGTTCTTGCCCGGGCTTTGTCATGTTGTTGACGCGGCCCGGCTGCACGCATAGCCATCGGGCATGATCAGCCAAGTTTCACAGCCGCGTCTGAAGGGCTTCCGGTTCCCTCGGTCCATCATCTCTTATGCCATCTGGGCGTACCATCGGTTTGGCCTGAGCCTGCGCGATGTCGAGGATCTATTGGCGGAACGGGGCGTAATAGTCTCGTATGAAAGCATCCGGGTGTGGTGCCAGCGGTTCGGAACGCAGCTAGCGGCCAAGATCCGTCGCGATCGCCCGGTTCCCGCCGACAAATGGCACCTGGACGAAGTCGTGATTTCAATTCGAGGGCGAAAACATTGGCTTTGGCGAGCGGTCGACGCTAACGGAGACGTACTGGAGATCCTGATGCAAAGCCTCAGAAATGCCCATGCCGCCAAGCGTTTCCTGATGAAGTTAATGAAGCGATGGGGTGTGCCACGCGTCCTCGTGACGGACAAACTGCGCAGCTATGGCGTGGCCGTCCGTGACCTTTGCCCAAGCGTATATCATCGATCCCACAAGGGTTTGAACAACCGATCAGAGGCGTCGCATCGACACACACGACGAAGAGAAAAAATCATGGGTCGTTTCAAATCCCCACGCCAGGCGCAGCGTCTTCTATCCGTCCATGATCAGGCCGCGACCATCTTCCGACCAAAACGCCACCGCCTTTCCGCAGCACCCTACCGCCAATCTCGGGCTGACGCGTTCAGCCTGTGGAACAACTATGCGGCTGAAATGGCTGCTTGAACGGGGCGCGGTTCCTGGTCTCGTCCTGACAAAACAACCTGACAAAGCCCACCGTTCTGCAATTGCTCGGCGGCTAACTCTCGGCGCAAAGCTGAAGCTGCTTTCTAATTAGCAGCGAAAGGGGTTCTATGTTTCAGAGTGATCAGGGATCAAGGATCAAGGATCAAGGATCAGAAAGAAAGATCGCGGTGCGGGAGCTGATATGCAAATTATTCGACAGCATGATTTGGTGGAAACACCATGGAAAAACGGCGGCGGCATAACGCGTAATATCGCTCAAGAAGGAGATACAAGCGGCCCTTTGTGGCGCTTGAGCATGGCGGATGTCGATCGGAATGGGGAGTTTTCCAGTTTCCCGGGCATGACCCGTATTTTGACCGTGATCAAGGGCGATAACATGATGCTCCACAGGCCGAATGGCGCTATGCTGGCGCGCTACGCGGTGCCAATGACCTTTGACGGGTCCACGCCGATAACAGCCACGCTGGGCCAAGGGCCGATACGTAACTTCAACCTGATGTTCGATACCGCGCAATGCGTGGGTAAGGCGCGTGTTGTGCGTGAGCCTGGTGTCACTGACTTTGGGCGGGCAGATCAAACGGGCGTCCTGCACGTGATCGCGGGACACGCGCAGGTAGAGGGGGCTGTGTTGGATATGGGTGATACGGTCATCAGCACGGCCATGCCGATAAGTTTCGATTTACCTGATGATGCAGCGGCATTGATCATCACCCTGCGCGCCAAAGACTAAAGCAATGTGATACGCGGGTAGCGATCGTATGGCGTGCGCTGCGCCGCAGTGTCTGGCACGGGGGCCATAATGGTCTGCCATCGCAAATCCGTCGCTTGGTCCTGTCGGAAGGGCCGCTTTTGCAATTCTATCTGGCGACCGCCCACAACGGCATTTTCAGGAATGAGCTGAACCCGTCGACGATTCTAGCCAGGTAGGTAGAGGTTTGCGCTTTCACAGACGAGGCTCACATGCAGCATCGCTGAACCGCCGAACTCTGCCCGGCTGGTCAATACTGCATGGTGATGCGATGACCGCGGCGATAGGTCAGTTGCACGAAGGTGATTGTCCGTCCCTCAAGCCATGTCATGCGCTCAGTCTGAAATAGAGCATCGCCTTTGGTGCAGTCCAAGTAATCAGAGACAGCGACGTCTGCCGTGATGGCGTGGAAGCTGATTTGCGCATCGGTGAAAGGCACAGTGGACACCAGCCACTCATTAGGACCGACATCTGCAAAATCGTTCTGTTCGGCTTCGGGCAGAGCGCTCAGGTTGATCCATCGATCTTCGTGCTGATAGGGCGCGCCATCGGCATAATGCATGCAAGTTAGGTGGAGCACATGATCGTCACGATCTAATGCCATGCGGGCGCGCAGCCAGCTGGGGGCGAGTTCAGCTTTACTTTGTACCAGCGCGTAGCGATAGGTCGCGCCGAAGTCTTCGATCTCTTTTCCGACGATCGGGATGTTCATCCGCACATGCCGGATTGGGTTCCGGCGTACCCTCGTGCCCGCCTTGCGGCGGCGCTCGATAATACCATCTTCGGCCAACTCACGCATCGCGCGATTGACAGTGGCCCGCGAGCAGCCATAGCTCGCCGCCAGGTCGACCTCGTTCGGCATGGCGCTGCCGGGGGACAGTTCACCGCGAGTGATCTGGCGCAGGATATCGGCTTTCACCTCACGATAGGTAACGGACATGATGCGCTCTCCGACGCTATGACTAAGGCGGGGGAACCCGGCGAATTGATCCTGAAAGATATAGACATAAGGTGTAAAAGGCCAGACATAGGCTATTAGCTGTCGAAACTGCGCGCCACATGGGTCTGAAAGGCCGTAATAAGCGACGCGGTATGAGCGTGCGGCACGCGGGCCAGTGCGATGCGGTGGGGCACGAGGGGGTCTGAAAGCTCCAATCGGGCGACAGGATGGCCGTCGCATGCGGTGTCTTGTGCAATGTCGGTGGCCATCAGGCCAACCCCCATGCTGTTGGCCACCATGGCGCGCAACATCTCGACCGAACCCGTTTCATGCGCGATGCGCGGGCGGATGCCGTTCATCTGCGCCAGTGTCAGGAAATAGTCCCGGCTGTGCGGCAGGTTCATCAGGATCAGGGGGGCGGTCAGTAGCTCTGCCATCGACACCGTGCCGCGCCCGGCCAAAGGGTGTTCGGCGGCCACCAGCCCATAGGGGCGCACATCCGCCAGCGGTATGATCTCAAGCGACGAGGGCAGACCGAAATCATAGATCAGCGCAAGGTCGATACGCCCGTTCTCCAGCCAACGGGTCAGTTGGCCCAAATCGCCTTCGTGCAGGTTAATGGTTGTTGCAGGATTGGCCTTTTGAAAGCTGCTCACCAAGGCGGGCGCATAGCGCGGGCCAAGGGTCGAGAAGACCCCGAGGTTCAAGTCCTCGGTGCCGCTGTCTTGTGGGTCAAGCACCGTTTGCGCCTGTGCGCGGAGGCTTCGAAGGGCGCGAAGCTTGCGCAAACCGAAGGCAGTGGGGGCGATGCCTTGGCCCGCGCTGCGCACAAACAAGGGGCGGCCAAAGTGATCCTCTACCTTGGCAATCGACAGCGAGACAGCAGGTTGCGACACGTTTAACGCCCGCGCGGCAGCGGCGGTGCTGCCTGTTTCAGCGGCGGCGATAACATAGTCGATCTGGCGAAGGCTTATGGGTATAGATCGCATGTATAGCTCTATTGGCAATGTGTATTTCTACTTATACCGCGACATCCGCTATCCTCAACCGAACATCATCGGAGGATCATATGTCCACGCAGTCTCTCAACTCTCATCCATCTCGACCCCTAGACGGAGTGCGTGTGCTTGATTTCACGCGCGTCCTAGCGGGTCCTTACTGCACGGCGATGATGGCTGATTTGGGCGCCGATGTGATCAAGGTCGAAGCTGCCCACGGCGACGACTATCGCCATATCGGCCCGTTCAAAGATGGCGAAAGCCTGTTGTTTCAGGCAATCAACCGGGGCAAACGCTCTATCGCGCTGGATCTGAAATCGCCAGAAGCGATCGCCACCATCAAAGCGCTGCTGGCGGAATGCGATGTATTGATTGAAAATTTCCGCCCCGGCGTGATGGAGAAGCTGGGTTTGGGGTATCCGGCGCTGAGCGAGCTCTTCCCACGTCTGGTCTATGTGTCCGTATCTGGCTTCGGCCAAAGCGGCCCGAACGCCAAGAAGCCGGCCTATGACATCATCGTTCAAGCCATGAGCGGCCTGATGGATGCCACGGGCGAGCCTGATGCTGCGCCGACGATGGTGGGCGAGGCAATGGGGGATGTGGCGGGCGGCCTGTTCGCGGCCTGGGGGACAATGGTCGCCCTGTTTGAACGCAGCCGCACGGACCGCGGTCGCCATGTGGATGTAGCACTGTTCGACGGGCTGGTCTCCATGATGCCCATTCTGGCCTGTCGAACCTTGATGGGGGAAGAGACCCCCACGCGCACCGGCAACCGCCACCCGCTCTCCGCCCCCTTCGGCAACTATCAGGCGAGCGACGGGCATTTCGCACTGGCCGTTCTGAACGATCGGCTTTTTGCCACCTTTTGCAATGTAATCGGTCAGCCCGGTCTGGCACAGGACGCCCGCTTTGCCAGTGATCCTCTGCGGCGTGAAAACGAACCTGCGTTGGCTGCGTATATCGATCAATGGGCCGGTGCATTGCCGGTGGATGAAGTGGTCGAGCAACTCTCTGCAGCAGGCATCCCCGCGTCGACTATCCAGACGGTCGCCGAAGCTTGGGCCTCTCCCCAAGCCGTGGAGCGTGGCCTTGCCTCAACCGTTACGCATCCGGATTTGGGCGTTCTGAACCTGCCCGAGCAACCTGTGCATTTCAGCGGTGTTGCCCGAGGCGGACGCCGACCAGCCCCAGCCTTGAACGCTGATGAACGTGATATTCTGAATACACTTAAGAAGGACCAAAGCGCATGACCACCTATCCTATGAGCGACGACGAACGCGCGCTGGTTGCACAGATCGAACGGTTCTCGAAAGAGGTGTTGAGCCCGAAAGCAGCCCAGATCGACGAAGAGGCGCTGTTTGCCACTGTTCACTTGGACGCCATGGCAGAACTAGGTTTGTTAGGTCTGAATTTGCCGGAAGACCACGGCGGCATCGGCCTTTCTGGCCCGGCGCTCTATTCAGCCGTTGAGGCGATTGCGGGAGCTTGCGGCTCGACCGCCTCGATGCTGACAGCCCATTTTCTGGCAACGGATTCGCTGCTTCTCGGCGCGGATGCGGATTTGCGGGCGCGTATTCTGCCCGATGCGGCGGCGGGGAAATCGCTGGGCGCCTTTGCGCTGACCGAGCCTCAAGCCGGCTCGAACCCGGCCGATATGCGCACCACCGCAAAGCGGGAAGGCGATGGTTACCGGATCAAAGGGACTAAATGTTTTATCTCCAACGCAGGGGCGGCGGATTTCATCGTGGTCTATGCCAAGACCGACCCAGAGGCCGGCGCTCGCGGCGTCAGCGCCTTTGTCGTGGCGCCGAAAGAGATCGAAGGAATTTCCGTTGCGCCGCATGAGAAAACCATGGGGCTGAAGGGCGGGCATGTCTTTGGCATCAGTTTTGATTGCTGGATGCCGGAAGAAAACCGTCTGGGGGAGGAAGGTACGGGCTTTCGCACCGCGATGAAAGTGTTGGACAATGGCCGGATCGAGGTTGCCGCGCAGGCCACAGGCATTGCCGACGCTGCCCTGAAGGCGGCGATTTCCTATGCGAAGGAGCGTCAGGTCAGCGGCCATGCGATTGCGGAGTTCCAAGGGTTGCAATGGATGCTCGCTGACAGCGCTACCGAACTGGCTGCCGCCCGCGCATTGGCGATGCAGGCGGCCACGCTACGCGGCACTGGCGTGCGCTATTCTAGTGAATCCGCATTTGCCAAACTCTACGCCAGCGAAGCGGCATGGCGGATTGCCGATCGGGCGCTGCAAATTCACGGCGGCTACGGCTACACGCGGGACTTCCCGTTAGAGCGTTACTTGCGCGACTTGCGGATATTCCGAATCTATGAGGGATCGTCTGAGATACAGCGCACAATTATTGCGCGGGGTTTGCTTGCCTAGGTGGGTTTTTATACTGGGACAGATTGACTCTATTATGTGTTTACATAAAAGTTTTATGCACGAATTTGATTGAGGCGCAGCGAGGGTCCTGTGCCTTGATCACCATAGCATGACTGTAGGAGGGTCACATGCAAAGACGGACATTTCTGACAACCGGGGCCATCGGCACCGCAGCCACCGCATTGGCAAGCCCTGCCATTGCGCAAGACAAACGCCAATGGAAGATGGTTACCGCATGGCCAAAAAATCTGCCCGGGCCAGGGGTGGCCGCGCAGTTGCTGGCCGACCGGATCACGACGCTTTCGGGAGGGCGCATTGAGGTCAAACTGTTCCCTGCGGGTGAACTTGTTCCCGGACGTGGCGTTTTTGACGCGGTGAGTGAGGGCACCGCTGAACTCTATCACGCTGTACCGGCCTATTGGGGTTCGAAATCAAAAGGTATTCTGCTGTTTGGTTCGCAACCTTTCGGTCTGCGTGCTGATGAGCAAGTTGGCTGGATGATGCATGGTGGTGGGCAAGAACTCTACGACGAAATGTATGGCCGTTTCGGTATCAAACCATTCCTCTGCGGCAACTCTGGCCCGCAATGGGGTGGTTGGTTCCGCGAGGAGGTCAAATCTGCTGAAGATCTGAAAGGTATGAAGTTCCGCACCACTGGACTGGCGTCGGAAATGGCCGCGAAGATGGGCATGGCCGCTGAAGCGATGGGCGGTGCGGACATGTTCCAAGCACTGCAAACCGGCGCTTTGGATGCGGGTGAGTTCATCGGTCCGTGGACCGACAGCGCGCTAGGCTATTATCAGGTCGCCAAGAACTACTATTGGCCCGGCGTGGGTGAGCCTTCGTCTGCTGAGGAGTGCGGCGTCAACGCGGACGTGTTCAATGAACTGCCAGACGATCTAAAGCTGGTGGTAAAAGCGGCCTGCGATAGCCTGTATAACCAGGTCTGGACCGAATACCTGACCAAACATGCCCTCGCTTTGGAGGCGATGGTTGCTGAACATGGCGTTCAGGTGAAGATGTTCCCCGAAGATGTCATCACGGCGATGGGTAAAGCTGCTGGCGAAGTCATTGATGACTTGCGCAATGATGACGACGAGTTGGTGAAGCGGATTACTGAAAGTTTTGTGGCTTATCGCGACTCGGTCGGCCAATACATGGTCTATGCCGACAACGGTCAAATGAATGCGCGTAACCTCGTTATGGGATACTGATATCTACCAAGGGCGCGGCGCTGGCTGCGCCCTTGTGACCTTTGAGATGGGAGAGGGCGGGCGATGGAGCAACTGGCGAACGCGTTGGACAGGGTGAACCTAGGCGTGGCCTATGTGGTGCGTTGGTTGGCTCTGGCAATGATGCTGGTGCAATTCATCATCGTTGTCGGGCGCTACGCCTTCGGCCTGAATTCCATCGCGCTGCAAGAAAGCGTGCTCTACATGCATGCAACCCTGTTCATGTTGGCGGCGGGGTATACGCTGCTGGTCGACAAACACGTAAGGGTCGATGTGTTCTATGCAAAAGCGACACCCAGCGTGCGGCGGCGGATCGACATTTTTGGCCATCTGTTTCTGCTGATGCCCTCGATGATCGCCTTGATCTACTGGTCTTGGCCATCCGTGCGTAATTCCTGGAAAATTCTTGAAGGCCCGATTTCGGTAGGTGGGATTGAGGCCGTTTTCCTGCTCAAATCCTTAATTCCCGCGTTCTGTGTCCTTGTGATACTACAATCGCTTGCTCTGTTAATCCGCCTCTTGGCTGAGAAAGAGACCTGATGATCCCATACCTCGACCTTATCATGTTCGCTGCACTGATGGGCGCGATACTCTTGGGATTTCCTGTCTCCTTCAGCATCGCCGGCGTGGCCGTGGTCTTTGCCTATCTAGGCTGGGCTCTGGGGCAAATGGACATCGGTTTGCTGGGCGCGTTGGGCCAGCGGATGTTTGGCATTCTTACCAACCCGGTCCTGATCGCCATCCCCCTCTTCGTGCTAATGGGGGCGTTGCTTGAGAAAAGCCGGATCGCCGAGGAGCTATTGGACACGATGGGCCGGCTATTTGGGCAGCTGCGCGGTGGTTTGGGCATCTCGGTCGTGTTGGTCGGCACCTTATTGGCGGCATCCACCGGTATTGTCGGGGCAACCGTGATCGCGATGGGAATGATCGCGCTGCCAACGATGCTGCGCGCGGGATACGATCCGCGGGTGGCCTCGGGGATCGTCTGCACGGCCGGAACGTTAGGGCAGATCATCCCCCCCTCGACTCTTCTGATCATCTTAGCGGATGTGATGTCGACTTCATTCCAACAAGCCCAATATGAGCAGGGCAAATTTTCGGTCGAAACACTGTCGGTTGGCCAGTTCTTCGCCGCCGCAATGATTCCCGGGTTGGTGCTCGTCTGTCTTTACCTGATCTATATCGTGGCGCGCGGCTGGCTGCGTCCCCAAGAAATGCCGCCCGCACCGATTGATCTAGCCAAGCCCGATTGGCGCGAGGTGGTCGGCGCGGTGATCCCGCCGGTTTTGCTGATCGTTGCAGTGCTGGGGGCCATACTGGGCGGCATCGCCACCCCGACGGAGGCGGCATCGGTTGGCGCCATTGGCGCGTTGCTGATGACCGGATACCGGATCGGTCTGGCGCCGCGCACCATCCTGCTGGGGACTGTCGCCTTGGTCGCTCTGGGCATTCTGGCCGGCGCCTTTCCGGTCCGTTTTCAGCGCAGTGACCTTACCTTTAACGCTTATGTGCTTGGTGTTTTCTATGTCGGGCTGGCGGCGCTCGGCGGGCTGTCGATCCTGTTTGCCTTGCGGGCGGCGTTGCAAAAAGGTGTCGTGCAACAGGCGATCATGTCGACCATGACCATGACCTCTATGATATTTGCGACGATCATCGCGGCGGGCTTCTTTAGCCTTGTGTTCATCGGACTAGGCGGAGAAGAGCGCGTCGCGAGCATTTTGGCTGAGATGCCGGGCGGCGCAAATGGTGCATTGGTTTTCTGCATGATCGTAATCTTCGTTATGGGCTTCTTCCTCGATTTCGTCGAAATCTCGGTCATCGTGCTGCCGCTGATCACGCCAACGTTGATCTTGCTGGGCCATGATCCGATCTGGCTGGGCGTTTTGATCGCGATCAACCTGCAGACATCGTTCCTAACGCCGCCATTTGGCTTTTCGCTGTTCTATCTGCGCGGTTCGGCCCCGAAAGAGGTTACGACAGGACAGATTTACGCGGGTGTACTACCCTTCATCTGCCTTCAGATCTTGGGGTTGTCGTTGATTTGGTTGTTGCCGTTCCTCGCAACATGGCTGCCTGCAGTTCTGTTTTAAAGAAGGGGAGGCCACAATGGGGACGACACCCTCAACCAACGACCGCAGCAGAATCTTCTCAAAGGTCATGTTGCTTTCGTATTCGTCGATCTGAGTTGGACGCCGGACCTCGACAAATAATCGGCCACCGTCTCTAAGTTCGGATCATTGGTCACCTTTCCGAAGGCAAGCGCTGCTATCGCATATTCTCACCCGCATCATAGATGCTTCGCATAACGCATTTCTGTTCCTGTGACGCGGGCAAGCGGATCAAAGAGCTAATGCACCGGGATTGCCAACTTGTTTGCGGTGCGGCGCTTGGTTAGGCGGTAGGTATGAATATACCATCCTCGATGCAGCGCCTGAAAGGCTACCGTTTCCCTCGTGAGATCGTTGCATATGCCGTCTGGGTGCGTATTCCGGGGTGATCCGCCCACCGATTCCGATTTGATGCGCCCACCCGTTCCGATTTTATCCGCCCACCGATTCCGGGGTATCCGCCCACCCCTGTGACGTGCTGCTGCGAGGCAATCTGTAACCGGCTACCTTTCGTCCTTTTGGCATGAAAGAAGCCCGATGAAGAGATTGCCGATGCGGAAGATACGAGATGTTTTGCGGCTGTCAGCCGAGGGCCTACCAACCCGCCAGATCGCAGCGAGTCTGGCGATTGGGCGAACAACCCTTCGGGGCTACCTTGATCGCGCTACTGAGTTGGGTCTGGGCTGGCCGCTGCCAGCAGAGATGTCTGATACGGACCTTGAGCGATGCCTCTTTCACCGAGCTCACCAGAACACCCAACGGATCGAGACGCAGCCTGACTGGTCGTATATTCACCGCGAGTTGCGTCGGAAGGGCGTAACGCTGTCACTTTTGTGGGAGGAACATCGCTCCGACCACCCCGAGGGATACGGCTACTCCCGATTTTGCGAACTTTACACGCGGTGGGAAGGCAAGCTGTCGCCGGTGATGCGACAGCGTCACCCGGCGGGCGAGCGGCTGTTCGTCGATTACGCGGGGCACACCATCGACGTGATTGATCCTCAGACCGGGGAAGTGCGCGCGGCACAGCTGTTCGTCGCGACGCTTGGGGCCTCAAGCTATACCTTTGCAGAGGCGACCTGGACGCAATCGCTGCCGGATTGGATCTCGAGCCATGTGCGTGCCTTTGGCTTCCTTGGGGGTGTGACGGCGCAGGTCGTGTCCGACAACCTGAAGGCCGGGGTCACCAAAGCGTGCTTTTACGACCCTGTGATCAACCGAACCTATGCGGATCTCGCCACCCATTACGACACAGCCGTTGTGCCCGCGCGGCCGCATAAACCAAAGGACAAGGCAAAGGTCGAAGGGGCGGTCTTGCTGGTCGAGCGCTGGATTCTGGCGCGGTTGCGCAATCGGCAGTTCTTCAGCCTCGGGGATGTGAACGCTGCCATTCGCCCGTTGCTTGACCAGCTCAACGACAAGGTCTCTCGGCATCTTGGGGCCAGCCGCAAGCAGTTGTTCGAGCAGTTGGATAAGCCCGCCCTGAAGCCGCTCCCGACGGCTCCATATGTCTATGCCGAATGGAAGAAGTGCCGAGCGGGGCTGGATTACCACGTCGCAATCGACAAGCATTACTATTCCGTGCCCTATCAGTTGCTGAAGAAAGAGCTGTGGGCTCGCATCACCGCCCGCACGGTCGAAGTCTTCCATGTTGGACAGCGTGTTGCTTCCCATGTGCGCACTTCTGGAAACGGCAGACATTCTACACAGCGCGAGCACATGCCAGCGCACCACAAGTTCCGCGAGGACTGGACGCCGCAGCGTATTATCGCACGGGCCGCTCGCGTCGGGCCGAATGTCGCCACCTTCGCAGAGGTTGTGATGCGCGAACGCAAGCACCCCGAACAGGGCTACCGGAGCTGTCTGGGTGTCATTCGGCTGGCCGACAAGTTCGGTGCCGCCCGCCTCGATGCGGCGTGCCGCCGCGCGCTCGAGATCAACGCCCGTTCTTACTCGTCACTCCAATCCATTCTCAAGAATGGGCTGGAGAGCAAGCTCCGCACCCGCGCCACGGAGGAGCCTGCAATCACCCACCCCAACATCCGTGGCGCCGATTATTTCCATTGAAAGGAACACAATGCTTGATCACCCAACCCTCGATCATCTGAAGGCCCTGCGGCTGGACGGTATGGCCGAAGCATTTGCCGAGCTGCAAGCGCAGGATGCCGCAGCCGACTTCAGCCACGCTGAATGGCTTGGCTTGCTCGTTGACCGTGAGGTCGCCAGCCGTGAGACCAAGCGGTTTGAAGCTCGGATGCGCTCGGCCAGGCTGCGCCATGTGGGCGCCTGCCCAGAAGATGTCGATTACCGCGCGCGCCGTGGTCTCGACAAGACGCTGTTCCAGAGTCTGCTCACCGGTAGATGGATCACCGACAAGCGCAATCTGATCATTACCGGGCCCTGTGGTGTCGGCAAAACTTGGCTCGGATGCGCACTGGCGCAAACAGCCTGTCGCGACGGTGTCACTGTGGCCTACAAGCGAATGCCGCGTCTCTTCGAAGAACTCGAACTGGCCCATGGCGACGGGCGCTTCCCCCGCCTGTTCCGCAGCATCACCAAAGCACAGCTGCTCATCCTCGATGACTGGGGGCCAGACCGACTGACCGCCACGCAACGCCGGGATCTCATGGAGATCGTGGAAGAGCGCTACGGTCGCGGCTCAACGATGATAACCAGCCAATTACCCATCAAGGCTTGGCATGACGTCATTGGCGAACCAACCTTCGCTGATGCCATCCTCGACCGCATCGTTCACAACGCTTACCGCCTCGAACTCAAGGGGCCGTCTATGCGGAAAAGCGTCACCAAAATGGATGACGAAAACCCTCAAACCTGATAACCCCAACCCACTGCCTCACGGCAACGCGTCACAAGTGGGCGGATACCCCGGAATAGGTGGGCGCATGTTGTCGGAATGAGTGGGCGGATACTCCGGAATACGCAGTCTGGGTCTACCATCGCTTCGCGCTCAGCACGGCGGATGTCGAGGATCTTCTTGCCGAACGGGGTGTGATGGTCAG
>NZ_JBIFFU010000043.1:0-12090 GCF_043557315.1 Sulfitobacter sp. 1A12779
AGGTCGCTCATGTCACCGCTCCGTTTTCCGGGCCGTGAATCACGCAGCGCTTTGAAAATCAATGCATCCTGACCCTAGAAAGTTGCGGGGTACAGGATCACACGCGTGTCCAGCGGAACCATATCATACAACTGGACAATCTGATCGTTAACCAATCTGGCGCATCCGTTTGAAACGGCACTGCCAATAGTGCTTGGGTCATTTGTGCCATGCACACGTAAAAAGGTATCCCCGCGTCCCGGTTGAAAAAGGTAGAGGGCCCGCGCACCTAGAGGGTTGCTCAGACCGCCAGGCATTCCATTCCGAAACGGTCCATACTTTTTCGGTTCACGACGCAACATGCCCGGGGTCGGTGTCCAGCTGGGCCACTCCTTCTTTGCCCCCACATAGAATTCGCCTGCCTCGTAAAGGCCCGGGCGACCGATCCCGACAGCGTAGCGAATTGCAGTGTTATCGGGTTGGGTCCAGAACAGGGCAAACTGGCTTGGAACAACATGGATTTCGTATGGAGCGGAGCCCTCTGGAATGCTCACTACTTGAGGTAAATACTCCGGCGGTAAATCATACTTTGGCAGCACTACATGGGCTGAAACTGGCTGACTGGCCAAAGTGCCAACAGCCCCGGCGGCAAGGAGGAATTTTCTTCGATTCATGAAGCTGTGGCTTTCGAACGGTGAACGTTGAATGAACGCCGGTACACGAAAAAAGACTTTAACAAGTCATGCTAGGTGCGCGATCAGAACAATTTCACTTGTGTTCCTACCTCAGCCAAAGCGAACAGTTCTTTGATATGTTCGTTGTAAAGGCCGATGCATCCGTTCGACGATTGGCGGCCAATTTTCCGCGTGTCGCCCGTTCCGTGGACGCGGTAATATTGCCATGAAAGGTAGAGGGCGTGTGTACCCAAGGGGTTGTCTGGACCGGGTGGAAAATAGTCTGGCCAATCCGGATTGCGGATCTTCATCGAAGGCGTGGGGCGCCAGCTTGGTCCTTCCACTTTCTTGATAACGCTAGTGTATCCGCGTTTTGTCAGTTCTTCGGATTCCGGAACGCTCGACGGATACAGCTTATAAACACTTTCATCCTCTGACCAATATTGCACCGCTCGGGAATCAATGTCGCACAGGATTGCACCGTGGTTTAGATTATCGAAGTGATCCCGCCAGTTTGAGGTGCTGAAGGATGAAATATTGCGGCGCACTGGTGGCGTAGCAAGTGGTGCTGTGGTTTGCGCTGTTGCAACGCCTGCTCCTAGGAACACGCCACTTGCGGCCGCACCGAGCAGCGCTCCGCGACGTGAGATAAATGAGTCTTTAATTAGCTTCATGATCAATCCTTCGGTCGTGCCTCTTTCGCCTGGTTACAACCTTCACCCACTGGAGCTTCAAGCGATCAATTGTCACAAAAACGTGAGACGAATGGCTAACGAACGCTTTGGGCTGGAAAAGCCTTGTCGCATTCGAACGGAAAGTGGCTTAAACGATCATCTGGGGCGGCACTAAAGCGTGCCAGGTCAAGCCGGTGTCAGCCTCGACAAATGACCTATATTAGGTCAGCTTTCCACATGCGATACCTCCCGTGCCCCGTCACCTCGCGGATCAAACCGCTTGCCTCCATCCATGCGAGATTGCGCTGAACGGCGGCGCGGCTGGCTCCGGTCATGGCCTCAGCCATCGGGGCGGAGACCAAGGGCCATTCCGTGAAAACCTTTCGCAAGGCAACCGGCGTGCGGCCAGATAATTGCGCCATGACGTTTTCTGCCCGCCCGATCCACACTTCAATATCATCAAGTGTTCGCATCGCCGTTAGAATTGCGCTGTTCATCCCATCCAACCAGCGGGCCAAACGCTCGGGTGGCAAGCCCGAAACGCGCAGCCCCCCGGCCCCGGCCATAGCGAGCGGCGCGAAGATGGCACCGCTTCCATCGCTGGTCGCGATCCTGGACGCGGTGACGGCAGCTTCGATCTGGTCGCCGTGGCGTCCGAGGCCCGCCAAGCTCCACAGGTGATACCCCATGCACGCCCGCGTGATCGGGTGGAGACCCTTTGCGGCTGCCATGACGTCCAGCCACCCACCCGCGCGATCCTCGAAACGCTCAGCGCTGTCTTCAATGTTCTCGGGATCGCGGCGATCCAGGAAGGCGGCCAAGTCAGCTTTCGGTCCAGGACCGCCTGTTAGGCGCCGAACAGCCCATCCAACTCTTGCCAGTGCATTTGGGTCATCCTGTGCACCTGACAGCCGCATCGATATCCAGAGCGCCAGACGATCAGAACTCACCCGATCCCCTGCGAACCAGCTGAGATCCGCTGCCTCGATAAGAGCGAGGCGATGCCGCCAGCCTTCCGGGCCACGCAGCAGCCGGTCATCCAGAGCTCCCAGGCGTCCAGCCACTCTTGCCAGTCGCGCAGCGTGAACGCCTTCTGCTTTTGCCCAGTCTTCGACGACAGCAGTGTCGGGCGGTTCCGCCCGTGGCCCTGGAGGCAAATCATCCGGTTCTTCTTCAAGTGACCTAGGTAGAAACCAGAGATCGTCTTCGTGAGCCTCTTCATCCTCCTCGATGGTGATAAGGAGGTCGCCGTAATCATCAGTCAAAGAAGAGGCTTGCGTCATCTTGTGTGCAAAATACTGATTTTTTGCACATTGCCCAGGCGTTTTCGTGGCCGCTGCCTGCGCCATTTATATAGTACGCGCGCGCGACTGCAGGTGAAACCTCTCAGATCGCTTTCAGCGCAGGGAAACCAAAGGTTTTTGGACGAGCACGACGAGAGAGCACCTACTTGCATTTGGTTACAAACGGTCGTTTATTGGGGGTATATGAAACTGCAAAAGGCCTGCTTTGATGCCATTGATAGGCTACGCGCGCGTTTCAACCGAGGATCAGACCCCCCTGCCCCAGTCGCAGGCCCTGAAATCCGCAGGCTGCGCCGAGATCCATGAAGAACAGGCCTCGGGCGGCAATCGTGCGCGGCCGGTGCTTGCGCGGGTGTTGGAGCGCATCGGCAAGGGCGACACGCTGGTGGTCGTGCGGATTGACCGCCTCGCGCGATCCCTGTCGCATCTGCTGGAGGTGATCGAGCGGCTGGAGGCCAAGGGTGCATTCTTTCGTTCAATTCAGGACCCGATCGACACCGGATCCCCGCAAGGCAAGTTCACGCTGCAGGTCTTGGGCGCTGCGGCCGAGTTCGAGCGCGCCCTGATCCGGGAACGCACCAAGGCCGGCCTCGCCAGCGCGCGCACAAAGGGCCGCGTGGGCGGGAACCCTGGGCTGCGTGCCAAAGACCCTGCTGCTCTTCGCAAAGTGCGGCTGGCGCGACAGGACGGCTACATGGAGCGTTTGAACGAGACGGCACAAGATTGGGTGCCCCACGTGCGCCGGTTGCGACCCGGCTTGGCTTGGGAGGACGTGCTGCGCATCATCAACGGCCCCTTGCCCGAGGCGCGTCGCTGGACCCAAAGCCGTCTGCTGCGCGCTGTGAAGGCCTATGTCCGCGACGGCTTCCTGCCTACCGAGGTGCTGGCCCGCGCCGGGCGCCGCGAAACCGACGATCGCCTGCCTGCGATTGTTGCGGCCATCAAAGGTTCGGACCCGGATATCACGCTACAGGCGATCTGCGACCGGTTGGAAGCCATGCGTGAGCGGACTCCACGGGGACGGACCAGCTGGCAGCCTTCTTCCGTGAGGATGCTGCTGCAACGTGCGGAAAAGCTAGGATTGTTGGAGTAGTTTAGAGAGCAACGTTATCCCATAACCAATGAGATATCGCTCACCCCGTTGGCGAGCTCAGCAATCTGCAGGCTTCATTGATCGTATCTTCGAAAGGAGCGTCAAAGGGATATCACCTAGCACCACAGATCAAGCGCCTCGCAGCAGATCCTGCACGACCGATGGCTTCTTTGCGATCAAGGCCAGCAGGACTTGAGCAGGGCCCGTCGGGTGTCGACGCCCATGTTCCCAGTTCAAGAGCGTGCCCTTTGCTACTCCTATGCTTCGGGCGAATTCAGCCTGTGAGAGACCAGTTCTTTGGCGAACTTCGGCCACATCGACATCGACAACGGATACCTCATGGACCTTGGCGGCCGTCATGTTTCCATCTGCGAATGCCAAGGCCTCTTCCAGGCCTTTCGACACCGATTCAAATGCAGTCATGTTGCGTCTCCATATCTTGCGACAAGCGCTTTGCTCATTTCGACTGCCGCGGCTTGTTCAGCCTTGGACAGGTTGGCCTTTTCGTTCTTGGCAAAGACCGTGATCAAAAAGATCGGCATATGGTTCCCGCCAAATACATACAACGTCCTGAAACCGCCGCTCTTGCCGCCCCCAACTCTTGGGATGCGAATCTTTCGAAGCCCGCCGCCGAGAGAAACCCCATCATCAGGATTACCGGCAATGTAGTTGATTGCAGCCTCGCGCTCTTGTTCCGACATGATTGCTTTGGCGCGCCTTTGGAATTCGGGCAGTTCCACCACCGTCTGCAATCGTGTCATTCTAGGTTACCATTTATGCTTCGCTGACGTATAAGTCAATGGCACACGAACCGCGCTTAGCGCAACCCAATTTGTGCCACTCTTGGATATTGCCCAACTGACAGCGTTTCGACCAGATGCTTGAGGCAAGTGTAGATCGCAGCTCGAAAGCGTCGAGTGGCTTGGTCTTTCGGAAAACAGCCCTGTCATGACGTGCCAGAAGAATGGATGCGGTGTCCTACCGGCTGAACCCTGCATTCATCCGACACTTAAATACCCCTGCGTTCAGCACCTGGACACTGGTCCGGGAGATCGTCTGCAATTAGGTAGAAAACGGCATTCGCATCTGCGGACTCAGCGTTCATGCACCGCGTCGCGACACATACGCGTCTCCTTGGGCAGCTTGCCCCGAAACCGCTTCAGTGCTTTGAGGATTTCATCCACGCGAGGCTTACGCCGAACACGCACAGCACCATCGTCTTTGACTAGGTCGATCTCATCACCTTCCTTCAAGCCGAGTTCAAGCACAAGTTCGGCGGGCAAACGGACAGCTAGATAACTCCCCCATTTAACGACTTGCATCTTGTCCTCTCAAGGCATGGATAAAACAACGTTCAGTGTACATCCATCTCGCTCCACAAGCAAAGCCATCGCCCTGCAGGTTCGGCGACGGAAATGCGCCGATCCGCCATCGCAACGGAACCTGTTGTCGTCCAAAAAATTTGAAGAATCATTCGGTTCGCACTGGTTCGGCGGTACCATTGACCAATAATGCCTAGTCTGTTTCTCAGCAGGTAAGGTTCCCTTTTTCGAAGAAGCACTCCATTAGATCGAGTTTTTAATTATCAATTTCAATATCTTAACCAAGATCCGGCAGCTTGATTGAATTTGGTGCTGTGGATAACTTTTGCACTACATCTAGATTCTTCTTGCCGGACTCGCTGGATCGTGGCATTCCCATTCTGACGGCAAATTGCGTCAGACGCGGTGTACGTCGTCAAAATGATCAAGAGCCTTAACAGAGGCCAAGAGCGGGCGGCAGGATATGGATGATCGTAACGTTGGATATGCGCAAGGCATAGGCTCTTCTGACATCGGCACGTTTGCCGACAATCTGGCCGAGTCCTTGGATCGGCAGATGAAGATCGCCTTCGAACCCGAAGAGCGTAAAGCCTTGCGGCGTTTCAGCTCGACCGAAGTCGCCGGTCTCCTGCGCGTAAGCACGTCTAACCTGCGCAACCGGCACAAGGACGGTAGCTTCCCGGAAGTGCATACTGATAACCGCGGGCACCGGTTCTACACAGCCCAAGAAATGGACGAATTGCGCAATATCTTGGAGCGCACGGGAAGGAATGCCGAATCTTATCGGCCAGGTCGACGCGATGGCGACCGACTTCAGGTGCTATCTGTCGTCAATTTCAAAGGTGGTTCGTCGAAAACAACAGCGACGATACATCTTGCACAGCGGTACGCCTTGCGCGGCTACCGTGTTTTGGTCTTGGATCTCGATCCGCAAGCAAGTTTGACCACATTTTTCGGCTTTCGGCCCGAACTCGAGTTCGCCGAAGGCGGAACAATCTATGATGCTCTGAGATATGAGGATCAGGTTCCGCTCTCTGACGTGATCCAAAAGACCTACTTTCACAAGCTCGACATGGTTCCGGCTGGCTTAATGCTCTCGGAATACGAAACCGAGACAGCAAACGCGCTCGCCCGTCGGATGCAGCCCATTTTTGCGGAGCGCCTCGCCTTGGCACTCGAGGAGGTAGAGGCAAATTACGACATCGTACTGATCGACTGCCCTCCTCAACTCGGCTTTCTGACTCTCACGGCATTGGCGGCCTCTACAGGGCTCTTGGTGACGGTCGTGCCAGGCATGCTGGATATCGCTTCCATGAGCCAATTCCTGAAACTTGCGTCAGAAACGGTAAAGGCCGTTGAAGAAGCGATTGGACGCCGTGTGACATGGGATTTCGTCAAATTCCTGATCACAAGGTATGAGCCGTCAGATGGGCCACAGACCCAAATGGCTGGCTACCTGAGATCAATTCTCGCCGGCCAGGTCATGACTGAACCCATGCTGAAGTCTACCGCAATCTCTGACGCCGGAATGACCCAGCAGACCGTCTATGAAGTTGATCCCGGCCAGTTCATCAGGAAAACGATTGATCGCGCTCTGACCAGCGTGAACGGCGTTGCCGATGAACTGGAGCAGACGATCCAAATGGCATGGGGGCGTCGCTGATGGCCAGAAACATTTTCAACCAACCTCCGAAGGACGAAAAAGAGAGCGCGGCTCCCTCCCCTACCATGCAAAAAACTGCAAAGCTGCCCGGCTCTGTTGGCGGTTTGCGGGACTCCTTGCGCGAAATCACGGCCAATTCGATCCGGGACATCGAACCCGATCAGATTGACATGGATGGCCTTCGCGATCGGTTGGTGCTGGAAGATACGAGTATCGACGAGCTTGCCGAGAGCATTCGCAAGCATGGCCAACAAGTGCCGATCATGGTCCGCCCATCGGGCCAACCCGACAGATACCGCATCATCTACGGCCGCCGTAGACTGGCAGCGATCCGCAAGATCGGAGGAACGGTCAAGGCAATCGTTCGCACATTGGACGACGACGCCTCGCTTATCGCACAGGGTCAAGAGAACAACCTTCGACTTGATCCGTCTTTCATCGAAAAATCTTTGTTTATCAGGGAGATGCAGGAAATTGGGTACAAACCCGGCGTCATTCAGGATGCTTTGGGGTTAACCCGGCAAGGCGTGTCCAACCACCGGGTCGTTATCGATCAACTGCCTGATGGGCTTGTTCAGCTTATCGGGCCGGCACATGGCATCGGAAGACGGCAGTGGGGTGATTTAGCGGCCCTATCGGGAAAGGTAGACTTGGTGAATTCGGCCAAAGAGGTGATCGCCGCCCTGCCCGACGACACTCCAAGCCCCGAGAGATTTCAGGCGGTCTATTCTGCTTGCTCGCACAAGGCGCGTGCAGACAAAAAACCGACCAATCGCGGCGTGACGTCCGTCGTCAAGAATGAGAGCGGCGACACTGTCGGAACGCTGACAGTCGATCAGAAAGCGATCGCCATCAAGATCGCCAAAAAGGACAACCCGGAATTCGGCCAGTGGCTCGAGGAGCGTGCAGAAGCCGCGCTTTTGCAACTCTTCGATACTTGGCGGAATGAGAGCGGCTCTGGGTCTTAACCCAAGCCACATAGAGGAACCCGAGCAAAGGAGAAAAGCGAAGACCAGAAAGAAAAGAGCCCCCCAAAGTTTCCCCTGGAGAGCCCTCATCATTCGATTTGCACCCATGATGTAGCAACCTCCAGCAAACCGGTCAAGAGTCACCGATTCGGTGAACCGATTTTTATTGCCTTTTCCCAGATGAAATCTTGGGAGGAGACAGGGAAGCTGTGGGCCAAACGGTCATCGTGATCAAATCATGGCATTTACAAAACTATCAATTGAGGCTGCTGGTGCAGATGCATCATGCGGCTCAACTCCCGCATCTGAAATCGATATCTGGACCATCTTCCGGGCCCTGAGAGACGCGCGCAGCGTGTTCGGGCTTCGCCCTGGCCACATCCAGACCCTTCAAGCAATGCTCAGCTTTTTGAAACCTGGCCACGGCGAAACGGTTTTTGCGTCGAACAATTCAATCTGCCAACGAGTTGGCGGCATCGACGAACGGACACTTCGCAGGCACATCAACCGCTTCGTCGAACTCGGATTCATCAAGCGCAATGACAGCTCGAACCGAAAGCGCTACCGCGTTCGCTCATCCGGCGGGGAGTGCATCAGTTATGGATTGTCGCTTGCACCCCTGCTTCAACGTGCGAGCGAGCTCATCACCATCGCGCAAGAAATGGAGAATAACCGGCGGGATCGGATATTTGTCCGCAAACAGATCCTCACAAAGCTCGCCCATTTGGAAGAGCATGATCCCAACAACACGTTCATCAACCACGCACGAAAAACTCTACGCAGGAAGCTAAGCCTCCCCGAATACCGCGCACTGCTCTCCGACACGGACGCAGAATGCCAAAGTTTATCCACCCCGGATGATCCACCAGAAACAATGCAACTGCCCGCCAATGACGGACAATCTGTCCGGCATCAATCTAAGTCTGATGAAGAAAAAAAAGATTTAGATAGCAACGTAGGCAAAGAAGAACTGAAACCAGAATTACTAACTTCGGTCTGTGACCAGGCGACCGCATTCGCCACAGAAAAGCTTCGAGATTGGGTGGACATCGAGGCTCACGCTCGAAATCTTGCTCCAATGATGGGAATACACCCAGAAACGTTCGCGAAAGCAAAGAAGATTGTAGGAACGCAGAAAGCATCCTGCGCGATTTTCATCATGCTACAGCTAGGACAACGCATCAGGGATTTTGGAGCCTACTTTCACAGTATCACTCTGGGCCAACGTCAAACCCAATTTGATCCGGTCTCTCTGATTAAGCGCCTGTCCAAAACGAACAAGAGTCTCGCCTAGTGTCCACCGCGGTGGACGTCTGACCGGGAACCACGCTCATGACAGCTCCATCTCTCCGATCACCACAACGAGGTCACCCCGAGACCCGCCCAAGCGATGATGTACGATCGTTCGGCTAACCTCAGAACAAAAGATGTCCACCGCGGTGGACAAATTGGAGACCAAGCGGACATAGTGGTTCCAGCCGCCAATCGTTGCAGGATACAATCAGTTTTCTCTCGTTGTAATTCTAGCGCTCCACCGGCAGGTCACTATCTCCAAAGAGGTTTGGAAAGAGCCGCTCTCGATAATCCAACGGAAACGCCAACCGAACGGGTGTCTTCGGCGAGGCAGAGGTCAGGTATCCGGCGGCGGTCAGTTTACTCAGCGTGTTGCGAGCAGTACGCTCGGACGTCTTGAGCACAATCTGCGCGTCGCCTCGTTCCAGTGCGCCATGCCGAAGAACCGCCGAGATCAGTTCCGGCGCTCGCTTGTCATCGATGGTATCTGCAACAAGACGACGATACCGTTGGTCCAGTCGGCCGAGATCGAACAATCTTGCTGAGAAGGTGATCTGGTCAAGCGTCACCTTTAGGAACCATTCACTGAACGTCTTCAGTGCCGCTTCTGACAGGTTCCCCCGTCCGTCGCGGTCTCCGCGGCGTGGACTGTCGGCCAGATCCATCATCCGTTTGTACTCGCCCCGATCGGTTAGCCCGCGGGCCAGCCCACGTGATACGGACCAGAGCCCTTGGCCACCGATCCCCGCTGTGAGGGCCATTGCATGAGACATCAATCTGCTGACGCGCCCGTTGCCATCCGGGAAAGGGTGGATGTAGTTCAGCCGATGATGTGCAGAGGCGATCGCGATGATCCGTCCGCTCGAAGACCGCGCCGCAATCTGAAACCGTTTGTCGAAATGGTCCATGAATGCCGCGACCCGCGACGATGAAGGAGGTAGGTGGCGCCCGACCGCAACTTCCCGATCATCATCCTGGCGCATGCGTCCCGGAACGATGGGCTCTTGTGTGCCGTCGGGATGTTCGATGGCCCGAAACTCATCCGGCATCTCGTCGTAGAAGCTCTTATGGACCCAAGTCAGGAATTCGACGGATGTGGGGCGGGGCAGGGTGCCTATGCGATGCATCTCATCGATGGCCCGTTGAACGATGACGTGCGCCCGGGCCTCAAGGGCGAGGGGACGGGTTTCTTCCTCAAGCTCGGCACCAGCCAGCGCCCTTTCGATGTCGCGGGGGCGCGTGTTGTGTCCTTCGATCAGGTTGGAGTAATAGCAGTTCATCACACGGACGAGATCGGCAAGTTCGGCTGCGCTGTCAGGATGCAACCCTAGTCCCAGCCCGGTGGCTTCCCTCTGGATGTCGACCGAAAGGTCTGCCAGTTCTGTGGGAATATGCTCCTCGAAGAAGCAGGGTTCGATCCTGGCGGGTGTTTCCAGCATTTTTGCCGATCTTCCATGTTTGCAAAGTAATTGAAAAATAAACACATTTCGTACTTTCAAGCAAGGTTTTGCCGATATGCGTTGCCGATCTTGCCTGCCGATCTGGAATTGCTGCATGAAATCAATGGCTTCGGCAGAAGGGCCGGGCTTTTCGGTTTTGTTGTGTGCCCAAAGGGGCCGGAAAAAGAGAAAGTGTTCTTCGGGTTTTGTGACTGACGGATGAGGGTCCGGGCCGGGTTCCGGTCTGCCGTTCCGGATGAAGGGCATTCCTATGCAATCAGGTGTCTTGCGCGTGCTCCGCGCAACCGCCGCCTCCTGGTGGCGGCATAGAGAGCTGCGCCGAACTGGCCAGTCGGCGCGGGCGCGGCAGCTCGAACGCGAGACTGTCTTGCGTGATCTCGGCTATCTCAGGCAGGCGGCGACATTGCCGAATGCCCATGTAATCTGCGGGGATGGTGGGACATTCCTCCATCACGGTTGGACCACCGTGTCGACCTTCGCGCCGATCGAGCGCTTTCCCTTGGCCGCCCTCGCGGTCGCACTCGGGACGCCCTTCATCGAAATCCGACCCGTCACCGATGGCATCGGCTTCGCGAACCTGCCGCAAGTTACGCGGGACGGTTCGGTCGACCCGGACCGTTCGGGTGCCGGCAGGTCCGTCTCGCTGACCACCTACATCGACATGGTCGAAAAGCTAGGTGCCAGCATCACCAACGATCCGCGGCCCCGTCGGTCAATCTGATCTCCATTCCCTCTCACCAAAACTCGAAAGGACGCCAGCCATGGCCCGATCCCGCACGCCCAAATTCGATGCCTCCGAGTTCATCACCAACGAAATCATCCGTATCATCGAGCGCGGCGTTCTGCCTTGGCGCAAGCCCTGGACGGCTGGCGGTAGCTCCAGACCCTTGCGCGTGGGCGGTGAACCCTACCGGGGAGTGAACAACTTCCTGCTGACGATGCGGACCGTGATGGCGGGCCACAGCTCTCCCTTCTGGATGACGCTGCCGCAAGCCAATGCGTTGGACGCAAAGGTCCGCAAGGGCGAAAAATCCTCTGTCGTCGTTTATTACGGTCAAAGCCGGAAAGACGCGGGCGCAGATGAGCATGACCGCAGTGACGAGGATGATCACTCCGAGGAAGCCCGTATATTCCGCTTCCAGAAATCCTACCGCGTGTTCAATGCCTGCCAGATCGAGGGTTTGCCGGATAGCTTCCATCCCGAGCCGGACCCGGTGCTTGAGCATCCTCCGTCCGAGCCCATCCCGCACATGCAGGCGTTTTTTGACGCCATCGACATCACGACCGTCTTCACAGGAACAGAAGCGTACTATTTGCCGCCCGTGGACAAGGTCTACATGCCGTCCATCACGCGGTTCCAGGATCCGCGCAATTTCTACGGGGTCTGGGCCCATGAGCTGGCCCATGCCACGAAAGCCCCCCATCGACTGAACCGTGATTTCGGGTTCTCGAAGTTTGGCAACACGTCCTATGCGCGCGAGGAGATCGTCGCGGAATTGACCTCGGTGTTCCTGGGTCAGGAACTTGGCTTTACGGCGCATACGCTCGAGATGAATGCTGCCTACCTTCACAACTGGTTGCGCTAATGACGAGCTCGTCATTACCGCAGTTATCACGAGGACGGCATAATGCGGAGGAAGTCCGCCAATGCCCTTGTTTC
>NZ_JBIFFU010000044.1:0-11790 GCF_043557315.1 Sulfitobacter sp. 1A12779
CCTCCCAAACAGGATGAATCACAGATCAGCCCTCAAGGGAATCTATTCCGATTCAGGTTTTGCGTCGGACGCTTTAGCAGAGACTGATCGGCTTACCCCGCGATCAGCCCCATGCTTTCGAGCTTCAGCAACACCTGATGCGCGCAGTTGTCGACCTCGACATTCTCGGTCTCCAGCACCAGTTCGGCGTTCTGCGGCACATCGTAGGGGTCGGAGATGCCGGTGAACTCTTTGATCTTGCCTTCCCGCGCCAGCTTGTAGAGCCCCTTGCGGTCGCGGCGTTCGCATTCCTCGATGGAGGTTGCGACATGCACCTCGACGAAGGCGCCGAAGCTCTCCACATCCTCGCGCACCGCACGGCGGGTGGCGGCATAGGGCGCGATCGGTGCGCAGATGGCGATCCCGCCGTTCTTGGTGATCTCGGAGGCGACATAGCCGATGCGGCGGATGTTCAGATCGCGGTGCTCTTTCGAGAAGCCCAACTCAGAACTGAGGTTTTTCCGCACGATATCCCCGTCCAGCAGTGTCACGGGGCGGCCACCCATTTCCATCAGCTTGACCATCAGCGCGTTGGCAATGGTGGACTTGCCGGAGCCGGAGAAACCGGTGAAGAAGACGGTGAACCCCTGTTTGGACCGCGGCGGGGAGGTGCGGCGCAGTTCCTTGACGACCTCGGGGAAGGAGAACCACTCAGGGATCTCCAAACCTTCCCGCAGGCGACGGCGCAGCTCGGTGCCCGAGATGTTCAGAATGGTGACGCTGTCCTTGTCCTCGATCTCATCCATGGCCTCATATTGCGCGCGTTCCTGCACCCAGACCATATGTTTGAAATCGACCATTTCGATGCCCATCTCCTCCTGATGCGCGCGGAACAATTCCTGCGCGTCATAGGGGCCATAGAAATCCTCACCGGCGGAGTTCTTGCCGGGGCCGGCATGGTCGCGACCGACGATGAAATGGGTGCAACCGTGGTTCTTGCGGATCAGCCCGTGCCAAACGGCCTCGCGCGGGCCAGCCATGCGCATGGCGAGGTTCAGGAGCGACATGGAGGTCGTGGCGGCAGGGTATTTGTCGAGCACAGCCTCATAGCAGCGCACGCGGGTGAAGTGATCCACGTCGCCCGGTTTGGTCATGCCGACGACCGGGTGGATCAGCAGGTTGGCCTGCGCCTCACGCGCGGCGCGGAAGGTGAGTTCCTGATGCGCGCGGTGCAGCGGGTTGCGGGTTTGAAAGGCCACGACGCGGCGCCAGCCCAGCTTGCGGAAATGGGCGCGCAGCTCGTTAGGCGTGTCGCGGCGCGCGCGGAAATCGTAGTGCACGGGCTGCTGGATGCCGGTCACCGGACCGCCGAGATAAACGTTGCCCGCTTGGTTGTGCAGGTAGTTCACCGCCGGATGCGCCTCGTCATCGGCGCCAAAGACCTTCTCGGCCTCGCGCGATTTGTTCGGGGTCCAGCGGTCGGTCACGGTCATGGTCGCGAGGATCACGCCCTCTTGGTCGCGCAGGGCGATGTCCTGCCCTACTTCCAGCTTCTCGGCGAAATCCTCGGTCACGTCGAGGGTGATGGGCATCGGCCAGAGGGAGCCATCCGCCAGACGCATATTCTCGACCACGCTGTCGTAGTCCTCTTCACCCAAGAACCCTTTCAGCGGGTTAAAGCCGCCGTTCATCAAGAGTTCCAGATCGCAGATTTGGCGCGGGGTGAGGTCGAGGCTCACCAGATTGCCCGCCTCCACCTTCAGCTTTTGCGACGACTCGTAAGAGACGTAAAGTTCGGGGATCGACGTGAGGTTGCTGGGCATCATGACTATCACTTTTCTTCAGGGAACAGGCGGCTTTGGTCCCGGCTGCCATAGCTGTAAAAGATGTGAAAAGTCTATAGAACTAAGGGGTGTCGCCCCGTTAAAGGCCGAAATCCCATGATCCGAGGGTGGCCTGCAATTCGGGTGCTGAGGGGCGGCGGAAACCGGAATTATCTCCGCCGCGCCTTCGTCTGAGTTAAACGTCTTCCTTCACCTCGGCCCCGTAGCCGAGCGGGAGGGAGGTATCTTTGCCGTCATCATCGCCCACTTCGGCAAGGAAACGCTCGGCTTCGAGTGCAGCCATGCAGCCCATGCCGGCGCTGGTCACCGCTTGGCGGTACTTGTGGTCGGTCAGATCGCCCGCGGCAAAGACGCCGGGGATCGAGGTTTCGGTGCTGTCGGGTTTGGTCACGACATAGCCGCCCATGTGGGTCTCCAGTGTGTCTTTGACCAACTCGTTGGCAGGCGCATGGCCGATGGCGACAAAGACGCCCTTGGCGGGAATGTCGGTGATCTCGCCGGTCTTGGTGTGTTTGACCTTCACGCCCTCGACGCCGAGCGGGTTGTCGGTGCCGTAGACCTCATGCAGCTCATGGAACCACAGCGGCTCGATCTTGGGGTTCTTCATCAGTCGGTCGATCAGGATCTTCTCGGCGCGCAGCTCGTCCCGGCGGTGGATCAGCGTGACCTTGGAGGCGAAGTTGGTGAGGAACAGCGCCTCTTCCACGGCGGTGTTGCCGCCGCCGATCACGACGATCTCCTGACCGCGGTAGAAGAAGCCATCGCAGGTGGCACAGGCCGAGACGCCGAAGCCCTTGAACTTTTCTTCGCTCTCCAGCCCCAGCCACTTCGCGCGGGCGCCGGTGGCGAGGATCACGGAATCTGCGACGTAAGTCGTGCCGCTGTCGCCCTTGGCGTGGAAGGGGCGGCTCGACAGGTCGAGGTCGGTGATGATGTCACCGATGATCTCGGTCCCCATGGCCTTGGCGTGGTCCTGCATGCGGATCATCAGGTCGGGGCCCTGCACCTCGCTGTCGCCGGGCCAGTTCTCAACCTCGGTGGTGGTGGTCAGCTGGCCGCCCGGCTCGATCCCCTGCACGAGGATCGGCTCCAGCATGGCGCGGCTTGCGTAGACCCCGGCGGTATAGCCCGCAGGGCCGGAGCCGATGATCAGTACCTTGGTTTTACGTGTCTCGGCCATCTGGCGCCCCCGGGCTGTCATTGATATTGCCCGCCTCATATAGCGATAGCCGCGAAGCCGTTAAACCCCTGCCGTCACCGCCCCGTCATTACGCTTGCGTGAGCGGTAAGGGCGGTTGGCCTCAAGGATCGCGATAAAGAATATTGCGCTTGTGTGAAACTTTATTGCGTGTACCACGCAGGCTGCTATAAGAATCGAAAATTCACTGAGGATGTTATGGCGGGTACACGACTTGATCCGATAGACCGGATGATCTTGGCCGAGTTGCAATCTGATGGCCGGATGACGAATGTCGAACTGGCCAAACGCGTCGGCATCTCTGCACCGCCCTGTTTGCGCCGCGTGCGCACCTTGGAAGAGCAGGGCTATATCAAAGGCTATCATGCGGATGTCGATGCGCGGGAACTGGGCTTTGAGGTGCAGGTCTTCGCCATGGTCGGGCTGGCCAGTCAGGCCGAGGCTGATCTGAGCGCGTTTGAAGAGAAATGCCGTGGTTGGCCGCTGGTGCGTGAGTGCCATATGCTCAACGGGGAAGTCGATTTCATCCTGAAATGCGTGGCACCGGATCTGTCGAGCTTTCAAAGTTTCCTGACCGGGCAATTGCTGACCACGCCCAATGTGGAAAGCGTGAAGACCAGCCTCGTGATCCGCGGGGCCAAGGATGAGCCCGGCGTGCCTTTCGATGTGTTGGAGGCGCGGCTGTCGACAGCGCCTTGAAATCAGCTGTCGGCGCGGTCTTCTGCCGCCGCGGGCGCGCGGGGATGGGCGAGGGGGCCGAAATCATGCCCATGCGCGATCTGCGGAAACATGGAGAGAAAGCGATCCCGCAGGCCGGGTGTTGCGTCACGCAGCGCTTGAGCGCCGGGGTGAAAGGTCTCCATCTCTAGCCCGCCTGCCTTGATCACCGCATGACGCGACAGGCAGATATGAAACAGGCGCACCGGGGTTGGCGGGGTGACCTCGATCACATTGACCCCATCCACGAATTCGCACAGCGGGGTGAGCAGGCGGCTGCCCCCCGCCGCGGCCCGCAGGTGGGGCGGCGTCTGGAGCACCCGCGCGGCGGGGCCGAGGGTGAGGAACGAACTGGGGCGCCCCTCGCCGAAACTGTCGGGCATGATGCGGATGAGGGGCAGCCGCCCACTGTCTGCCGGGATGAAACGGCTCGACCCGATCCAGATCAACTGCGCCGGACCTCCGGCACTTGTGTTGATCATATCGCCGGGCTGGAGATCTTCGATGGGGATGTCGCCCTGCACCGTTTGGATCGGCGTCCCGCGGGCAAAGGCCGCGAAAGCGGCTTCGAGAAGTGGCGCGGTGGGCGCGGTGTCTTGGCCGATATAGAGCGACCCAACGGCGCGGAGCGCGGCGACTTCATAGCTGCGCATCGGCGCGGGCGGTGGGCCTTCGGCTTTGGTGGCGGTCTCAGTCATGCAAAACCCTTTGTCGGCCCGGCACAGCGCTGCCGAGGGCGGCATGCACCGGCGCGGGCTGACGGATACTGCGCCATGTTCTGAGGGATTTGTCAAAATATCCGGCCTGAGTGCTGCGCTTTGCGCGCCAATCTTGGCTGAATGCGGGGGGCTGTTTCCGGGCCGGGTGCGTGATCGCCATATTCGCGTGAAAACGCCCCTCGCAACGAATCAACGTCACGAGGGGCGGTCTGCTATACCGGGCGCGTGGCACCGGTACCGGGGGAAACTTTTCAGGCGGTCTTGCGGACCGGGGCGTTGCCCGAGCGTTTGGCGATGAAAGCGGCGCGGCGCGCACCGCGGGCCCAAGGCATGACGGTGTCGGTCTTGGCCGCTGTCTCGACAACGGATTTGATGAAGCGCGGGTTCTTTTTCATGGCTCTGTTCCTCTTCGGGTCACGCGGGCATCGTTGCATCCACTATCGCAGTGCAATCGGGCCGGTTTTTGACCGTGGGCGAGAAACTTGTGGGAAATTGACGGCTTGGAAGGGCGGTTTTGGGCGCCTTTGCCATACTTCGAAAAGTGTTAATTTTCGGTGGCTTGCAGGGGGTGCGAGAAACAATGCTGCCGCAAGGGGCTGATTGTGCCAGATATCGCGACAGCAATGCGGCGCAAAACGGGCAGGCTTTGCCGCAATCCCGCCCCGTTCAGAGGGTGATCGCCGAGAGCAAGCGGCCATAGTCCGCTTCTTTAGCGTGGGTCGTGCGCCGGTAGGAATAGAATCGCGCGGCATCGGCGTAGGTGCAATGCCGCGTCCATTCCGCGTGGCCCACGCCTGCCGCGCGCAGCCGGTTCAGGCCAAAGCCGGGCAGGTCGAAATGCAGCCGGTCGCCTTCGCCTTGGGCAAAGTAGCGGGCAAACTCGGGGTCGGCATTCATAAAGTTGTCCAGAAACTCCGGTCCGACCTCATAGGCGCGCTGGCTGATGGAGGGGCCGATCACCGCGGTGATCTTTTCGCGGGTGGCGCCGAGATCGACCATGGCGTCGACCGTCGCCTCGAGTATCCCGTCAAGCGCGCCGCGCCAGCCCGCATGGGCCGCGCCCACCACTCCGGCCTGCGCATCGGCAAAGAGCACGGGCTGACAGTCGGCGGTCAGGATCGACAGGGCGATGCCGGGGGTCTTGGTGACCAAGGCATCGGCACGGGGCTTGTCGTCCTGCGGCTCCGTCACCGTGACCACGGTGGCGGAATGCACCTGATGCACGCCGACAAGATGGTCGGCAGGTAGGCCCATCGCCTCGGCGGCGCGGGCGCGGTTGATGCGCACGATCTCGGACTGGTCTGAGCTGCCGCTGCCGCAGTTCAGCCCGGAAAACACCCCCGAAGACGCGCCGCCACGGCGGGTGAAAAACCCGTGCCGCAAAGGCGCAAGCGCATCGGATGTCAGAATTTCGAGCATCATACTTCTGTCCCCGGGGGCGGGGTCTGACCTTTTTGGTAGAGCCCCATCACTTTGAACAGGTTTCCCATTTCCGCCGGGTGCGTCAACCGTCGATGTGCGGCAATATGGTTGCTGAGCGCGTCGCCGGTCAGCGCCTCGGCCAGTTTCTGCGCGCGGGGGGTGATGCCCAACCGCTCCAGAAAAACGCCTTGGGTGACCACGCGGCTATGGGGGCAGGGGCAGGCGCGGGCCAGCGCCTCGAAATCAACATGGGCGGTCAGGTCGGCCTGCCCGGGATTGGCGAGCGGGTCGGCGGGGCTGTGGTTTTCCAGCGCTTGCAGCGTGTCGCCCAAGGCGCGCCAATCGCCATAGTCGATAATCAGCCCCGCCCCGCCATGGTCCGCGATGCGTTTGCCGATCTCTTCCATGATCTCCGCCGCCGGGGCGCAAAGCTCAACAAGGTCGCCGTCTTTCGTATCCTCCAGCCGATGGGCAAGGGCAGGCTGTGGGGTCACGGGGCCGAGGCCAAAGGTCAGCGCCCCCTCTGCCGCGCCCACCCGGCGCTCGGCCCAGCCTGCGCCTTGGCGGATGAATTGCCGGATCGGCAGCGCGTCGAAAAATTCATTGGCGACCAGGAACAGCGGCGCATCTGGCAGGTCAGCGGCATTTTCGGCCCAAGTGACCTCGGCCCCTCGCAGCGTCTCGCGCTGCACATCGCGTAACGTAGGAGAGGCCTCGACCAGCGTGACCTGCGCCGCGTCCTGAAACCCCGGCACCCGCGCCGTGGCGCGCAGAATGTCGGCCATCAATGTCCCCCGACCCGGCCCAAGCTCGGCCAGTGTGAAGGGGGAGGACGCGCCCTGATCCAGCCAGTTTTGCGCCAGCGACAGGCCGATCAACTCGCCAAACATCTGGCTGATCTCGGGGGCGGTGATGAAATCCCCCTCCGGGCCGAAAGGCGCGCGGGTGGTGTAGTACCCCCAATCGGGATGCAGCAGGCAGGACTGCATATAGGCGTCCAGCCGCATCGGCCCTTCCAGCGCGATCCTTGTGAGCAGATGGTCCTTCAGGCTCATGTCTGCCGCCGCGCTCGGATGATGAGGAAGACGCCCACGGCAATCATCGGCAGCGATAGGAACTGCCCCATGGTCAGCCCCCAGCCGCCGATATGCCATGCCAGCCCCAGCGGGTTGCCGGGGGTGACGAATTGCGCGTCGGGTTGGCGCAGGAACTCCACCGCGAACCGTGCCGCGCCATAGCCTGCAAGGAAAGTGCCACCGATCAGCCCCGGCATTTTGAGCGCGCCGCGTTTCCACGCCATCCACAGCAGCACGCCGCCCAAGAGCAAACCCTCCAGCAGCGCCTCATAAAGTTGCGAGGGGTGGCGCGCGCAGATGCCCGCCACATCGGGGCAGAACTGCGCCGCTTCACCGGGGAAGGCTACGCCCCAAGGCAGATCGGTCGGGCGGCCCCACAGTTCGGCATTGATGAAATTCGCCAGCCGCCCCAGAAACAGCCCCGGCGCCAGCCCCAGACAGACCATATCCCCGGTCGAAATCACCGGAATCCGGTGCCGCCATGTATAGAAAAGCCCGGCCAGAATGACCCCAAGCGCGCCGCCATGGAAGGACATGCCGCCCTCCCAAAGCTGCAAGATCGCGGCGGGGTTCGACAGGTAATAGGCCGGTTGGTAGAACAGCACATAGCCCAAACGTCCGCCAAGGATCACGCCCAGAATGACCCAAAAGAGCAGGTCCTCGACCTGACCGGGCTTCATCACAGGCGTGTCGCTCTTCCACAGTTGGGGGCGTTTGACCGCCGCAGTGGCAATGCGCCAGCCAAGCAGGATACCCACGATATAGGCCAGCGCATACCAGCGCAGCGCGAAGGTGGAACCAAACAGGGTCACCGAAAAGATTTCCGGCGCGATATCGGGGAAGGGGAGCATGGCTATCATGCTGCTGATTGAGCAAGGCCGCGCGGGGAAGTCAACCTTGCGAGCAAGGGCGCCGCGCCCCATATAGAGGCTAACAAACCTCCGGAGGCCAGACATGCAGACCCGCAACAAGTTTTTCGACGATGTTTCACAGATGATGACAAACGCGATGGGCGTCGCCCAAGGCGCCAAGGACGAGGCCGAGACCGCCTTCAAGGGCATGCTCGACCGTTGGCTCGCCGACCGTGATTTCGTCACCCGTGAGGAGTTCGACGCGGTGCGCGCCATGGCGCAGAAGGCCCGCGAAGAGAACGAAGCGCTTAAAGCGCGGCTCGACAAGCTCGAAGCCAAGGACTGAACCCGATAGAGTTTGATCAGCCGCCCCGGGCCGGGGCGGCGATCCCCCGCGTGGACAGGGGCCGCTTGCGGCCCCTCGCGCCCTCTCCCTCCAATTTATAGACGATTTCCGCGATTTACCCACAAGTTATTGCGGTTATCCCCTATCAATTGTGGTTATCCCCAAGAAAAAACTTGCCAGACTGTTCCGCTGCAAGCACCATATCTTGTATAGGTGATGTGAACCTACACGCCTATTTGTGCAGGCTTCCATGCATGGTGGGCCAAGTCCCGCCCCGTGGAACAGATTGAGAGGTGGCGAAATGGCCCTGTCCGAGCATTACCTTGAAGAAGAAATCCACCCCATTGATATCGTTGAAAATCTCGCGGCCCATCACGATTGGGAATTCGACCGCGTGGCGGATGACCAGATCGCCATGGCGGTCGAGGGGCAGTGGCGGACCTATTCCATCACGCTGGCATGGTCGGCTTACGACGAAACGCTGCGCCTGATCTGCACCTTCGAGATGGAGCCTCCGGCTGAAAAACTGCCGGAACTTTACGAATTGTTAAACCTCGTCAACGATCAATGCTGGGCGGGGGCCTTCAGCTTCTGGGCCGATCAGCAGTTGATGGTCTACCGCTACGGGCTGGTTTTGGCGGGCGGACAGGTCGCGGGGCCAGAGCAGATCGACATGATGATCGGTGCCGCCGTCATGAGCGCGGAACGCTACTATCCTGCGCTGCAATTGCTGGTCTGGGGCGATCAAACCCCCAAGGCCGCGATGGACGTCGCCATTGCAGAGGCTTACGGCCGAGCGTAACAAAGTCCCCGAACAACTTCGGGGGATAGGATGAAAGACGGGAGAGTGGCACGCGACGGTCTGGTTTTGCTGGGCTGTGGCAAAATGGGATCGGCCATGTTGGAAGGCTGGCTGGCGCAGGGGCTGCCTGAAAGCGCGGTCTGGGTCGTGGACCCGAAACCGTCCGATTGGCTGCAAGGCACCGGCGTGAACCTGAACGCCGACCTGCCTGCCGCGCCAGCAGTGGTGCTGGTGGCGGTCAAACCGCAGATGATGGCGGATGCGCTGCCGACGCTTCAGGCGATGGGCAATGGTGAGACGCTGTTCGTCAGCGTCGCGGCGGGCACGACCATCGGCTATTTCGAAAGCGTCCTCGGCGGCGACACGCCCATTGTGCGGGCCATGCCCAACACGCCTGCTGCCATTTCCAAAGGGATCACCGCCATCGTCGGCAACGCCAAGGCGGGAAGCCGGTCTTTGGATGAAGCCGAAACGCTATTGAGCGCGGTGGGTGAGGTCGTCCGCCTGACCGAAGAGGCGCAGATCGACGCGGTCACGGGGGTTAGCGGCTCCGGCCCGGCCTATGTCTTTCACATGATCGAATGCATGGCCGCCGCCGGTGTGGCCCAAGGCCTGCCCGAGGAATTGGCGATGCAATTGGCCAAGGCGACGGTCGCCGGGGCAGGGGCGCTGGCGATGCAGGCTGAAGAGGATCCGGCCCAGCTGCGCGTCAACGTCACCAGCCCCAATGGCACGACCCAAGCGGCGCTTGAGGTTTTGATGGATGAGGCCGAAGGCTTCCCGCCCCTTCTCAAGCGCGCAGTCGCCGCCGCGGCGGACAGATCGCGGGAGCTGGCCAATGGCTGAGATCACTTTCGACGATTTCCTCAAGGTCGATATTCGCGTCGGCACCGTGACCCGGGCAGAAGCCTTTCCGGAAGCACGCAAGCCGGCGATCAAACTCTGGGTAGATTTCGGCGAGGAGATCGGCGAGCGTAAGACCTCGGCCCAGATCACCGCGCATTATACGCCGGAGACGCTGGTGGGGCGGCAGGTCGTGGCCGTGGTTAACTTCCCCGCGCGCCAGATCGGGCCTTTCATGTCCGAGGTGCTGGTGCTTGGCCTGCCCGACAAGGACGGAGAGATCGTGCTTTTGTCGCCCGATCAAAAAGTGCCCGAAGGAGGGCGGATGCATTGAAAAAGATATTGATTGCCAGACCCTTGCCTAAGGAAGTCACCGAAGCATTGAAGGGCTGCGAAGTGACGGTGCGCGAGGAAACCGCGCCGCTTTCGGGCGAAGAAATGCGCGCGGCGCTGCGCGACTATGACGGGGTGATGCCGACCCTGGGGGATGCCTTCTCGGCCGAGGTTTTCGCCGATGTGCCCGAGCCGCGCTGCAAGATCCTCGCCAATTTCGGCGTCGGTTATAACCACATCGACGCGGCCGCGGCCCGCGCGGCGGGGGTGGAGGTGACCAACACCCCCGGCGCCGTCACCGATGCCACGGCGGATGTTGCCATGACGCTTATGCTCATGTCCGCCCGCCGCGCTGCCGAAGGGGAGCGGCTGGTCCGCTCCGGCGCTTGGGCCGGTTGGCACCCGACGCAGATGTTGGGGCTGCATTTGACCGGCAAACGGGTCGGCATCGTTGGCATGGGGCGGATCGGGCAGGCCATCGCGCGGCGCTGCCACTATGGGTTCGACATGCAGGTCAGCTATTTCAACCGCAGTGAGAAAGACCTCGATTTTCCCGCCACCCGTGTCGAAAGCCTGACCGCGCTGGCCGAAGCCGTGGATGTGCTTGTCATCGCCGTGCCCGGCGGCGGCGAGACGCGGCATCTGATCGATGGGACTGTTCTCGGCGCGATGCAGCCCCATGCCCATCTGATCAACATAGCCCGCGGCGATGTGGTGCAGGAGGCCGCCTTGATCGAAGCCCTTCAAGCGGGGCGCATTGGCGGTGCGGGTTTGGATGTCTATGAGTTCGAGCCCAAGGTGCCACAGGCGCTGCGTGATCTCGACAATGCTGTGCTGCTGCCGCATCTCGGCACGGCGGCGCATGAAGTCCGTGTCGATATGGGGCTGATGGCCGTTGCCAATCTACAAGCCTTCATCGACGGAGAGACCCCGCCAAACCGGGTTTAACCGTCGCCCACAGCGGCGCGCCAGTGTTTACGGCAGAGCGAGACATAGGTCTCGTTCCCGCCGATCTGCACCTGCGCGCCGTCCCGCATCGCTTGCCCTTCGGCGTCGCGGCGCACGACCATCGTGGCCTTCTTGCCGCAATGGCAAATGGTGCGCACTTCGCGCATCTCATCGGCCAGCGCCAGCAGGGTGGCGGAACCGGGGAAAAGCTCACCCCGGAAATCGACCCGCAGGCCAAAACACATGATCGGCACGCCCAGATCATCCACCGCGCGGGCCAGTTGCCAGACCTGCTCGACCTCAAGAAACTGCGCCTCATCGACAAAGATACAGGCGCAGGGGCCTTGCTCCAACCGGGCTTCGATCTTGGCCAAAAGGTCTTCGCCCGGGGCGAAAGTATCGGCCTCTTGCCCGATGCCGATACGGGAGGCGATGCGCCCTTCGCCCGCGCGGTTGTCGAACTGCGCGGTGAGCAAAAAGGGCACCATGCCGCGTTCCACATAGTTATGCGCCGCTTGAAGCAGCACCGTGGATTTACCGGCGTTCATGGTGGAGTAATTGAAGTAGAGCTTTGCCATGGGCAGGGTGTTACGCCGCCCATGACAGCGGATCAAGATGCAAACCCCGCCCTGATCCTAGTGTTCTCCACCTGACAGGAGATTCCCATCGGCAACGTGATGTGCCATATTTGAGGCATGAGACGCGATGACAT
>NZ_JBIFFU010000045.1:0-10590 GCF_043557315.1 Sulfitobacter sp. 1A12779
ACTTCATTTTTATTCTCTCTTTCTAATCCCAACCTATGGTGTTGGGGTCTGTGTAAGCAGATGGAGACGCGGTCTCGTTTTGCGCTCCGGTTTTAGGCGGTGGCCGTGAGGTGATGTCCTGCGCGGCCCGTATAAGTGATTTGGGTACGTCGAATTCGGCGCGGAAACGCGATTAAGAAAAATCTGAATCTTTTTTTGGATGACCTTAAGTCAAGCAGCTTGGGGGCGTTGCAAATGAAACCCTTCGGTTTGCGGGCCCGCTGTCTGCCGTCGCCCCACTGTGGGCGGGGGGCGTTGCCTAACCTCTGAGTTTGGGACCAACCCCTCCGGGGCGTAATTCCCGAAGATGACGCTCAACGCCCTCTTTGCTCGCAAGGTCTTCGCCGCATTTCTTGTCTTGGAAAAGAACAGGATCGGAGAGGGCTGCTCTGCGCGATCCCCAGTAATCTGGTCGGCCCGCGGAGCGCTTAACCTTGCGCTGAGGCGGTATCGTTACCGTCGCATGTCTTGTGGGTGGCCCTTCTTGGCCCGCAAAATTGAAACCCCGCCCAGTACATGGCCATTTGTCTCGCCTTGCTCAACGGGTGAGGGCGCTTTCAAAAATGGCCTGCTGAGGACGCCGCATGGGTGGGTCCACGGCACCGCCGGTCCCCGTCCCGCGGGGCGCTACGGATTGCAGAATGGTCTTTGGGACATAGCAATTTCCATTAAGCGGCAAAGACCTCATGCAAGTGGTGCGGACATAAACACCCCCCCGGTTTCACGGGCGGCAACCGCGAAGGTGTTTATGTCCGCTGCGCATTTAACCGGAAAAACCAGCATCTTAGCGGTTTCTCTATTTTCCATGATCAACCTCTTTCCTGAAAGGACATCTCATGCTTGATCTCTCTGGCAGACCCCCTGCCGTCTTTTCCCCTGTGGCAAGCATTGCGGCCACCATCCCCTCGGAGGTGTCCAGCTTTGCACAGTTTCGCGCTTATACGGCCGCAAGAACCGATCTTACCGCCAGCACCCAAACAAGCTACTTGGGCGCGATTGACAAAGCTGCATCGATACTGAACCGGCCGTTGAGTGCGATTGACGCAGACCTTGCTGCTATTGCGCAGAGGTTCCCTTTGAAGGGGTTTGACCTTGATCATTGGCCGACCGAGCGCGCTTACAAGACGTTCCGGGGCCGACTCACAGCTGCGCTGAAGTCGTTTTGCGGTGTTCACGCCGAGAAAGCCCGCTTGCGGGCAATGGAGGATGACTGGACAGTATTGCTTGCGGCCATTGAGCCGCGCGTACAGGGGCGGGTAGGTACATCGGATTGGCATCCGATGAAGCTCCAGATGCTGAAAAGCTTTGCGCTCGTTGCGCGGTCTTACGGCTGGCAACCATGGGATATGACTTTAGAGCGGGCCCGGCAGATTGACCGGGATTTCAGTGGCAATGTGAGAGACTCTCATGCGCGGTCTCTCAAGCGTCTCGATGAGCTGCGCGCCTTTCCTGAACTTCTGCCACATTTGCCAGCGGAGCCCATTAACTTTGTGCCTGAGCGCCGGGCGCCGGCGCACAAAGAGATCCCGCAAGACTGGGAAAACCAGCTCATCACCTGGATCGAGAGTGTCACGAATAATTCCTGGGATCCGGTCGCAAAGGAGTTCACCGATAGGCATGAGCCGCATGCGCATGTGATGAAGTCTGCTCTTCGCACAGCTTTACGGGCGGGATTGGATATCGGCATGATCAGCCGTGAAGAAGGCGATCTCAAAGCCATCTTGGCCTGTGATGAAACGCTCTATGGCATCGCGGGTGAGCTGTTTCGCCGCCAGCATGAACCGAAGTCAAAGGGGCACCTCGAGCCGCGCAGCGCCCGCAAATATCTCAAAGTCCTCAACCAGCTGCGCGCGCATCTCGGCCTGGACTGCAGCGGTATGATCCAGGTTCTTGCGAACAACAAAACTGCGCGCGCAGGCCGTAGGGCCGAAAAATCCATGACCAAGGCCAATCGCAAATTCTGTGAACGGCTTGTGGAAAAGAAGCACCTGCGGCGCCGTTTCCTCACGTCCTTTTTGGCGCTGCGCGCTGCCGCCGAAAAGATTCTGGCGCAGGCTAAGGCCGAGGGTCGCAAACTCACAGCGCTTGAGATCTCCCAAGTCCGCATGCTCGGGGTTTGTGCATGTTTTGCAGCTATTGAAATCGGAGGGGCCCCCTTGCGGCGCCGCAATGTGATGGCGCTGACATGCGTCGGTGAAGACGCGCAGTTCCGCATCCCCAAGAAGGGTAAAAAGCCCTTCAAGGTCTTCTTGCCTGCGGCGGTGACGAAGAACAATGCCGTGATCGAGTTCCCGATCGCGCGCAACAAATACGGCGCATATGACACGATTTGCTGGTATCTTGAGGTAATCCGCCCGCTTTTTGCGCATGCAGACACAAGCCCCTTTCTTTTTCCTGCGGTACGCAAGCCGGGGCGCTCTCTCAACGCGGACTTCTTTGCCGCGCACTTCTCGCAAGTCATGCGTGCGGTTGTTGGCTTGCCGATGACCCCGCACCAAATGCGCCATGGTCAAACGTCGCTTTTGCTCGATCGCTATCCGAACGAGATCGAAGTGATTGCCAAGCGTATCGACGATACCGCGGCCACTTTGCGCCAGTTCTACGGCTGGCTTAACGCGCTCAAGCTCGTTGAGCGGGGTCAGGACATGATGATCGGATTGATGGATGACTAAGACTTACGATACCCGCAGCCGTGCAGAGATTCTATCTGCGGCGCATTTTGGTCCCTACCGCGCAGCCCCCAGGCTTGATGAGATTGGCTTACGTGAGCTGCGCACCTTGGATAAGTTCTTTAGGTTTGCGCAAGCACGCGCGATTGCTGTGCCGACGGTTTCGGATTTCCTTGCGTTTGCAGAAGGGGATGCTTCACCGCGGCAATTGGAGAACCTGCGTACCGCGTTTGACCGGTTGGTGCCGGCGGGGACCCCGGTTTGTTGCACGATACGTGACGCGATCCGTGAAAAGAAAGGCACCGGCCGTAGCTGTGACCGTCGAGACAGGCAGGCGCTTGCGGCTGACCCTTTGATGGCGCCTTACTGCAACCTGAAGGGGTTCGAGGAAGTAGCGCTTGAGGACCTGCGCGTTTTTGCACGGTTTCTCGCGTTCACAGCCGCGCGTGGGATCACGGTGCCAACTGTCGATGACTACCTCGCTTTTGGGGCAGACGTGGCGTCGAGCCGCCGCTTGCGCTCTCTCAAAGCCGCCATCGATGCTTTGATGCCGGGTAGTCCTGCCGCACATGTGATCCTATCTGAGGCGATCGCCCGCAAAGAGCCCCCGAAACCTGCCAAAGCGGGGTCCGTGCTGCGCCCCGCAGCGCAGCGGCGTGTCGCTCTTGATGCGCTGCCGCCCGCTTGGCGTGCCAAATTGTCGGCTTGGCGCACGGGGTTTGTGGCGCTGCATGAAGCAGTGCCGGCCCCCTCCGTGATCGACAACACCGAAGATATCTTGCGTGAATATGCAAAAGTGCAGATCGATGCAGGTGCTCCAGTCGCTATTACCATTGAAGGGGTTCGGCGGATGGAGGCATCGCGCACGGCGCATGCCAAGACGCGTCAGGCCCCCGCCTATACATCTCAAGGGGATCGGCCCGCTACACGACATACCGCTGTCATGCGGCTGCGTAAATTTGGAGACGCCCTTGGGATTGACAGGCTGACGCTGGAGGCGATCCGTACGCATGAGAACGCGCTACGAGCTGACTTGCAGTCTGTCGTGCCACTGAAGTTCGGTCGCTATGAACAACTGCCTGATTTGAAGGAAACCTGGCAGCTGGCGCATGCACTTCTTGAGCAGAGCGCTGAGGTCAAGCGGCGGCCTACCAAGATACGACTGCTTAACGAGGCGTTCTGTATCGCCTTTTGGACGCTGATCCCGCTGCGATTGGGTGACGGCCAGCTCATTTGGGGAAAGGATATATGGTATGATGGGGACTGCTACCGCATCGATATCACGACAACGAAAGAAGATGAGCCGCTACGCGGCAGACTACATAAACGATTGGAGCCCTTTGTGGATGCTGTGCTTTTGCGCGGAATGAATGTGGATCATCTGGCCCATCTCCACCCGCTTTCCCAGACGGAACAAGTTCCGGTACTGCGCGACGTATCTGGCAAAGGACTTGCCGACGGCTATCCTTCCAGCGCTTGGCGCAGGCATATGGGGACCGGGGCGCATATTGCGCGTACTCGGATACATACAGAGCTTGGACAATTGGGGCCGGAAGGGGTGGAAATGGCGCTGGCTCTTACGGCTCAGCGCGATGCGCGATCGCAATTCGCCTACCAAGCGGCGCAATTTGAACGGGCGCAGCGGGCCAAGGGTCAAAGCATGATTGACGGGCTGCTGGCGGAGGTGTTCGACGCATAAAGTCCGGCAACGCTTCGTAGGCGGAGGTCGTCGCCCTTATTCTCCGCGTTTGCTGCGGTGTTTGTGATTGTCCTGCGGAGTTTGCGTCGTATAATCTCCGCAAAGAATGCGTAAAATATGACTTACATCCACGAACTTCATGACTGGCCGCAGTTTATCTGGGATAAGGCCAAGCTGTCGTCACAACTTGTTGCGGTCCGTCACCGCCAAGGAGACGATCTGGGCGAGCGACAAGAAGAAAAGCCATGTCGCACTCTCTGAGGCGGCGATCAGAAAAATTGCAAAGGTCGCGCTTGGGGGCCTCAACATTGTGAGTGCCCCCTCCAGCCGTTTCGAGCCTCTTTTGCAGAGAGCTTTGACCGTGGCCTGCATGCCTTGCCACAGTTCGCATGAAAAGCTTTCCATTTTGAAAGTGTTAGAGACTGAGCTGCACATCTGACATGCGCCAGAACCGTTCATATCAAGGCGGTCACATATCACATACTTCTTGTGATCTGTGGATGGCTGGGTGTCACAGGCGCGGGACGCCCCCTTTTTTATGGGAGCCGGATCATGGTATTTCCTCGCCTTGCCATGTGTCCGCCATCCCTGAACGGTCATGGGGCACCTTTGCGCCAAATTGAGGCCAGCGCCGGGCCGTCCGGTCATCGGGCCGACCGCAGGATGGCGGTTCTCGCGCATACCACATGCACGCTGAAGGTTTTCTGACCCCGGCCCCTCCGTGAAGGTCATCGAGGGCCCAGAAACTAAGGCCCAGCGATCCGCCTTTGAGGGCGAGGTCGCAGCTCTGCGGTTCGTTCCTCTCTGGAGGGCGGGGGTGGAATGGGCTTTTCCAGGGTCGGCCACATGTCTCCTGTGCGCTCTTTGGCGCATACCTGTGAGTCCCCTTGTCTCTTCGAGGCGATGGACGGAAGGCAGCTCGGAATAGGCCGTTGCTACGATCCCACGAGGGGCTGCCCCTTCGATCCGTGCCTTCATGTTTCCCCTCCGCACCGCGGTAGCGGGGGATGAGATAGGCAATCTCGACCTTTTCAAGATCCCGTCGTTCCCCGGGGGAGGGCCTCTCCCCGAGCACTCGCGCGCCCATGGGCGCGCGCAGGCCCATAGGGGCGAGATTCAAGGCCAGAAAGACAAAAAAATATTAAGTCTAAACAATGTCTTGTCGCCGAAAAGGACGGCGTTGGCACAGAAAGTTGCTCAAGGCGTTTCCGTCGCCATTTGGATGATCCGACTTTTTGATCAGGAAGGCTGCAGTGGCCTTCACTCAATTAGGAAAGGATACGTTCATGACGAACGATGATGCGGCACCTTTGGATGTAGTTGTTCTCGTGGCTCTGCTGGCGAAAAACCGTTTGCCCCCGGCCGGGATAGTTTGGCTGAAAGGTCGCCTACGCGGGGAGGAGACAATCGATTTTTCACTCGAGAAACACCCTGAGGGTTGGGTTTGGGGGCTGTCTTTCCGAGTGCCAGAAAAAGACCGGCACCTCTTTGGATCGAGGGTGGACCATCCGCGCCCAAAACCGTTGCCCACAAAGCGGCGCGCCTTTCTCGCTGGCGCAGCAGCGCTCTGTGACTTTTACACCTACTCTAAAGAGTTGCCGTTTATCGCAACGGATACTCAACTGATCGTCACAGGCATTGGCGACGGCGGGTGCTCGGGGGATTCCACCATGCAATGGCTGGGGCCCTGGGTCGATGGCGAGCCCGTTGCTGCCACCTCGTAAGCCCCCGCATGTGGGTGGGGGCTCTGCGCCCCCCCAAGCCATGCAATTTTGCCCCCATAGACCTTTCTGAAAGAACAAAATGACACAAGAGACCACTTACCTGAGCCGGATGCTGGCTGAAAGAGATGCAGCTGAAGAAAAGCTGGCCGCTACCCGTGCAGCGCTTGCCGCCGACCTGCGCCGCGCGGGTGTCACCGAGGCACTCGTATACTACGAAGGCTACAGCGATTCCGGTAACGTCGAAGGATACCGCCTCACGCCTTCGGATATCTCCCTTTTCGATGATCTGCATGACCGCCTGGAGAATTTCTGCTGGGATTTTGCCTATTCCTATAACCCCGGCTTCGAGATCGACTGCGGCGGTGGTGGCACATTGGAATGGGACCTGCAGCGGGACAAGATCAATCTAAGCTACTGTGACTACGGTTACGAAGAAGCTGAACCTGAACTCCATAAGGATCAATAATATGGCGCATCCTCTTCATCATGCATTGAGTTCAGCGCGCCGCTTTGGTGGTGAGGCGGCGGACTACCAAGCGGTTCACGATTGGTTTGATGCCTCAAAAGAGCATATGGCGTATTTTACGCATCGTGCCTTGCGCCATCACACCCAAGGGATCTTTGAAGCAGAGCGGATATTTGGCCGCTCGTTGACCAACAGCGCGGGCCGGGTCATCCCGGTTCGCTGGATCGGTGAGCAGCATGTAAAGGAAGATTGCCGCGGTAAAATCCCATCGCTCTATGACTGGCTGGGGCGCATCCAGCAGGAGAGCTGGATGGCAAATGGCCACATCGACGACGATCTGACGCATACCGGTAGCGATCCACTTGCAGATTGGATGCAGGCTGTCAGTTCCCAACAAACCATCCTCGGCTTTGAAGAGTGGCTTGAGAAAGCCCGCATGGAGCGCTTGGTTGCGGCCGCCGTGTGAAGACCTCCTTTTGTGGTCTTCGCCAAAATCTTGCTGATTATCTCATCGGATACCCATTTGTTCGCGCCGAACTTTGACGAGGGCGGGATTTCTGAGGATTTCACCCTGAAATGTCTGGGCCACTGCCTCGATGGCGAGCCCGACACTTCTACGATTGGTAAAGGCGCAAGTCAGTTAAATAATACTGAAACACGCTTTAGATGGTCACTGCGTGGAACCGCTGTATCTTCTTACTGGGCCCGGTTCTGCCGCCGAATAGGCGGCTTAGAAACACCGGTGGCAGAGCTTGCTCATGCTGCCTTTACGCCGGGCCCAGCTTTCTCCGCCGCATAGGCGGCTGCAGATGGGGTTGCTATGATCAGATGACCGTGCCCCATCTTCTTACCAAAGCCCCCCGCGGAGGCCTCTGACAGTAAATGCTTATGGCTTGTTCCCTGTCAGGATACGGAGTTCAGTTCGGGGTGTTTTACTGTGAGAGAATGCCTTGGCGTGGTATTATTTCTACGCTGATAAGGCCTATCAGTTCGCTGCCAGTAGTAAGTCGATTTTGTCTGGCCGACGCAGTGCTGCTGCTGCGTCTCACCATCGGTGATTTCGACAATGTGATCGACGGTGCCGAGGAGGCCGCGTTCGAAGAGCGGATGCCAGACGAAACGCATCAGGTTTTTGGGGTCAATGCCGCAAGGTGAGCCCGTGCCCCTGCTGTGATACTGGAAGCCTCTCCGACCGGTTCCTATTGATCAGGGGGCAAGGACGAGCCCATGCGATGCTGGTTCGCCGGTAGGCCCATTTATCGGCTGGGGCGAAGTTGTGTTTGCGGCTCTGGGTTTCTGTACACTGCGCGTTTTTTATTCGATGTTTGGATAAGCGGCCCATGTACCGGCTCCAAGGTTAAGCCAGGAAGAGATGACAAATTTCATAATCGACAAGCCGCGTATTGTTTTCATCCACCTGCCCAAAACCGGCGGCACATCGGTGCGCGACGCGCTTGGGAAGCTTGAAGGACGGTACTTTGGTCATGTGCCGGAGCGCTTCCGAGACCGACCCAGCCTGACGGTTGTTCGCGAGCCTAAAGCTCGATTTCTTTCTGCTTTCCGGATGTTCAAGTTCGGCAATCAGTTGGAGGGGGACTATTACGCCGAGCCGCGATGGCCTGATCTGTCCATCTCGCAAGCGCTCGACGTGTTGGAAGACCCGTGGGTTGGCCATGACCGTAGTCATCGGGACATCCCTTGGAACTTCAAACATCATATCATTCCCCAGACCCATCCGTTTAACTGTTTGTTTTATGCAGACACGGTTCTTCGGTTCGAAACCCTCGAAGAGGATTTTGGGGCGTTTTGTGCGAACTTCGGGATCGCAGCAGAACTGCCGCGACTTCGCGCGTCTCGGAGCGGGCAAAAACACGAGGAGCGGTGGCGGCCGGAGGAAGAAGAGCGCTTCATGCGCCTGTTTGCGGATGACTATCGCTTTTTGGGGTATGCGTCCGGTCGCCCTGAAGCCGCAACAAAAAGATACAACTTCGAACCTTTGAGGCCTAAGGGCAGGACGGTCTACGATCTTTGGCCCGCTTATTTCTCGGACGAAAAGATCTTTCTGAAAGATGCTGCGCAAGCGCTGCCTGATGAGAGCTCTGTGCTTGAGCCTTTCGCCGATGAGATTATCCCGGGCTCTCCCACAGGGGCTTGGGCGGGGCGGTCAAAAGATCTGGTAGCTCATTTTCAGAAGCTTCAGCCGGAGTTTTCTGGGGCCTCTCGTCTCGCGCACCTGCTGGCCTGTACGATCGTCGTGCTGCGCAGGGATCCGAGCTGCGAGAGTGCCCTTAGGCTCTTTTGGCGGATCTTGGATGAACAGTTTGAGGTGATCCGGTCAGAGCTTTCCCTACGCTGGTTGGTGTCGATCGCTGATACGGTCGCCGATTTGGGCCGAAGTTCCGGAGAACGTGCTGTTGGAATGAGTGCCAGTATCTACGCAAATACGGCGAAGCTGCATGAGAGCGAGCTTAAACTGTTCTACCCAAAGCGTCCGTGGCCCCCGCGCAGACGCTTTTCATCGGGAGGGGCATTGTTTGATGGCATGCTTACCTACTGGGTGGAGAAGGGGGATATGATCGACAATATGTTTGCGCGTTCGGCGAAGGTGGCAGCATCGGAGCCGACGGCCGGAAAGGTCCTGATGGAGGTGATTGAACGCCTAAAGCTTGGCCCAAGCGTCTATCGGCGGTTCAAGCGTATATCGGGGGTGAAGGCCGCGCCTCTGGTAGACGATAAAATCAAAGAGCGGCTACAGCGGATTATGAAGAATAATGTTTGAGCCGGTGGTGAGCCTGGCAGGCAGGACGTGATATGAACAAAGGTCGCAAACCCGATATCCTGTGTATCGGCGCGCAGAAGGCAGGCACATCTTGGTTACATGTCACTTTGGCAACCAGACGGGACATTTGGGTGCCGCCGTTCAAGGAACTGCATTTTTTTGACCATAAGTTCATTGCTGAATGCCGGCGGTGGGCGCCGTGGCATGTCAAACAGGGACTTCAGGGGGCGCGCGCGCGCCATCTTGCAAGCGCCTCACCCCCAGATGAGGCCTATCTGGCATATCTTGATCGTCTTCAGACCGCGCCCATTTTGAACGGCACGTGGTATAAGTACATTTTTTCCCGAGCGCCGGAGGATCAAAAATGCCTCGATGTCACGCCGGAGTACTCATGTATTCCGGATGAGGGCGTGGACTTTTTCAAGCGCTTTCTGCCGCAGAGTAAACTGATCTACCTCATCCGTAACCCCTTGGACCGGTTGAAGTCTCAGCTGCGCATGAATGCGCACCGCGGAAAAAAACTGCCTGCATCGCCAAAAGAGTGGGAGGCGCTCTTAGACATGCCTGCGCTTCGTACGCGCGGAGATTATCTGAACAATGTGCCGCGGTGGAGCGCACGTTTTACAGACGATCAATTGCTGTACTTACCCTACGGACAAATCGGCAAAGAACCGTTGAGCCTTCTGCGCAAGATTGAGCATCATTGTGGCTTGGCTTCCTCTGAGTACCCTCAAGCTGCTGAAAGGGTCCATCAAACGGCACCGCTGCAGTTGCCTGACTATGTCATTGAGCGTTTGGAGGAGCTGGCCGCGCCCCAGGCGGCGTTTCTTCGAAGCCATTTTGGCGAAAGCTTCTATCAAGACACCTAAAAAAGAGCATGGAACGTGGGCTGACGTGGCGCGGGGCGAACTTGGCCTCACCCGTTACGCAAAGTGACCTTCGACATGGCGTCAATCCTGATCAGGTCGAGCTCATACTGGGCATCCATGCGTGTCTGTAGCTCTTCGTCGATTTGAACAATTTTGCTGAGAAGCTTTGCGCTTTTAAGGTGATGACAGGCCTCTTGCGACACGGCTTTGCGAGTTTGAGGATCAATAAGCTCAACATCTATATCAAGCAGGACTGCTAAAAACGGTAGCCTGACCTGATGGGGCTGCTCAAAATTCCAGACTGTTAGGGTGGCTCTGGGGCAGGCAGTCGTGATGCGAGACACC
>NZ_JBIFFU010000046.1:0-9887 GCF_043557315.1 Sulfitobacter sp. 1A12779
TCGGTTTCAGAAATGCGACACAGGCAAGCTATTGAAAACAAATGGAACGCAGTCTCAGAAATTCCGGCAGACCGACATCGGATTCAGTAAAAAATGCCTTCAAAGACCGAGAAATCGCGATCAGCGCCCTCCGATAAGTTGAATGACGCTCGCGTCGAGAGGAGAGATCAGGACCACAGTATCGCCCTGCCCTCCCATGTCGCGGGGTCCGGTACGCTCGATCGACTGGTGGACACGGCTCGAGACTATGCCCGGGCGTCAGTGTCTGAGAATACGCTGAAGGCCTATGCGAAGGATTGGGCGCACTTCGCACGTTGGTGCCGGATGAAGGGCACAGCAGCGCTGCCTCCGTCGTCCGAGATGATCGGCCTCTACCTCGCCGACCTGGCGTCCGGCTCACGCCCCTCCGCGTCGCAGTCGATATCCTGCCCCCTATCGGTCTCGACAATCGACCGCCGCCTATCCGGGCTTGCCTGGAACTATGCGCAGCGCGGATTTACGCTTGACCGCAAGGACAGGCACATCGCGACCGTGCTCGCCGGGATCAAACGCAAACACGCGCGCCCGCCGGTGCAGAAAGAGGCGATCCTGCCCGAGGATATCTTGGCGATGGTCGCCACCCTGCCCTTCGACCTGCGCGGTCTGCGAGACCGAGCCATCCTGCTCCTCGGCTATGCAGGTGGTCTGCGTCGATCGGAAATTGTCAGCTTGGACGTCCACCAGGACGACACGCCGGATTCCGGCGGCTGGATCGAGATCTTCGACAAAGGCGCCCTCCTCACCCTAAACGCCAAGACCGGTTGGCGGGAGGTCGAAGTCGGCCGCGGTAGCAAGGAACCGAGCTGCCCCGTACATGCAATCGAGCAATGGTTGCACTTTGCAAAGACCGACTTCGGGCCAGTTTTCGTCGGCATTTCGCGCGATGGCAAAAGGGCATCCGAAACGAGACTGAACAACAAACACGTTGCGCGGCTTATCAAGCGCACGGTCCTAGACGCGGGTATCCGATCCGAACTGCCGGAGAAGGACCGCCTAACACTGTTCTCCGGCCACTCCCTGCGTGCTGGTCTGGCAAGTTCTGCGGAAGTCGACGAGCGCTACGTCCAAAAGCAACTTGGGCACACCTCGGCCGAGATGACCCGCCGCTACCAGCGCCGCCGCGACCGTTTTAGGGTGAACCTGACCAAGGCTGCCGGGCTCTGACACTCTGCCCTTCTCGACTATGCTCTGCAGAGAGCCGTCCAGAGATACCACTCCGCTTTCGCCGTATTCCTGGCAACGAGGGACCAAAGGGAGCCATAATCGCTCACTTGTCTAAGCGGCCCTGCGCCACGCGTCACGCCTACTCGGATAGACTGTTCTTTTGTCCATAGCTGTCCTCTACCCCGATACACAACATCCCGATTGTTCAGGACACCGCCCACGCCAGGAATTCCGGAAGGTTTCTTTCTCACAACATACAAGTCGGTAACCGCGGGTATGTATTCTCCGTCGCCGCACAGCTGGCGCCGCCGAACGTTCGCTTAACTCGGTACACAGCCACGCCCGTGTCAGAAGATCGCTGCGAAACACCCGCCCACCGAGCTTTCATTCGCGCATCGCACCCTGTTACGGTTGACAACACCGCGCGATAGCGCAGCGGCCCTGCCCAACCGATCACCGCGCCAGGCCGGTTCGGCATGTCATTACCGTGATGGGTGAAAGCCGCCTTGACGTAGGTATCCGGCTTAACCAAAACGCGACAAGCTCCGCCCGTGGCGTTGCCGGCGGTGAAGGCCGCTTGGAACGCTCTTTTGGCATCAGCGACATCATCGTCCTGCCCGCTAAGACGACTGTTAGCGTTCATCACCGGCCACGCCATCGACATGGATCGCTGCGCCGGTCCAGATCGCCGTGTCGACCAGATCGCGTAGTTCAACCTCCGCGCGATAGGCCCGCCAGACTGTTCGATACCAATATCAAAACACACCCGATCCCAACTGAATCCCGCTGGAAAAGCGATAGGTACCCAGCTACGGTATGTCCTCGGAGAGGTGCATTCCGACCCCCAGCATTAGATCAGCCCCTTAACGCCTGTAGCCGTGGTTCCCGTCGCCAACACCCTTGTGATGCGGATTGGATAGAACACCCCGGCTGAAAGGGCGGGCAGGGTAACCGCGCCCCCCGCTTTTCAGCACCACCGCCAGATCGGCAGCAGAAGCGACCATTTCCTTGCGGATCATTTGAAGAAGGTCTACCGCATCACTTGGTACCACATCGAACCCGCCGTAGACAGGGCCGGGTAATCCGTGGTGGTGCTCTTCGAAGGTATCCAGAATGGGCGTCGCGGCCTCCTTTTAGAACTAAGAACTTCAGCATCGGAGGCGCGAATTAACGGCACCTTAAAGGAGGCTATGCTTCGGGTTGGGGAGGGGTTTCGCGTGCGAAACCCCTCTGATTTGGGGTAGGCGGCGAGGGAGGTTTCGCGCGCGAAACCTCCCTCGCCGCATCAGGCTTGTTCAAGCAAATACCTGATCCGGTCCATGACCAGCTCAATCATCTCCTCGTTCACATTCGCGCCACGAATGCGAATGGTATAACCGTCTTCGGTGCGCACACGCTCCATCGTGACATCATTGGCGAAGCTTAACCGCGTAGACCGTTCCACGCTTTTTCGAGGCCTCCCCCCGCGTTTGGGATCGGTGCCGACACCTTCAACTGCATCGATCAACGGCTCCAAGACCGCCCATTCATCGTCCGCGGTAGCCACAGCGTGAGACTCCAATGCCTTCCGCATCGCTTCGCTTTGCCCCGCGCGTAGGCCGGTCGCAATACGAAGACACTGGCGTTCGCTCAATTCGGGTCCGAAACGGAGCATGTCCCCAAGCTCCTCATGAACCAAAGCAAAGGATCGAATCTTCGACCGCTTAGCCTTGCTAGCCGAGGAGAACAGCGTCGCGACGGCCTCATCAACAGTGGCAAAAACCCCATCATGCACCGTGATCGCGGCTGCCCGCCCGCGTTCATATTGGCTGAGCCCAGTCCTGACCTCGTTCTCTTCGATCATCGCCACAATCGCATCGGCCAGCGTATCCGGTTTGCGCACGAAAGCCGGGATGGTCTGATGCCGCTCACCCCCCGAAAGCGCATTCAATTCGCGCATGGCGGCAAGGCGTCTAAAGCCTGAAATCAGAGCATATTTCCCCGCGGCGTCAGGATTGGACGGCTCAAAAACCTCGATCGGCAAGCGAAGCCCATGGTCCGCGATTGACCGCCGAAGTTCGGCCAGGTCCTCTTCGTCCATCTTCAAACGATCACGGCTTAGCGCATCGGCGGTGATCTCATGTAGCGGCACTTCGGTCAGAACGAGGCCCTTTTCCCGCGCTAGTCGAAGCGCCTTTGCATCCGCTTTGTCCCGCGCATTTTCTTCACGCAGATGCTGAGGCAGGGGGTCTTTATGCCAGGCCGCATCCGCTGCGACATCGGCGATCGGCGCACGAGTGCCAATCCGAGAGGTTTCGCGCGCGAAACCCTTTTCGATCTCTTTGAGTGCCTCCGCCGAGGGGACTTCAAGATGTCTGCGTTTCGCCATTCTCGGCCTCCTTCCGCTCTTGATCATCGCGCCACCATGCGCCCAGCAAAATCTCCTTGAACTCGGCATAGGTCCGATCGAAGGTCTCCCGACCGCGGGTATAGGTCTCACGGTTAAAATCCCGGTAATCGGCCTCATAAATCCCGTTCACACTTTCTCCGGCCTGCCCGACCATTGCCGTGAACTCCTGCCGATAAGTGTTCGTCATATCACCAAAATAAGCTTGGATCACGTTTGCCAGATCAGTCTGCTGGCTGGCGTCAAAGCGCGTGATGATCGCGCGCACGACGTCCCATTCAAACTTCATCTCCGGCAAGCCCTCACGTCGCCGTGCCGCGTTCTCACCTTCCTCTATCGAGGCGAAGGTGGAATAGAGCATGTCAAAGAAACGACCGGTGGAATCGAACTCCAAGAACGAGGCGCCCAAGGGAACCATGATAATATCTGCCGCGGCCAAAGCATTGATCGTCAGATAGCCGAGGGCAGGGGGTGTATCGAGCAAGATGATGTCATATTCCTCCATCGCACCCCCCAAATCAAGCGCTGAGGACAGCGCATCCCAAAGGGCCCAATGCCGCAATGCCATCCGCCAAACGGGGATCTGGAACTCCGCCCAATATAGATTGAGCTGGGCTCCAATGAGATCGATGTTGGGCCAATGGGTTTTTTGAACGACGTCTTCGAGCGAGATCGTCAGTGCCTCGCTCAAAGTTTCGTCCATCGGAATCTCGGGCTCTGCAGCCGCGGCTCGAACCCGGTTTTCCGCCTGCACCTGCATCGCATAATCGCGGGCGAGTAGAGGGAAGATGGTCTGCCATTCATCCTGAACCTGACCGCCCATGATTGAGGTCATCGAGCCTTGGGAGTCGAGGTCAATGACAAGCACTTTATAGCCGTCCAAAGCTGCAGACATGGCCAAATGCGCCGCAGTTGAGGTCTTGCCAACACCCCCCTTAAAATTCGCCACCGCGACCACTTTTGCGGGTAGCCCTTTGGGGCGGTAAGGGCGGTATTCTTTGGTGCTAACGCCTTCTTCAGCGAAGTGATTTCGCAGCGTAAGGATTTCTTCGAGACTGAATCGTTTTGCGTTCCCGGCTCCTTCGCCTTGGGGAAGTTCGGGGTGTTTGTTCAGCACCCTACGCAGGTGGGCGGGGGCCACGGGGATGAGGTAGCGGCAAATCTCCCAGGTCGAAAATTTTCGGAGCTTCTTCTGGCCATCTGGGGCATACCCACGTTTAGCGAGATCTGCCCTTCCGCGCCCAGCAAAAGCAGCGGCTTTGGCGAATCGGGCAGTGTCTACTGGATCGCTAAGCTTCGCGGCTGCGGTTTCAGGGTCGAGATTGAAATAGGGGGGCAGGGGGGTGCCCGACTTCTTGTCCATGTTGCGATGCCTCGGTCAGATCATCATTATTCGATGTTATCACCCATATTGTCGCACATCTTTTTGGAAATGGGAAACAATAAGGCGTGCAGTACATGTTGCGAGCCTCTTGCCGGTTTCGCATGCGAAACCGGCCGCTTGAAATCGGAATCCATATTAATAGAGGCTCACATAGTTTGTTATTGTTTACTAGATTTAGAATCTTTAGGCTTGGGAAACTCTTTTTTATCAACGCGCTATGACGAGATAGGTACCACTAAGCAGGTCTATGGGTACCTGCTTACAGGTTCGCCAGTACCTGTATGCGGTAGAACGGGTTCCGATTCGCGGGGGGAGCGGAACCGATCGTCGGGAGGGCCGTTTTGGAACGTTTTTCGTGCTTCCAAACCCGCGTTTTCTTCGGTCGGCCCACGCGAGTAAGGCAAATATACTGTAAGGGACCCGTTTCCGGGATGTATCTGCCCTGTAAACGGGTCCCCATTGATTGATTGAGGTTGGGGACCTTTTGCGCAATAATCGGATGAGGTCACCCAAGAGCGCGAAGCGTCGGGGCGGTGGCGGCAGAGCAGAGGCCGAGATGAGCAGCATCCCCCATGACAAATTGACCGGCGCGCTCCGTCGCCAGTCGGTGAAGAAGAACGTGGCGGCGATCCACGTCTCGGGTAAGCTGACGCTACTACAGCGGAAGCTAAGCAACGTTCTTCTGCTCAACGCCTATGACACGCTTGTGACGCGCAACAAACATCAGATCGATGCGCGGACCCTGTGCATGATGGTGGGCTATAACTCCAACGACATGGACACGTTGAAACAGTCCCTCCGCAGTTTGGCCGAGACCACGGCGGAATGGGATATGTTGGACGCCAACGGGCGGCAAGAATGGGGCGTCTCCGCGCTTTTGTCCTATGCGAAACTGTCGGCGGGGATCTGTGAGTATGCCTATTCCCCAGCTTTGGCGGAAAAACTACATGACCCGAAGGTCTTTGCGCTCATTAATCTGAATATCCAGCGGCGGTTCACCTCCGGCCATGCGCTGGCGCTCTATGAAAACTGCTATCGGTTTCTGCGCACCGGATCGACGGGGTGGTGGCCGATTGATCTGTTTCGCCGGCTTATGGGGGTCGATGGCAGTGCCTATTACGAAAGTTTTAAGCACCTTAATGCCAAGATCATCAAGCCAGCCGTGGCGGAGGTGAACAAAACCTCAAACATCCTGATCACGCCCGAGTTGCACAAGATGGGTCGGCAGGTCAGTGAGATCCGGTTTCTCATCAAAGAGAACCCGCAACTTGCCATGCTCGACATTGATGATGGGGAAGGGCTGCGGCAGGGGGCCGTCTATACCGCGCTTATGGATTTGGGCGTCTCAGACCGGTTGGCGCGACAATGGATTTCCGAACATGGTGAGGACTATGTTTCAGAAAAGATTACCTATTTAAAGGGCAGGGGGGGCATCGACAGCCCGGTGGGATATCTAAGGGCGGCGCTTCAGAACGACTATAAGTCAGAGAAACCCGCAGCCCCTTCGCCCAAGGCCGAAGTCGCGGCGGTGGTGCGTAAAGCGCAAACGGCGCAGACCGATGCTGCGGAAGAAGAACGCGCGCAAGTGGTTGAAGAAGAACGCAAAGCGCGGGCGGCGATCATGGCGCGGGTGCAGAAGATCGTCGAATCCCGCTCCCCCACACAGCGCGATGCGGACCGAAAACTGTTCTTGGCTTGGCTGAGCGATGAGCTTCTGAAATCAGAGTTCTCTCGGCTGGGTTGGAAGGCCGCGCTCTGCGCGTCGGAGATGCGGGCTTTCTGGGAAGATCTGATCCCGGATGCTTTCGCGGATGAGGCGCCCTTCGGCGTTTAAGACTTCCTTAACCTGCCTCCGTAATATTTTAGCCAAATTTTTTTGCACGAAGGTGCCGTTTGGCTGGTTGTAGCCCACTTTCCCGGCAGCGCTTCTTGCAGCAACCGTCTCCGCTTTGGCGCGGGTTGGGAGGCAGCCGTTATGAAACACCAGGTCATCCATAGCCGGGGCGCGGTCTTTCCCATCGGGCCGGTCTGGAACCGCTTATGCGCGATGGGGCAAGCGCGCCTTCGACATCGCGCTTGCTATGGTTTTGTTGCCTGTTCTCCTGCCGGTGATCTTTGCCCTCGCGGGGGTGGTCGCGCTCGATGATGGTACGCCGTTCTTTAGGCATCGGCGGGTGGGAAAAGGGGGGCGCGCGTTTCGCTGCTGCAAGATCCGTACCATGGCGGCCGACGCCCAAGAGCACCTTGCCCATTATCTCGACGAAAACCCCGCCGCTCCCAAGGAATGGGCATTGGAACATAAGCTCGATCATGATCCCCGGATCATCAAACTGGGCCGCTTTCTGCGGTGGAGCAGTTTGGATGAGCTGCCTCAGATCCTGAATGTGCTGCGCGGAGAAATGAGTTTTGTCGGCCCTCGCCCCGTAGAGCCTGAGGAGCTGCGACGCTACGGGATGAGCGCTGGCATCTACAAGAGCCTTCGGCCCGGCATCACGGGGAAACGGCGAGTCTCTGGCGGGGAAATGGCTGGTTGCCGCGGGAGTCTTACCGCGCTGCTGATCGGCGCTTTCTACGCTTATATCCTAGCCACGCGCCTTTATCGTGCGACCGCGGTACTTCGGTTGTTGCTCGAGCAAGAGCAGATCATCGACTTTCCGAATAGTGCGGGGCGGTTGTCCATCCGTCGACAGGGCGGAATTGAATTCCGAAGTCGAAGTGTTGCGGGGCCGGGTGCTGCTGGCGCAGGTGGTCGAACGGCTCAATCTTGCCTCAGACGTGGAATTCAGCGCGCGCTTTCGACCGGAAGAAGCGCAGCGGGTACAGGATGCGGCGATCTCGAAATTACTCAAAGTAGTCACCATCCGAAACATTCCGCAAAGCCGGGTGCTTCATGTCACGGTCGAAAGTGAAGATGTCCGCAAAGCTGCGCTGATCGCAGAGACCATCGTCGAACTCTACGTCTCTCATCAAATCGAAGATTAGGCAAAGGCGGCACAACAAGCGGTGATTTGGTTAACTGAGCGCGTCACGGCTATGCAGGCCAAACTCCAAACCGCAGAAGCGAAGGGCTCCGCATTCAATGCGAGCACGGAACTGGTTTCGGTCGCGGCCCCTCGGGGGGGTGGAGCGGCAGATCAAGGAGTTGCATGGCCGTATTGCGGCGGTCCAGGAAGCGCGAGCAGCGTCGGAGAGACGGAGTGCGGTTCTGGAAGCGGCGGTGACATCTACGGAGAAGGTAAATGCTTCTGCGGATACGCGGCTTGCTGGTCTTCTCGATGGTATGGATGAGGAACCGGCGCTTAGGCGTGCATTTGAGGCAAGGTTCCAAACCGTGATTCAGCTAAGCCGGGATCATTTGTTTCGGTCGCAACAACAGCTGGCCGCGCTCTGCGATTCGAAAGCTGAGTTAAGCGCGCAGGCCTCTCAGCAAGGTCGCGATTTGATAATCCTCCAACAGCTTACCCGAGAAGCGGAGGCGCGCGTGTGCTCTACGATCATTTCCTGTCGCGCTTGAATGAAACGACGGCTTTGTAGGAAAACCACTGGGCGAACAGCCGCATTCTATCTCATGCGGTGGTGCCTCTTCGCCCATCGACTCCGCGCCGGATGTTGATCCTAGCGATGTCGGCGGTGTTTGGTCTGCTCGCGAGTTTGGCAATCGTTCTCGGCCGCGAAATGCAGGGCGATGGTTTCCGCACCGCGCGTGAACTGGAAGCCGCAACAGGCCACCCTGTATTGGCTCAGATCCCTGAGATGCCATTGAAGGGGGCGAATGTGGCGCAGTATCTCGCCAACGCACCTACTTCCGCCCCAGCGGAGGCTCTGCGCGATCTTCGCACGTCGGTTCTACGATTGAACGCAGACGGCGCATCCCAAGTTGTCATTATCACAATTTCGGTCGCGGGGGAGGGGGCGACCACCGCCGCGATGGCGCTGGCGCAAAGTCTCCATGGGCTAGGCAGATCCGTCTTGCTGATCGACGGGGACCTCCGCACTTGCGGTCTAACTCGGCATTTTTCGGAACTGACTGTCAAAGTACTCGGTCCGGTTCTGCGAGAAGATGCGTAAGCATCCGGCGTAGGCCACAGGTGGGTCATCGCTCGAGATCACGGTTCATTAAGATGAGCGCTTGCAGGTTTCCGATCCCAAGCGGAGTGAAGGCGATCACGCTATCGTCGCCGGGGCCGTGGACCCAGATCACACCATCTTCGGTTTCCATACCGATGGCGAGATCGAAGATCCGATCAACGGTTTCGCCCAGTTCGACGGTGACGCGGTCGATTGTCTTGACGGAATACACCTCGTTCAGCTGCATGGTTACGCTGCTTGTGGAAGGGATAGGGTTTTCCAGTTCCAAGGCAGAAGCTCATGCACGCGCGAGACGGGCATGTCGGGCAGCCGGGCAAGAACATCGGCGAGCCAGGCCTGTGGGTCGATGTTGTTCATTTTTGCGGTGACGATAAGGGTATACATGGCGGCCGCCCGCTCACCGCCGCGCTCGGACCCTGCAAAGAGCCACGACTTCCGACCCAGGGCAACGCCACGTAAGGCGCGTTCGGCCGCATTATTCGTCAGACAGATACGCCCGTCATCGAGGAATGCCGTGAAGGCCTGCCAACGGCCACGCTTCTCAAACATGTAGTTGATCGCCTTGGCCACTTTGTTGTGTCTGGACAGTTTCGCGCGCTCTTCCTGCAGCCAGTCGTGGAGGCCGTTCACTAGGGGGAGGGACAGGTTCTGGCGGGCGACGAGCCGGGCATCAGCATCCAGCCCATTGATCTCGCGCTCGATGTCGAAGATGGCATCGATCCGTTTTACCGCTTCCAGTGCGACCGGCGAGATCTGATGGGCAGGTTTGCCCTTGCGGACGTTGCCCGCGATATCGGCCAGTTCGAAGAACTTCCGGCGCGCATG
>NZ_JBIFFU010000047.1:0-7557 GCF_043557315.1 Sulfitobacter sp. 1A12779
ATATTGTAATTAAGGGTACAAAAACGCCCCAAAATGCCCTGAATCCGCAGAATCTGATTAATTAGGGTACAGTGACAACTGCCGCCTGGTCCCGGACGATTGCGATGTGACCACCGCGCTGTCGCTGGCCGAGAACATCACCCAGGCGCCCATGAACGCCATCGACGAGTTCGAGGCCTTCGCGCGGATGATGGAGGTCGACGGCCAGACGCCCGAGACCATCGCCAGGACTTTTGGCACGACCGTGGCCGCCGTGAAAGGCCGGCTGCGCTACGGGCTCATCCATCCCGACATCCGCGCCGCGGCCCGCGCCAAATCGATTACGCTCGACACGATGAAGGCCTTCGCCGATCACCCGAGCCAGGAGGTGCAACGCGAGGTCTTCGAGGCGCTCACCAAAGAGGACAACTATGTCCAGGCCTATACCGTCCGGAATGCGCTGAAGTCGCGCGGCGTACAGGTCAGCGACGATATCGGTGCCTTCGTGCGGAAAGACTACGAGGCGCGGGGTGGTGCCATCGCGGCCGATCTCCTGGACGAGCATTCCGTGCTGGAGGATTCCGCGCTGGTCGAGACGATCCTGCTGGAAAAACTCGCCGCTGCCGCCGAAGAGGCGCGGGCAGAGATCGGCTTTGCCTGGGCCGATGCGGTGATCCAGTACGACTATGCCGCCATGGCAGACTATGGCCGGGTCTATCCGGGTCCGGTCGAACCCGACGAGAAGGGCCAGAAGCGCTTGGACGCGATCACCGCCGAGCTTGAGAAACTCGAGCGCGAGATGGAGAACGAGGAGCTCGAGGACGAGGCGTACAATGAACTCTACGAACGCGTGGACGCGCTGGAGGCCGAGGCGCGGGACCTACAGGAGGCCTATAGCGCTGAGGATCTTGCGCGCTCCGGCGTGATCGCCTCCTGGTCGCATGGCAAGATCTCCCTGCATGTCGGGATGGTGCGCCCTGAAGACAAGGCGGAGAGCTCCGGCAAGGCTGCTTCCACCGCGTCGGGCGAGAAAGGCACGGCGGATAGTGATGAGATCACCTATCCCGCCTCGCTGACCGAGGATCTGAAGACCGAACGCGCGATGGCGCTCGGCGCGGCCATGGCGATGCATCCGGAGGCCACACTCGACCTCACACTCTTCAAGCTCGTCACCGACGTTTTGGACCACGGCATGGGCGTCACCCAGGCGATCAAGGTCGATGCGCGCCAGGAATATCGCAGTCACGCGAAGATGGACGAGATCGACGGCACCTCGCTCGAACAGGTGGCCGAGGCTCATGACGCGCTCGACCTCTCCTGGGCCAATGACGCGAAATCTCCCGCCGACCAGTTCGCGCTCTTCCGGGCGCTCGATGCGCGCGAGAAGGCGAAACTCGTGGCCTATGCCACGGCGGCGACCACGCAATCCTGTTTCGCACGGGACCGGCAGCGCGACAGCCTGATGCATGATTTCGAGATCGAGGTCATGCCGGACATCCGGGCGCACTGGACGCCGAACGCGGCGCTTTTCAACCGCTTCAAGAAGGCCTGGCTTCTGAAGATTCTCGGTGAGGAGTTGGGGCTCGCACAGGAGGCGGTGACATTGGCCTCTTCGACCAAGAAGCAAGTCGTCGAATTCTGCGACAAGCTTTTCGCCGAGCCCTTCGCAACGCTGACAGATGCGCAGCGGGCGGCGGTCGCCGCCTGGTGCCCGCCGATGATGCAGACGGCGGGTGTCGAGCCGGTTGATGCCAGCGAGGCCGAGGCGCCCGAAGACGAAACCGGGGTCGCTGAAGCGGCTTGATCGAGCAGGCGACCCGCGCCGAAACTTAGGCGCGGGTCGCACCCCTCCCTCCTACCTACAGGTAAATCCCATGTCCCTTCTCAGCTTCACCGCGGCGAGCGTCGCGGCGCAGATCGCGCATGCGCGCGGCTGTTCCACCTTCCTGCCCAACTGGAACGGGCCGGTCGGCAAACCCGCCCTGATCCTGATCGTCGGAAATGGCGTCCATCTGCGCTCAAACGGGATCGACGGCACGACGACGCGGATCGTCACCACTGAACGCGCCGATCCCTCCTACGCCTTCGCCGAGGGCATCAACCCTTTCCGCGATCCGGACTGGATGGCGGCCCGGCAGGCGGCGTTTCGCGATCTGACCGGCCAGTTCTACACTGACATTCTCGATGACGTGCAGATGCTCATCGACCGCGGTCATGACATCATCCGGCTGGCCACTGACGGCCACACGATCCGCGTCTTCCTGCGCCGCGCCGCCGACTATCTGATCGGCGGCATCTATGATGTCCCCTCCGGTCTCGGCGGGACGTTCCGGGTGATCCTGAAGGACGCCAGTGACACCCACGCCATTGTGCAGAACAGTGGCAATTGCGAGGACTTCGACGAGATGCTGCCTTACCGGGTGCCGCTCGACGCGCTCATCGAAATCGATGACCGGAGGGTGGCATAGTGGGTTGGCTTTTCTACACCGACCGGCGCGTCAAATCCTACGCCGACGAAAAGGCCGAGATCGCCCGGCTCTGCACGTTCGAGACCGACACCCGCAAAACGGTGCTGGTCAAGGCCTGCAAGGTCTGCTCGACCTGGTATGCCGCTTTGAGGCTCACGCAAGTCGACGGCTCGCCGGTCGAGGATGCGACCTATGTCACTGATGCGGACGGGTCCATCACTTTCGCCGCTGTATTCCTGACGCGCTACGACGAGGGTTGCTGGGGTTACAAGGATGTGGAGGAGAGCGCCGGGCCGGTGGAGTCGCGGGCGCCGCTCAGTCTTCTTGCCCTGTTGTCTGAGTTGAAGGACCCCGACAGCTATGCCCATGCCTGGCGCCAGCGCTGCCGGGATTGGGCGGCGATCCCGGACTACGAAGAGGGTGACAGGATCAGGCTCGCCGCGCCGGTCACACTGACCGATGGCAGCACCTGCCAGATCGTGATCGCCACCCACTACCTGCGCGGAGGGCAAAAGCGCCGGTGCTACCGGATTGAGGAAACCGGCGGGCTCGTGCGTTTGTCGAAGGCCTCGCTCGCCGGATCCGAACTTTTGGGCTCGGCCAAGAGCGCGGCAAGCCCGATCCTGGCGGAGTTCTTCGCCGGGAAGAATTCCTGACAGCCCCCATTTCGTCATCTGTCGAGCTTCAGGCCGCCTCCGCGCATTCGAAAGCGCAGAGGCGGCTTTCTGTCCTGTCGGACCCACAACCTGACTCAAAGGACAGACGATATGGACAACCGAAGCCCGGCACTCGCACGCGATTTCCCATCGAAACCTCACCTTCTGCAGGCCATTCGCCTGATCGGCAGCGAGATTGAGAAGCAACCGCTCAAGAGCTCATCGCTCGCTCGGATCATGCGCGAGACCTTCGGCGGCAGCGATGCTGGCGGCGCGTGGTCGTGGCGCATGGCCTATGACCTGATGCAGGCCGCCACGGTGACGGCGATCATGCGGGACAGCGGTTCGGACGCGCTCGCGGTGGCCAGATTGCTCGCCTCACGGCTCCTGACGGAGACCCGGCGCTCCGAGCAGCAAATCCGCCTGCAGCAATTTTCCACCCCGCTGGCCTATGCAGCCCTGGTCACGTGTGCAGCTGCCATCCGCCCCGGCGAAGCTTTCCTCGAACCGTCGGCCGGCACCGGCGCGCTGGCCGGTTTTGCCCTACGCGCGGGTGGCAAGCCGATGCTCAACGAGGTCGACCCCTTCCGCCGGGCGCTTCTCGAGGCGGTGTTCGGGAGCGAGGTGACCGATTTCGACGCCGAGCATATCGACGATCTCCTGACGGTGCCTGACCTCCCCGGTGTCATCGTGATGAATCCGCCCTTCGCCTCCTCGGTCGACCGGTCGCGGGACAGGCATATCGCGGCCAAGCATCTTATCGGCGCGGCCAAGCGCCTCGCGCCCGGCGGGCGTCTGGTCGCAATCATGCCGATGGGTTTCACCCCGGAACGGGACGCGGCCCATTGGGCACGGGCCTCGGCCATCGCAAAGCCGCGCCTTGCGCTCTCCATCCCGGGCCATGTTTACGCCAAGCTCGGCACCACCGTCGAAACCCAGCTCATGGTCTTCGACAAAGTGCAAGAAGAGGTCGAATGCGTCCGCGCGGTTGTCGACGATCTGGATGCGGCGCGGCAATTCGTCGACGACATCGCTAAGTTGCGACCCGCCGCGTCTCTCGTGCAGACCACAGCGCAGGTCCGGTCTGCCACACGGCACGGCAGCTCTCCCGCGATGCGCGAGCGCGCGGTCACCGCAACCTCTACGGCCAAATCGACAACCCACGCCGCCATTCCGCTGGCCTTCAACAGTCTCAACACCCCGCGCGAGAACACTCCGGTCTCCGACATCTATGCCCGCTACCGTCCGCAGCGGATCGAGATCGCGGGGGCCCAGGAACATCCCACGCCGCTGGTCGAGAGCATCGCCATGGCTTCAGTGGCGCCGCCGCTGCCGTCGCGGGAGGCCGCCGCCGATCTGCACCTGCCCGGCCGCCTGATCGAAGAGGGCCATCTCTCCGAGGCCCAGCTCGAGACCATCCTCATGGCGAACGATGCCCACGCGCGTGACCTGCCGGGCCGCTTCACCATCGACGAGGACCAGACCCGGATGACCCGCGCCGACGATGATCCGGAGGCCCGCGCCTATCGCCTCGGGTATTTCCTCGGCGACGGCACCGGCTGCGGCAAGGGCCGGGAATGTGCGGGGCTCATCCTGGTCAATTGGCTCGCGGGCCGTCGCAAGGCGGTCTGGATCTCCAAATCCGCCACGCTCATCGAGGACGCGATCCGCGACTGGACCGATCTCGGCGGCTCGCCCGCCGACATCCAGCCGCTCTCAAAATGGAAACCTGACCAGCAAATCTCGGTGGGCGATGGCATCCTCTTCGTGACCTATGCGACGCTCCGGTCCGCGGGCAAATGCGGCACGACACGTCTCAGCCAGGTTCTCGACTGGATGGGCGAGGGGTTCGACGGCGTTCTGGCCTTCGACGAGGCGCATGCGATGCAGAACGCCGCCGGCTCCGACGAGGGCAGGGGGGTGAAGCCCTCCCAACAAGGTCTGGCCGGACTGCGCCTGCAGCTCGCGTCCCCCCGGGCGCGGGTCTTCTACGTCTCGGCGACGGGCGCCACGAGCGTTCACAACCTCGCCTATGCCTCCCGCCTCGGACTTTGGGGCCAGGGGCCGGAATATCCTTTCCCGAGCCGCGAGAGTTTCGTCTCGGCGATGGAGGCTGGCGGCGTCGCGGCGATGGAAGTCGTGGCGCGCGACCTGAAGACGCTCGGCTTCTACACCGCGCGGGCGCTCAGCTTCGACGGCGTGGAATACGACGTGCTCGAACATGGGCTGACACCGGCGCAGATCGAGATCTACGACGCCTATGCCGGCGCGTTCCGGACGATCCACCACAATCTCGAGGCGGCGCTGACCGCGACCGGCGTCAACGATGCCTCCGGTCAGACGAACGCCTCCGCCGCCAAGGCTTCGGCCAAGTCGCGCTTCGAGAGCACCAAGCAGCGCTTCTTCAACCACCTTCTGATGGGCATGAAAGCCCCGACCGTGATCCGCGCCATAGAGGAGGATCTGGAGGCGGGTTTTGCCTGTGTCATCCAGGTGGTCTCAACTGGAGAGAGCCTACTGAAGCGGCGGCTTGAAGCGATGGACCCCGAGGACGAGCTGGTCGAGGGCGCGTTGACGCCTCGGGATTATGTGCTCTCCTACCTCGAACAGGCCTTCCCGATCCATGCCCAAAAACTCGTGGAAATCGACGGCAATGTCGTCGCCGAACCGCTGCGGGATGCGAATGGCGCGTTGGTCGTGTCGCGCGAGGCCGAGGCCTTGCGCGATGCGGCGATGATGGAGTTGATGGCCCTGGCGCCGATCCCCTCGGCGCTCGACCAGATCCTCTGGGCCTTTGGCGACGAGGCCGTGGCCGAGGTGACGGGGCGAGGGGTCCGGCCGCTGAAATCCGGCGACGGTGCACTCTTCATCGAGAAACGATCCGCCTCGAGCAATTCCTCGGAAACCCGGGCCTTCATGGAGGGCGAAAAGGACATCCTGATCTTCTCCGACGCCGGAGGGACGGGCCGCTCCTATCACGCGGCTCAGACGGCGAAGAACCAGAAGCGGCGGCGGCATTACCTGCTGGAGCCCGGTTGGCGGGCCGATGCGGCGATCCAGGGGCTCGGTCGCACGCATCGTTCGGCTCAGGTCAGCGCGCCGTTCTTCCGGGTCTGCACCTCGGACGTGCACGGTGAGAAACGCTTCACCTCCACCATCGCCCGACGGCTCGATCAGCTGGGCGCGCTCACCAAGGGCCAGCGCGAGACAGGTTCTCAGGGGATGTTCCGCGAGGAGGACAATCTCGAAAGCCCGATCGCAAGGGGTGCGCTGCGCGGCTATTACGCCGATCTGGCGGCCGGACGCGCCGGAGCCATGAGCTACGAGCGGTTCGCGGACTGGACCGCTCTGCGACTAATCGACCAGGACGGCGTACTCCTGGAAGAGTTGCCGCCGATCCAGCGCTTCCTAAACCGTGTCCTAGCCCTGCCGATCCACATGCAGAATGCGCTTTTTGCCGAGTTCATGAGCCGGATCGCCGATCAGACCGAGCGCGCCCGCGCCGCCGGCACGCTCGATCTCGGCGTCGAGACGTTGCGTGGCGAGAGGATCGAACAGGTCTCGGCGGAAGACCTCTGGACCTGTCCGCGCTCCGGGGCGGTGACACGGATCATCGGGCTCGAAGTGACGGACCTCGTCCATGTTCTCTCTGCAGAAGAAGCTTTGGACCGGAACCCCGACAAGCTACCGATGATCAACCGCGCGTCGGGACGCGCGGCGCTGATCTCGTCGCGTCCGATGCAGATGTATGATGAAGAGGTCGTCACGCTCATGCGCAAGGTGACGCGGCCGACCGGGTCCACATACGTGGAAGAGGCGAAGTTCGGAAACTCTGCCTGGGAAGAGATCAAGCATCCTGAATTCCTGCGCCTTTGGGACGAGGAGGCCGACAGCCTGCCGAAGGTGACCACGACAAAGCTTTTCCTGCTGACCGGGCTGCTGCTGCCGATCTGGAAAGACATCCCCTCGGGCAACGAACGCATCTACCGGGTCACGCCCGAGGGGCAGGGGAGCATGATCGGCCGCACAGTCAGCGAGGACGGTGCGGCCGCGCTCAGAGCCCGTTTTATGGTCGGCACCCCGAAAACCCCGCAGGAGATGCTAACGGCGGCGCTCGGGTCCACCGCGCCGGTCGATCTGGGCCGGGGCCTCACGCTCACCCGCCGCCGGGTCGCGGGCGCGGCCCGCCTCGAGATCGACGGGGCCGACCGGGGCACGATCGACGGGCTGAAGGCCATGGGGTGTTTCACGGAGATCATCGCCTTCCAGCTCCGGGTCTTCGTGCCCCACGGGGAGGGTGTTGATACCGCCGCGATCCTGGCCCGGATCGTGGGGGAAGGGTCTCCAACGGCGGCAGATCGCGCCGCCTGAAAGGAAAAGATGCCGTAATGGGGCTGTCGGCGAATCGAGCACGTTTCGCTTGCTTGACAGCATGATGTGGAGTGCCGTTGCCC
>NZ_JBIFFU010000048.1:0-7508 GCF_043557315.1 Sulfitobacter sp. 1A12779
CGGTGAAAGTTGAGATCTTCGCCGGGATTTTTGACTTGCCCGAAACCCTTGACAGAGGCCCGCCCCATTACGGAAGCGGGCTTTTTGTCCTTTGGAACTCAGACCCTGATCCAAAGGAAAATCCCCATGACCAAGCCCAAAACGGCGAACCCGACTTCTTCAATCTCCGACGCTGATCTCGCCTCTGCGCTGGCGCAAATCGGCGCGGAGATCGACCACCAGCCCCTGCGCAGCTCGGCGCTCGCGCGCATCATGCGCGAGACGTTTCTTGGCAGCGATGCCAGCGGTGCCTGGGACTGGCGCATGGCATATGACCTGATGCAGGCCGCGGCCATCCAGATGCTGCTGCGTGGGGACAACGCAGCAGGTGATATCGCTACCGCAAAGCTCGTTGCCTCTCGGCTGCTGACGGAAACCCGCCGGTCAGAGCAGCAGATCAGGCTGCAGCAGTTTTCCACGCCGTTGCCTTTCGCGGCAATGGCCGTGCGGGCGGCAGCCATTCGCAAGGGCGAGACCGTTCTGGAGCCCTCGGCTGGCACCGGCGCTCTCGCTGCTTTCGCGGAACGGGCTGGTGCCACGCTTCTGCTCAACGAGATCGACCCCTTTCGCCAGGGCCTTTTGCGCGCGGTCTTTGGCGGCGATGTGACGGGCCATGACGGCGAGCATATCGACGATCTTCTGCAGACGCCGGTTCTGCCCGACGTCGTGGTGATGAACCCGCCCTTTGCCTCCTCGGTCGATCGGTCGCGAGACAAGCACATCGCTGCCAAACATCTCATTGCGGCTGCCAAGCGCCTGGCACCGGGTGGGCGGATGGTGGCGATCATGCCGCAGGGGTTCACATCTGAGCGCGATGCCGCGCATTGGTCCCGCGCCTGCGGCCTTCTGACGCCGCGCTTGGCGCTCACGATGCCGGGGCAGGTCTATCGCAAGCTCGGCACAACTGTGGAAACCCAGCTGATGGTCTTCGACAAGGTGCAGGAGGCTGGCGAGATGATCCGCGCCACTGTGTGCGATCTGGATGAAGCCCTTCCTTTTGTCGATGCCGTGGCCGCAACCCGTCCCGAGATGCGCCCCGCCCAATGGGCGGCAGCGATCCCCCATGGTCGGCCGACAGTTCCATCATCTGCCCGGCGCAAGACCGCCGCTGCGCCGGTCGCTGCCTCCAAAAGCGGCGCCAACGCTGCCATCCCGCTCACCTTCACGAGCTTCGATGTCCCGCGCGACAACAGGCCCGTCTCGGAAATCTATGCGCGATACCGCCCGCAGCGTATCGAGATCGCGGGGGCACAGGAGCATCCCACGCCGCTGGTCGAAAGCATCGCCATGGCCTCTGTGGCCCCGCCAGTGCCCTCAGACACGGCCAGTGCGGAACTGCGCCTGCCCGGCAAACTGATCGAGGAGGGACATCTCTCCGAGGCGCAGCTCGAGACCATCATCATGGCCCATGATGCCCATGGGCGCGACCTGCCAGGACGGTTTACCATCGATGACGACCAGACCAAGCTGACGCGCGCCGATGATGACCAGGATGCAAATGCCTACCGTCTCGGGTATTTCCTCGGCGACGGCACCGGTTGCGGCAAGGGCCGCGAATGCGCCGGGCTCATCCTAGTGAACTGGCTTGCGGGGCGCAGAAAGGCGATCTGGGTTTCCAAATCCGCCACGCTTATCGAGGACGCGATCCGCGACTGGACCGATCTCGGCGGCTCGCCCGCCGACATCCAGCCACTCTCCAAATGGAAACCGGACCAGCCCATTCCGATGGGCGACGGTATCCTGTTCGTGACCTACGCCACGCTGCGCTCGGCGGGCAAATGCGGCACCACGCGGCTGAGCCAGATCCTCGACTGGATGGGCGAGGGCTTCGAGGGCGTGCTGGCCTTTGACGAGGCCCACGCCATGCAGAACGCTGGAGGCTCCGAGCAGGGCAGGGGGATCAAACCCTCCCAGCAGGGTCTTGCAGGCCTGCGGCTGCAACTTGCCGCCCCGCGCGCCCGCGTCTTCTACATCTCGGCCACGGGGGCCACGAGCGTGCACAACCTCGCCTATGCCGCGCGGCTGGGGCTCTGGGGGCAGGGGCCCGAATACCCCTTCCCGAGCCGCGAGGGTTTCGTCTCGGCGATGGAAGCCGGTGGCGTTGCCGCCATGGAGGTGGTCGCCCGCGATCTCAAGACGCTCGGTCTCTACACGGCACGTGCTCTCAGCTTCGATGGCGTGGAATATGATGTGCTCGAACACGCGCTGACCCCGGCTCAGATCGAGATCTACGACGCCTATGCGGGCGCCTTCCGCACCATTCACCACAATCTCGAGGCGGCACTGACAGCGACCGGCGTCAACGACGCCTCGGGCGAGACCAATGCCTCGGCTGCACGCGCCTCGGCCAAGTCCCGCTTCGAAAGCACGAAACAGCGCTTCTTCAACCATCTCCTGATGGGCATGAAGGCCCCGACCATTATCCGCGCCATCGAGGACGATCTGGCGGCGGGCAATGCTTGCGTCATCCAGGTGGTTTCGACCGGCGAGAGCCTGCTGAAACGTCGGCTTGAAACGATGGACGCGGAAGACGAGCTCGTCGAGGGTGCGTTGACGCCGCGCGACTATGTTCTGGGCTACCTGGAACATGCCTTTCCGATCCATGCGCAAAAGCTGGTCGAGATCGACGGCAACATGGTGGCTGAGCCCTTGCGGGATGCCAATGGCGCGCTCGTTGTCTCGCGCGAGGCGCTCGCCCTGCGTGACGCGGCCATGATGGAGTTGATGACGCTGGCTCCGATCCCTTCGGCGCTGGACCAGATCCTCTGGGCCTTTGGCGACGAGGCTGTCTCCGAGGTCACGGGCCGGTCCATCCGGCCCCTCAAGGCCGAGGACGGTCATCTCTTCATCGAAAAGCGTAGCGCAAGCAGCAATTCCTCCGAGACCCAGGCCTTCATGGATGGTGAAAAGGATATCCTTATCTTCTCCGAAGCAGGCGGTACGGGCCGGTCCTATCACGCGGCACAAACGGCGAAAAACCAGAAACGGCGGCGGCACTACCTGCTGGAGCCCGGCTGGCGCGCGGATGCGGCCATTCAGGGGCTGGGCCGCACGCATCGCTCTGCCCAGGTCAGCGCGCCTTTCTTCCGGGTCTGCACCTCGGATGTGCATGGCGAGAAGCGCTTCACCTCGACGATTGCCAAACGCCTCGACCAGCTGGGAGCGCTGACCAAGGGCCAGCGCGAGACCGGCTCGCAAGGCATGTTCCGCGAGGAGGACAATCTCGAAAGCCCGATCGCGCGAGCGGCGCTGCGTGGGTACTTTGCCGATCTTGTCGCCGGGCGGGCCGAGGCCATGAGCTATGAGAGCTTCACAGACTGGACCGCGCTGCGGCTGATCGACAAGGACGGGGTGCTGCTCGAGGAGCTGCCGCCGATCCAGCGGTTTCTGAACAGGGTGCTGGCGCTATCCATCCACATGCAGAACGCGCTCTTTGCCGAATTCATGAACCGGATCGCTGATCAGACCGAACGGGCGCGCGCAGCGGGCACGCTCGATCTCGGGGTGGAAACCCTGCGTGGCGAAAAGATCGAGCAGGTCTCCACGGAGGATCTCTGGACCTGCCCGAAATCTGGCGCCGTGACGCGGATCATCGGGCTTGAGGTCACCGACCCAGTCCATATCTTGGGCGCCGAAGAGGCCACGTCGCGCAATCCCGATAAGCTGCCGATGGTCAATCGCGCTTCGGGGCGTGCGGCGCTCATCTCGGTGCGGCCCATGCAGATGTACGACGAGGATATCGTCACCCTCATGCGCAAGGTAGTGCGGCCCAACGGGTCGAGCTATCTTGAAGAGGTGCGGTTCGCATCCTCGGCCTGGGAAGAGATCGGCAAGCCTGAGTTTGCAGGGCTTTGGGATGCCGAGGCCGCGTCCCTGCCGAAAACCACCACGACAAAGCTCTACCTGCTGACCGGGCTCTTGCTGCCGATCTGGAAGGACATCCCGACCACCAATGAGCGCATCTATAGGGTCACGCCCGACGGGGCGACCGCGATGATCGGGCGTGCGCTGAGCGAGGAAGGGGCGGCCGCGCTGCGCGCCCGCTTCCTCGTCTCCAACCCGCAAACGCCGCAGGAGATGCTGACCGCTGCTCTCGGCACCACAGCACCGGTCGATATTGGCCGGGGTCTGACCCTGACCCGTCGCCGGGTCGCAGGCGAGATGCGCCTCGAGCTGGGCGGTGCCGAAAAGGGCATGATCGAAGGGCTCAAGGCAATGGGGTGTTTCACTGAGATCATCGCCTTCCAGCTGCGGGTGTTCCTGCCGCATGGGGAAGAGGTCGACACGGGCAGCATTCTGGCCCGGATCGTGGGGCAGGGGCCTGCTATCACGGCAGACCAAGCCGCCTGAAAAGCCAAAGCGGGCTTTGGGTCGGGCATCGCGGATCGGGTTTTGGCCGGTCTGCGCTTTTCCGGGCGCGCGCCGACCAATGCGACGCCTGGTCCCCCAACTTCTGACAAGAGGACAGACCCATGACCAATCCCCAGATCGACTATGCCGCAATGGCGGCTCAGTGGCGCGCCGAGCGCGAAACCGCGCTAAAGGCATCCCGAACGGAGCTGCTCGCGCAACTACGTGCGCTTGGCATCAGCGAGATCACTGCTGAATACGAAGGCTATGGCGACTCTGGCAATGTCGAGGACGTGAATGTGCAGCCTGCGGAGGTCAAACTGCCGGAAGCGCTTGTCACCGCCGTGGGCGATTTCGCCTGGTCACTCGCCTATCACCATCATCCGGGGTTCGAGAACAACGAAGGCGGCTACGGCACGCTGACCTGGGACATTGCAGCTGACAGCATCACCCTCGATCACGCCGACCGCTATGTCGAATGCTCGCACAGCTATGACGAGGGGCTGTGAGATGGCCCATCCGCTTCATCATGCTGAAAGCTCTGCCCGGAAATTCGGCGGGGTGCCGTCTGACTATCAGTCTATACATGACTGGTTCGATGCCTCGAAAGAGCACCTCGCGCTCTTTACGCACCGAGCCATGCGCCACCACGCTCAAGGCCTGTTCGAGGCGGAACGGGTTTTCGGCCTGACCCTGACCAATAGCGCGGGTCGGGACATCCCCGTGCGCTGGATCGGCGAGCAGCATGTCCGTGAAGACTGCCAGGGCCGCATCCCGAGCATGGCGGACTGGCTGCGACGGATCCAGCCCGAGTCATGGATGGCCAATGGCCACATTGACCGGCATGTCGGCTCCGAGCCCTACGGCGATCCAAGGGTTGCCTGGGCCTCCGAGGTCGCCGCCGGACGAACGCTTCTTGGCCTGAAGGATTGGATGGCGGCGCGCGCGACGCAAACCACGCAAAGCGCCTGACAGCTCTCGGTCGTTTACCAAACGAATGCTGCGCGGAAGCCCGGTTGGACGACCGGGCTTCTTGCGTGGTTTCCCCAACCATTTCTCTTGAGGAGGACCCCATGACACTCGATGACATCAAGGCCGCCGTCGATGCCGGCCAGATCGTGCATTGGGCCAATACCGGCTACGTTGTCCACAAGGACCGGCTCGGTCAGTACCTCATCACCTATGTGCTGAATGGAAGCTGCATCGGACTGACCGACCGGGGCGGGCACCGGTTGAACGGAAAAGAGGCGGAGTTCTTCATCGCGCAACCGAAGGTCGCCGCAGAAAATCCGGGCAGCCAATCAATACCAGACGGGCAGGGGAGGGGTGTAGCACCCGGAGGCGCGGGGGCCTTCCCAGTCGGACGGCAGCTCTGACCCGTGGGCGGGGCTGAAAGGAAAGCAAGCTTTCTGGTTTGTGATCCCAGGAGGGGTCGTGAAAGCAATCCCGGATGCGCTGGCAAGAACGTCAGGCACCGGCCAATCCAAGAAGGAACTATCCCATGTTCGCAGGAACCCTCACCCGCAACGTCGAGACCGCAGCCACCGAATACACCGGCATGATCCACTCGACGCGCTTTGACATCGCCATCCAGTTGGAGGCGCGGGCCAAGATGTCCGAACGCAGCCCGGATTATGACGTGACGGCGATCAACAAGTCGGACCGCAAAGTGCGCATCGGCACGGCTTGGAATGAAACCGGCAACACCAGCGGCAACCCCTACATCTCGATGCAGATCGATGTCGGTCTCGGCCCTTTCCGGGTCAACGCGGTGCAGACGAAAGAGGCGCGCACGGCCCAGAGCGGTGAGTTCGAGATTATCCCGCTGGTCTCCAACGGCCTTATGAAATTCGGCTCGATCTCGGGCGAGCTCACTGCCATGGACGCTGACAACGCCTTCACCGGCTACATCGCCAACATGATGTTCGATCTGGAGTTCATGCTGATCGAGAACAGCTACAAATCCGAGGAGACCCACCCTGACTACCGGATCGAGGTCAGCTCGCCCCGGGGCACACCGATCCGCGTTGGCTCGGCGTGGATGGCCAAGAGCAGCCGCACAGGCAACGACTACCTGTCGCTGCTGATTAACACGCCCGATGGGGACCTGCGCGTCAACGCCGTGCAGAACGAAGAACAGCGCGGCGGGCAGACCTTCTCGATCATCCCGTTCATCGACAGCGGTGAGCAGCCGCAGGACGCAGGCGCGGGGCTCTCGCTGGTCGCCTAATTGGCACGCGAAGGGACGACTATCTGAAAACAAGGGGGAACCGTGGGATCACGGTTCCCCTTTTGGCGTGTTTGTTTGGGTATATGATTGCTCTAGCCATTAGGCAGGGTTTTTGTGGTGTTGGAAGGCATGCCAAAAAAAAAATGAACTCTACGGTTACTATTTGGTCAGCCAATCTCCATAGGCATCGATATCAATCATTGGTACGGTGCCGCTGAACTGGAGGCGTGAGATCAGCGCGAACAAGAAGGCTGTTGCCGGTTTCGACCCCTCAACAAGGTCATATCCGCCCTCTTTGTCGAACAGGAAATGCCCGTGGGACGCTACACACCCGATGTCCAACCTTCTGTCGCCATCGCCTTCGTTGAGTACCTTCTCGAAAGATGCTCCCAAAGGAGGCTTCCACTCGCTCTCGAAGGTCAGAAGACCACCAATAATGGGAATGAGCTGTTTCGGTGGATAGAGCCCACCAGCATGTGGGATCGGTAGACTGGTCCGATGCAAGCTTCTGACTGATGCGACCTTGTCTTGAGCATATTTGACAAGATTTGCGTCTGCCGTCTGCTTGGCCTCGAAAACGGCGTAAACACTTTCAGCCGGGACAATGAGTTGCTTCTCGTACGTGAAAATAAAAGGCGAGTATTGGCGGTCAAAAACGACGGCATCAATCTGGTCGCTGAAATTCCCAGTGCTATCGACGACGTGCGCGCTCGCAACCTGGTATCTTTCGGGCAGGTACTGGGCGAGCATATCAATCCAAATGGCTTCGCTTGCATCGCCTTTTGTACCCGGATGCTTGAAGGACTTCCGCGGGTGTTGTCACATTAACGGTCCTGAGGTTGCTGGTTCATTGATCTGGGCGTAGGCGGTGTCGATGCAGACACAAAAG
>NZ_JBIFFU010000049.1:0-7268 GCF_043557315.1 Sulfitobacter sp. 1A12779
CGCAGACGGACTGATCAGCTCGGCCGTCGAAAGCGCCCGGCCAGCCGCGAGTTACACCACGCTATGGGGCATGATCTTTCGGCACCTGCGAGGAAGGCTTCTTTCCTTGTCTTATAGGGATGTGCATCGCGGGTCCCTATTGCATCTGGTTGTCCAGTTGGAACGTTTTTGAAATAGATATCTGCGACCCACCCGCCGTTCATCTTCTGGAGCCGGAAGTCAGCGAGGTTTTGAGCATTCATGTGTGGGGGAAGGAACGGCTGGGGGATATCATAGATGGCTCGGTTCGCCGTTTTGAGGGCGTCTAAGATATAGTTGAGCATGATGCGTTCGCCGGTGGCATTGAGGTCCAGGGTGTTGAGCGAAGAGGTAGCAGCCATGGGGTATCTCCTTTTGGGCTTGCGGTTCGGGATGCAGCGAAAGCGCTGTATTGAGGAGTTGGGATCGCTTTCTTTGGGGCGGAAACGCGCGCGTTAATTTTTTGCGGCGCGCTGAATATGGCTTTTGGAATGGTTTGGTCTTTCGGTCTCCTTTGTAGGCGGGGCAGGGCGGTGCCCTGCAGGGTTTAGAAGGGATATCGGAACGTTTTTCGGGGGACGGTTGCCGAATAGTGCATTTGGGGCAAATTAGTTTGGCCGGCGCGCAGACCCACGCCTCTGCACGTTGAAAATACTTATATTTTATAAGTGGTTGATGCTGTTCTGGGGCTGATCACCCTGCGCGTCTTTTTGTGGACGCGCAGGTCGTTCAGCCTCTCCTAAATCGAGAAGGAGGCGGGCTGCGTGCCATTCACCCTTCTTAGAAAGAAAGACCTTCATATGACCAATAAGACAAGTATTCCCGGCCCTCAGATTTCAGCGCTACTGCTGTTTCGCCGCTTAGCCCCTACATGTGCTGAGGAGTTGTCGAAGCAGATGCACCGCGCAGGTATTCACAACTCAAATGATGTTGTAGATGTCCTTGCCACTGGACTCAGGGCCTTTGCGCGCAAGCATGATATTTCTTCGGCAGTGGTGTTTTCACAAGCGTGGCCGGAGGCGCTGAGTGTTCTTAAGAACAGCCGGAGTGAGGAGGATTGGACGCGTCTTTTGTCGCAAGAGGCAAGCGCGTTTAAAGCGCCGCCCCGTCAGATTAGCGAAGCGGGTATGCAAATGTTTCGGGTGCTTGAGGTCGCAATGGAGACCATGCAGATGGCGCCTCGCACGACCGTGGGGTTTGGTGTTTGGATTGTTACGGCTGTGGTCATTGGGCATTCGGGGCCGCTTGATGCAGACCTTAGCTTAGAAGAACTGGCGCATTACTTTTGATCTCGGGTCCTCCTCGGCCTTTGGGGTCGGGGAGGACCGGCCTGAGAACGTTTTTGATCAGCACTGTGAGTTGGCGCTGCGCATGAGGTGAGGTACATGAGACTTGTCTGCTGAGGGTGATCGCTTTCACCAGGCGTCGGATGTGAAGCACAGGCACATCGTAGAGCTGTGCTACATGTGTGAGAGAGCGTGCGTGATGCATTTCCGAGTAGGGACGGGCGGGGCTGGGGCGTCGCAGGCCCTCACAGCAGTCGCAGCGCTCTTCAAGGTGGAACACTCCGGCTTTGTCGAATTTGCCCGCAGGGTGCGAGAGGCGCACTTTGCGCCGGAAGGCTTCATGCGCAGCCGACAAATCAGTCGCTGAGTAGCCTCGCTCAGCGGCGATCGTTTCAATTATACTTTCTGGCATTGGTATCTCCTGTTCCTCGCCGAAGGAGGGCAGGGGCCCTTTTTGCGAAGCTCTCCAGAGCAAATAGGCACTGCTGGGGCTGCGCCAAAACCTCGGATGAGTTTTCTTTAGGAAGGGGCAAAGCCCTAACAAACCCTCCAAAACTGCCCGGCACGGGCTCTTTCAAGGGTTTCTTAATTCTCTTGATTCAAAGCCGCGTGTATTTTGGTTTGAGTGCAATCACTTACAGGATTCGTGACGCAAAATCCCCGCGTTCTGACGCAATTTCCCGGTGGTTTGACGCAAAATCCCCCCGTTTTGACGCAATTTCCCCCCATCGTGACGCGATTTCCCCGGGTGATATTTTGCGCGAAAAGCAAGACGAGGCAGAGCCGACCCCAGCCCCGTCGGTGAATGTTGATAGGTTTCTTTTGGATGAATGCGTCGGACTGAGAACCAAAGGTTCTGCTGCTATTCGCTAAAAGCCAGAAACCAAGAGATCCATGGCAGCAACGATCTCGTCGCGCCAAACCGACGCGTCACCAATGACAGAGCCGATTTGTGCGCCTAGGATAGCAACCAATTGCGACATGGCTATGATGTGCGGAACGCCATCCAGATGAATTGGCACATGCAGTTTTGGAATGATTGCGCCCCAGGCGGCGCGAGGGAAGACCCGAGCACAAAGAATATAGGGCGTCTCAATGCCAAGGTCTGTCTGAACACGACACACGATTTCCTCGCCATCGCGCATGCGGTGGATGTTTCCTTGTGTCGGCACCTGAATGTGCGGAGGGGGGTAACACCGTTGTCTCGCAACCCGGCCTTACGTGGCGAAGTAGCCGGCGATCTGCTTGGCGCGCCGCGACGGAACTCCGGCGGCGTCTGCGTGTCGCGGCCAGTCGGCGATGGCGGCGCGAACCGGATCAATGAGCGCGGCGATCGCTGCGGGTTTCATCCCGAGCGCCTGCCCGACTGCCTCTACATGCTTCCTGCCGGGCTGGCGCCCCTCTCCGGCGATGGCGAGATGGTGCTCGCCGCCGGGCCCATCGGAGAAGCTGACGTCGTAGGCCGGCGACAAGCGCCAACCGCCTCCAGCGTCCATCAGGAAGGCGTGGTTCTTTAGGTGATCATCCCGATTGTGGGCGAGGACGTTGAAGGCCATCCTGCGGAACATTTCGTCCTGATCTCCAGCATGCCGGGTGGTCCAACGCACCAGCTTATGCAGGTTCTCGTAATCGGTGGACGGCTGGCGGAAGTCGACGTCGAGCATGCCGGCGGCGGTATGCATATGCACCCGTCCGGCGCCTCTGCGGTCAAAGCGCTCAACGGCAAAGAAAGCATCGCCGCGCCCAGAGCGCAGCACCATCGTCCAGGGCATGGCGATACCGGCCGCCCGCGCCATCCTCGCGTAGGCCTCTTCCTCTTCGATCGCGGTCGGGCTGTCGGTTGTCGCCCGGTGCTTGATCAGCACCTGCCGTTCGCCGCGCTCCGGGGTTCGCCGATGGTCGCGCACGCGGCCGGTCTCCACATCGAGCAGGGCCACGAGTTTCGGCCGGGCGCCGGCAGAGCCGCCGGCCGCCGCGCGGGCCTTGCGGAGGTCCTCCACGGAAGCGTCTTCGGCCATGCTGGTCGCGAGATCGGCGAACCACTCGAGGTCGATGCTGTTCGGGCCGACCACGCGCTCTTCTGGACGATAGATGAGGGCGCCCATGCCGTGGGTGCCGACGATCGCCAGGCGGTCAACCGGGGTGATGGCGGTGCGACCGCTGCCGCGGCGCTCGAGTTCGCGGTCGATGAGCAACCGTCCCCAGCCGTCAGGGAGCGAGTCGCCGAAGACTCCGGGCAGGCCTTCGAAGGCGGCCGTATTACCGGTGCGATAGAGCCCGGCCAGCGTCTTGATGTGGTAGGGCGAGATCGGGAGCGGGGCTGCGACGAAAGAGGGGTCCCATTCGACCGCAGCGGAGCGGCGGGCGGAATCCCAAGCGATCTGTCCCACGGGGCGGACATCGTCCGAGTCGAAGGCGATATCGACGCGAAGACGGCGGGCCATAGTTACGAACTCCTGCGGGTGCGAGCGCGCTGTCGCGTCGTTGGCTTGTCGAGATCATCGAGACGAGTCGCCTCGACAGCCGGGAATAGGGTGCCGAAGCCAGCGATGGCGTCGAGCGCGTCGGCGAGGGCGAGCAGGCCGGTGAGGCTGATCTTCCCCTTCTGCTCGAAGACTTTTAGGGTCGCCAGAGGAACTCCGGACCGCGTGGCCAGGTCGCTCTGAGTTAGCCCAAGTGCGAGCCGGCGGTCGCGAGCAGCCGCGCGAACCCGATCCTGCATCTCGGACGGCGTGTCGAGGTTAAGCTTAAGGGTTATTATGATGTCCTTTATTCGGCTTTTTTGCCATTATGGATACTATATTGGTCGTTATCTTGGGGCAAGAAAGAAGTAGACCTGGTGCCCCGCACGCGATGACGCATTCCGTTCTTTGGGATCGCAGCAATGCGTGCTCTGTATGTCCCACGGAACGGAATGCGTCAGCATAACGGCCTACATAGGCCGTATTCCTTCGAGCGGCGGACTTGCTTGCCGACCGCCCTGTAGGAGGACGCGCATCTGGTCAACCGCTGGGATCGGACGCCAGATTGTTGTCGATTTCTCTCGTGCAACGCCGGCTCTCGTGTCCCATTGCTTGACCACTTCCCGAACGGGCTCACGGTGGTTCCACCGCCAGACAATCTCGTCGAGGTATCGCTGAAGGTGCTGCCTGCCAAGATTATGGTAGACCCCGACCAGGGCACGTTGCACCTGGGAGATCAATGCCTCGGCCGTGTTCACGTGCGCACCGGTCTGTGGATTGGCGTATTCTTTCTGGCTATGGATCACAGACTGATGGTCGGCCATGGTCTTTCCGAGTCCGATGTAGCTCTTGCTGCCATCGGTCATTAGACTGGTCGTTGCCGGATTGACCCATTCCAGAAGAACCGGCTCGAGCGTGGTCCGTTTGTCATCAGAAACGACCCTGGCCCGCGCCTGTCCGTCGCGAGAGGTCGCGACGATGTCCTCCAGAGGCAGCAGCTCACCATTCCGGTCGTCCATCATCTCTCGGATCGCATGCCCCATTTTCCAGGCGGTCTTCTGGTTCACGCCACGTAGCCGCGCGATCACGACCGAAGAGATCCTCTTGCCCGATGTCAGCACCAGGAACATCGCGGAAATCCAGACACGCAAGTCGAGCTTGGTGCTATGCGTCGGGGTCAGTGTGGTGACCGTGAACTGGAGACGGCAATCACGACACTGGTAGAGCCCAGGGCGGCATGTCTTGCCTCGTAGCGGCGACGAGGCCACCGACTCGCAGTGCGGACAGTGCCTGCCAGTTGCACCATATGATATTCTCCAGGAAGCGTCGCGCGTGCATCTCGCTCGGCATTCTCTTCCAGATGTCCGGGATCGACTTCAGTTCGGTGAGCATCAATGCTCTCCGTTCGTTCCGCCAGACAAGCAATGTTGGCTCGTAGGCTGTTTGACGAAGAAAAAACCGGGAGAATCGCGCAAAATACAGCAAAAGCGCGGAAAACCTAAGTTACACCAATACCTTGCAATATTCGCTACTTTTTATTGTGGATAAGCGGGTATTTTTATTACTTAGACCTGTCTGAACCGAGCCAGGCTGGGCCCGTTCTGTTCCAGATGACGGGCCTCATCGACAATGCCCTCTTTCGCTGATGCGATCCAGGCGGCGCGCTCGCGTTCAGTTCTGGTTTTTGCGATGCCAGCGTCGATCCAGTCTCGAACAACCTCAGCAATAGATTTGCCTGTGACTTTCGATTCCAATTCGAGGGCAGCTTTGCGATCCTGACCGATGTCGCGAATATTCAGTGGCGACGGCATGACAAACTCACTTGCATGTAGGCGCTGTACATACTGATACACATATAGCAACACGTCGTGTGGCGCTAGTCCGTTGATCGCGAAGCCCTCGGAAATATCGTCAAGCGGCTCGCTCGCACTTGAGCAGCGGAAAATCGATTGAGCGCCCCACCTACTGCAGGAGGTTTGGAGGACCCTTAGGGGCCTTGCTGATTTCCGGGGATGGCGGGCCTATGGTGCCTGCTCAGGACCCCGGGACGATTATGCCGGGATGTTGACCGTGCAATGCCGCGCCTGTTTCAAAACCGCTGCTGATTGTTGCGAGTGGCTGCGCATATTCTCAGTGCATGCAGGTCTTTTTGACAAGGCGGGTGTGACAGCCTTCGCTGTCGGACGTGTATTGGGGCCGGCGAAAAATTCTTTGCAGAAATGTCATTTTTCTATCTCCCCGGATTACCGCCCCCAAAACTTCGATCCGATGTTCCTGTCATGGGCACTTTCAACCCCGCCCATTTAAGGAGAACAAAATGTCTAAAGAAGTACCTCTCACCCAAGCGCTTGACGTCATTCCCCTCACCCTAAAGCCGTCTTCGTTTCCGCAACATGTCGTGGAAAAGTGGCGCCTGCTTGTAGACGCGTATCTTGGGAGTCCGTTAGAGGCGGACGAAGGTGACCTTTTGGGGATCGACATCGGGCACGTGCTTGTTAGCGCATCCGGATATCCTGCCTCGGAAGCTCAGGCCTTCTTTTTTCTTGAAGGGGGCGTCTGTGACGCGCGCGTCATGAACTTTCCGACCCGTAGTGCCGGAAACTGCGTTCTTGTCGAACGTGCTGTCGAGCGTAGCGTAGATATCGGTTCTATGTTCATGTTGTTTTGCCAGGTGGATTTCTCCAGCAGGCAGCTGAATACTCTTGTCTTCCGCGACTTCACTCTGATTTACGATGGTCTTACGGTGCAGGTGCAGGGTGCGCGCGACGTTTCTTCGAAGATGAAGCTGATCATCCATGAGGAAACAAACGGAAGAACTCCTGCGCAACTCAAGCAGGATATCGAACTGGGCCTCAATGGATTTGCGAGGGCCCGCGACGGACTTAGTCGTGTTAGGTTCACTGTAGATCTTGAGGCCTGACCACCCGGTGCCTAAGCCACTGCTATGATGCCGAAGTCTCGCCCCTTCTTCCGCAGGTTTTGCCGGGGAAGACGGGGGAGAGGCGACCTCAAAGGGGGATGGGCGGAGCTCCTGACAAGGCTTCGGCCGCCCCTCGAGAATGGGAAGCAGCGACACCTGCTGCGCAAAACGGAAGCAAGGGCAGGGGTCCTTTTTTCGGATTTTTGCAGTGCTGTCGGGCCCAAAAGTTGTCCCCTAAGGGGGCGAATGAGATTTTCATCCGGAGACTCCAAGCGGCTCGTAGTACTCCGTTTCGCGCTCTTTTGGGTGTTTGTGATTATCTCGCATAGAGCTTCGAGAATATTTTCGGCCTAAGGTCGGCGCCCATTTTGGGAAGGGGTTTGCCGGGGTCTATGTCCTTGGCATGAAGCAAGATACACCACTTTCGAAAGATGATCTGGTCAAGTTTTTTGGCCTGAAGCCGGTGAAGAACGACGACTACAGAGCGTTATCACGCGTTTTGAAGGCGCTCGGGATCCGTTTAGTTGGCGGCACAACACGGTGGTCTGTTGTGTGGAAAGCGCTTGGGCTTGCAGAGGCACA
>NZ_JBIFFU010000005.1:0-232292 GCF_043557315.1 Sulfitobacter sp. 1A12779
CATAAACCACGACGCATAACTGAGGGTGGGTCAAATCTCGGTGAAAATACCGGGTCAGTTCTCAGTGACAATCAACAGGCCGCCTATACTAAGCTTCTAACGGCTGCTGCACAGGTTGTTGGAAAGCTCTGTTCAGGTGAATCTCCCCTAACCCTGCCGTATACAGTGAGCGACTACACGGAATTTGCTCAGCTTGAGCGGAAAGCACAGGCACCTGGTGCCGAAATTCGGCCAGATCAGGACATTGAAACGCAGAAAAGGAAGCTGGAAGCCGCCGAGGGGGTGCATCACAAGGCATCCCGGTTCGCTGCGGTCTGGGAAGTCTTGGGCGAGGCCAAGCAGAAGAACCTCGCGGACTGCGAACGGCTTCGTTTATTTGCCAACAATCAGACAGAATTCCTTCGCATTAGCCGCTGCCGTCCCCTTGAGCACAAGGAACCTATCCTAATTTTGGATGCTGACGCGGATACCGAAATTCTGACTGCGATTGGGTGCGATGTGCAAGTTGAACATAGGCTATCGCTACGGCCGAACGCGCATATAGTGCAGGTCCACGATCAACAGATGTCCAGCACAGCGCTGTTAAAAAGCGAACAACAGCGCCAAGGCTTCTGCCGGGTAATTGCAAGGGAAGTATTGCGAGATCAGCTCTCAAGAAAAGAGGGTGTTCTTGTTGGAGCTACCAAGAAAGTAGTCAGGAAAATATTTGAAGACGCGGGTTGGGATTTCAGCGCAAAGAGCGACGAAGAAATTTCCCAAATTTTGCTAAATACTAAGTTACATGGTGCCGATTGGCTTTGGTTCGGAGGCCGGTCGTTAGGCTCAAATCGTTACGAAGGTTGCGGAACCGTCATCGTTCTTGGACGTCAGGAGTTGCCGATCTCGGTTCTCGAAGATCAAGGTCGCGCATTCTGGGGCGATACAGCCAACAGTCCACTCGAGTTAGTGGCACCAGACTTGAATGGAAAACATCGGCTACCCTTGACTGAAGTGCCTTATGAAATGGCAGACCATAGTGGGTTTGCAGTGATGGTGCCTTGTCATCCAGATGCCCGCATCCGACGACTACAACTTCAATCTCGGGAGTTGGCTACACGTCAATTAGTCGAGAGGCTTAGACTGGCCCATGCTCGCTTTCGAAAACGAGTTATTCTGGTTTGCAATATTCCGATACCTGGTCTGCCTGTAAATGAATTAGTCACCTGGAATGAATTGCAGGGAGATCGCATTGAGGCAGCTATTGCGCTGGCATTGGTCGACGGAAGAATGGTCAAGTTCGACTACAAAGGTATTGCAGCAGGAGCCCCAAGCGTTTTCAAAAATGAACATGCAGTGAAAGGATATCTAAAACGCAATAAGGCTTCAAAGCGGCTGCTAAGTAGATTCAAAGAAGCTGCAAAGACCTTTGGAGGGACCCTTCACCTCGAAGACTGTGCAGCTATTGTAGCACCAGCCGAGGACTCTTGGTCAGTGAAGGATTTGACTTTCTAAAGGAGTAATAGCGAATGGAACGCTGCGGCGTTGGACTACTGGCTGGGCAAGGACGTCGTCAGAAATCTTCTTTATTGGGTTAGCGATCAGGGTCAACAATGCCCCCGCCAGTGGGTCGTCCACGGACAAGGTATCGCAATAAGGAATCCGGTCATCTACACCCGTTATTCTTCTCCCCCTTGAGGAGATGGTAAGGCGCATTCGCGATAAATCGGCGCAGGCGCTCCGGATCGTGCGGCCGGTCCCGACCGCTAACCCGAGCCAAGTAGGCCATATAGGCGATCGTCACGCCAGCCAGAACAACCGACGCGATTGACACAACAATGTCAAAGGTAGCCATGTCCTCTCCTTTGTTCCGTCGTCCATGTCACAATGACCAAGATACATATAGCACGGGTTCTGTCGTAAGGCATGCCGAACCACGGACATTTTGCAGGGGGCCCTTCGTTTGTGACGACGAAACAAGCTACGCTGCCGAAGTTCGGCAAAGAGGCTTTACACCGCGTGCAAACGGGAATGGGCTAATCAGCTCTTGGTGCGATCGCCAAAGACCGGCATAGGGGCATATCATCCATCTTCTTCATTTAACGGATTGCCGACCCGGAAAGACTCTATTTTTGGATCAGTCGAACATAACCACCTTGCTCCTATCACCATAGAAGCAAAGCATTTTGACGAAGATTTCTGACACCGACACCACCATTTTCCACGCAGCGGACGCCGGAGGCCTGGTAAGGGCCACCCAAGAGACGATCTCCGCCCTGCGCCGGCATGGATTCACCGAACATGCGGCGGTGATCCGGCGCGCCACAGCGCAGTTCGTCGCTGGCCGTTCACTGGTGAGGTCGGGACACTGCGCCACTGGTGGGCTCTATTTGATCCTGCGTGGGACCTTTTGGCTAATAGCCCGATTGACGATCCTTGCATCGCTGATGAGACAGCTGACATTGCCAACTCCTATATTTACTGCGAGCTCGTCGCTCTCGGGATCAATCCCAGTAAGGACGGCGTGAATACAGTGACTACATGGTCAATCACCTATGCTGACCTGAACAATGCTTATGAGACCCTGACTACCATGCCCCAGCTGACCGACCCTGCACTTGAAGCGCGCGTTAGCCAAGTGGCGGAGCTGCTGGACCAGCTGACCTACGACACCTGCGCAGACACACAGGAAGAGCTTGAGGGAGAAACCCTCGCGGCCGCTGTATTGGCGGCATGATGGCAATATCGTATGTCGATCAGATATGACCTCCACCATTGATGAACTGTTCTCACCCGGCATCACTCACATCAAAGTTCGATGTTGGGAGTGCGGTCATACGGTGACCCGCAGGCCTGGCGATGTGCCCGACGGCATTACCCAACACGAGTTCGAGCGCCGGTCTGTCTGCAAGTGCGGCACAGGCTGGCCACAGGTGACCAGATATCCGCGTAAAGCCTCTACGTCGATGTCGGCAGTTTCGCGAGACCGGTGAGTTGTTTGGTGATGCACAGACCGTGCGCGCTGCACGGCAGAAACTTTAATCATGCTGGTCCCGTTACTCCCCCAGCAACGATGAAGTCGCAATCACGCGACAGTCGTAAGATCAAAGGGTCGTAGAATGAAACTGATTATGACAACAGCCGCCATCGCCCTGATTTCCACTGCCGCTCTGGCTGACACATCGACCTACCGCCATGACCTCTTCCTGGATACCTCGATCGGTGCTGAGAAGACCTTCGGTGATGAAGCCCGCATGCTGGCACCCCTTGAGTCGACCAAAGCCAATGACATCACATTCAGCACAGCCGACAACAGTTTCGACGCGGACACAGTCATGAGCACCCGCTCCGCAAAGCGCAGCCCCGGCGAAGGCTACATCTACGGTGGCTACGGCCCCGGCAACGACAGCCGTTAAGTAACAGTAGATCAGAGATCGCTGTTTTCCCTCAGTGCGCCAGATTTAGGTTCTGGCGCACTTTTGCAATCGTAGCAATTGCTCCGAAGGCCGGTGACATGTCACCGCTTGACAGAACTTCCCCCAATGCTTGAAGAGGCTAATATCTTCAGTTGGCACTATTCACATTTTGCAAGTGCGGCACAGGCAGGCCACACGTGTCCCGGTTTCCCAGCAGGAAACCGACATCGAGGTGATAAGCTTCACGCGAGGGAGACGACATGAAACCCAAGGCGCCCAGATTTTCGTTCAAAGACCGCGCAGCTGAGAAAGCCGCCGCGCGCGAACGCGATGAAGAACTACTTCGTTCAGGTGAAGTTTCGCCCGCGGATATGGCGCGCGCTAACGGCGGTTCCGTCCGAGGGGTGCGTTACAAAGGCCCAGCAAAGAGCATTCAGGCACTCGCTGCGTCCCAGCCGTCAGAGGACGACAGCGCCTGACCTGCGGTGACCCGACAATGAAGAAGAAGAGGAAGATGCCGCGCTTAATACGCTCTGTCATGCGCGGCAGGGCGAAATGCCGATTGAGGTCGATATCCATAATATCTGAAGGATCACCGGCACGAATATTGTCAATTCACTACTCCGCCAACTTGAGCCAGCCCTTAGCATTTCGTGGTGCAGCTCGTGACCGGTCTCGTGGACTCGACGCTATGTTTAACCAAGGCTGGAGGTCAACTTAGCGGATTTTCCTGCCGTTTGCTGCCGCTGCTCAGTTTGCGCTGCGATTGCGAGGACCTTTGGAATGAAGGGCGGAAACCGGACTTTCTCTGCACGTGCGAATTCAACCCTACCAGATCATGGTGGCAGACGTTCGGACGATAATAAGTATCAGAGCAAAGCGCGACCTGAATGAAAAATATAATGTTGCCCTTTTCATGCAGACTACCTCATGATCGATCTTGATTTTTTTTCAGTTGAGCAGTCTGTCTGAGACTATTAACGGAATTTGCTAAGTAATCCGTAAATTTTTATGTTCTGCCCAAGCCGAGATCCAAGCCTCCAAACCCCAAGACCGAGCTTATCTGCGCGAACATCTAACCCGACTAAATACTTAGGTTGAGGAGACGCGATGACTGGCAATGAGCCCACATGTTGCGGCGCCACTAAGCTACAGCAATTTCATGGGCATCATCGAGCATCTGATTGAAGCTACCGCTCCTTCTAATCAAGTGATCTATCTTTGCGAGGTTCGCCTGGCAAAAATCATTTCGCAAAGCTCTATCCTTAATTCTTCGCCCTTCATCGACGAGAACTGCATTCGGTAGCGCAGATAGCGCAGCAAGAAGCAATGCGTTGGTTTCTCCGATTGGGATTTGCTCGACTTGTCGCTCCGGATCATCGGGCAAGACTCCCACGCACCATGATTCTGAATTGTGCAAAGCTGCACAAATCACGTGTTTTTCAGCTTTAGCACCTTCCAGCGATAACTCGCTAAAATTCACAATCGCACGCTTCACGGTATCGATATGAGAGAGACCCTCAGGAATTTCCCCTGCATGCTTTTTGCAAAAATTAATAAACCCTTCATCTGCCGCGCAATCAGAGTCCAAACAGATTATTATAGCATCGCACTTTTTTGACGCGAGTCGACCACTGAAAAGTCCACGACCTAAAATAGATACTTGCCTTTGCTTGAGGTTATTATTTTTGAGCCAGAGAAGCGCATTTGACCACCCGCAATTCATTTCGCTTGTCTTGTCGAGCCCTGGCTGCAGGTCAATAAAATCTGCAGAAACGCCCCTGTCAGAAAGCGCTGTTGAAAGAAAATTTGCCACTGTAATGAAATCCGTGGCCCCCTCACATACGAGACCAAAGCGCATTAAATATCGCTCCCTAATGCGCCCTCGATTTCGCCATCGATCCACATCTCGGACAATCGGCGCCCTTGACTAATTTCATGCCATTCAGATGGCGACATGCCACTTGGGGGCTGCAGTCTTTCGATCATGGTTTCACCATCCTCAGATCTTGAAACTACAAAAATACGGGTAGCGTCGTCAAAAATGTCGAATGCATCCAAAGATGTCGGATTATGGCTGGTGAGGAAAACCTGCTCCGGCCCCCTGCTGAGCGAGTATTTGGATTTCGCCTCTGTAGAATAAATTATTTCATCCAGAAGAAGGCGCGTTAATCTCGGATTCAGCGCGCTATCCACATTGTCCATAGCGAAAATCTTTGGGGATTGCTTGTGTGCGATGAGCATTGCAGCAAACAATAGGAACAGCGTCCCCTCACTACTATCATACACGGAGAGCTTATTGCGTTTGGCGTGCATAAAGCTGTCAACAAAGTATACCATATCTTCATTTGCCAGCTCCATGTCGCTGGAGGTGGTAAATTCAGAAAGCTTACCGACTTGGAACGAGGACGCCCAGCCAGGAGCAAACGGCAAATGTGCCGCTCGATTGACAAGGGTTACCTCCGGATCATTTCTCTCACCTTTTTTCCTCGACCGGTTTGGGACAGGCAAATCATGAAGAAAGGTCTTTACCGCGATTGGTAGGCCTTCACCATGCAGTCCAATTGGAGGTGTATCTACCGAACCTACTCTACGCCCTCTCAAAAATTCAGTTTGAGGCGCGTAGATGGCGTATTTGGAGATTTTCTCAATTTCTTCAGAAGCCTCTTCCGGATAATCAAAGATACTTCGAGTTTGATCCCAAATGCCTCTGTATTTGTCCATTCCGCGCTTCAAGCGGCTACCCATAGCGGTCGCACCATTCGGGCTTCTCGCGAAAAGTTTTTCTCCTGCTTGCTGAAAGTTTTCGTGCGAGAATGCAAGCGCAGTGTCGATCTCGGATGAACTCAAGGTGCAAGTATACTGAACATCACAGGAGGCTTTAGCTTTCAAAGTAAATGTTCGCGGGAGATCTTGGTATTTGAAGGCCGACTTCATCAAGGCGGGCGGTGTAATTCTGACGCCTTTGCGACGAAAATCGCTATCTGAGAGACCTCTGCTTAGAGCCGCAGAGATGATACCTATTGCCTCAAGGAAGTTGGATTTCCCACTACCGTTGCCACCGATAAAAATATTGACCCTACCAAGTTCAAGCTTTAGCGCGCGGATCGACTTGAAGCGCTCGATTTCGATTTCTGTGATCACGGGTCTGCCTCAATTTGGCCCGGTGAGGGGTCTTTGAACAAAGCTCTACACGCCTTTGAGCCGGATGGCAAATGCGGCGTTTGGACCTCCATGCCGCTAAGGCTTTGAAAAGGAAAGTTTTATCCCGCTTCGACCCTGTTCAGTTTGGATGCGTCTCGAAACTTGAGGCCCAACTCGGTGAGTAGATGTCCTCGCCGTGTATCGTGTCGGCAGAAAAATCCGCTTTGATTTTGCTGCACGGCAGCAATCGGCTGGTTTGTGAACTGCAGCTTTGGGCCGGCCGCACCAAGCGCGCCCATGATGCCACTGCGAAGCCTCCAACGGCTTACGCGGTCAGTTTGGAGCTCAAAGCGGACGTAGCGCTTCGAGGCTCAGAAACGCTCAACCGTGGCGTTGCCGCCGAGAGATCGACGGCTGTTGATCAGAGACTAAGAGCCTTCTCTGCCTCGCTGTGTTCAAAGGCGTCTGCGAGAGATTTCAGATCTTCTCCACCAACACCGAATTGCCGCATGAGAGGTCTCCACCGGTTGGCGATGACTGATGCCATTGCACGCACCCGCTTGCGCGCCTCGTGCTCCGATAGGTCGAAGAACTCCGCAGCGGCCACCGCAAGATCGAGTGACGCTACAAATGGCCCTCCTTCTATGATCGCCGTCTCCAGATAGCGATGGCGTCCCGCTTGTGGGTTCACATCAAAGAGCGGAGAGAGCCGCCAAAGGCCGTTGTCGGCGTAGATGAAGCCGTGGTTCTTCAAGTGATCATCCGTGTTGGTGACAAGGACGTTGAAGGCCATTCGCGCCCAAAGCTCATGCAGATCTGCCCGCGCAGCTTTACTGATCATCCGGATCGCCTCTGCGATCTCCGTATAGGAGCCTTGACCCGCTCCGGATCGATTAAGAGCCGTGCGCGCTGAAAAATAAGGGACACGCATGCCTGCCCGCCGATCGAAGCGCTTGATCAGGGCCACTGGATGGTCAGAGTTTTCCAGCACCAGGCGCGCATCTGGCGCACGCAGGCCGCATTCCCGCGCCAACTGGAGCGTCGCGACCTCGATGCGCTCCACAGGCCTCTGGTCTCTCAGGGACGAGAACTTAGCAATCCAGAGCGCGTTGCGGTCTTGCACATTTACCTTCGGTCGAGCGCCGCCAATCGAGGCGCCGGCGTCTGCGATCAGGCGCAGATCCTCGCTCGACACCTCGCGTCGCTGCTCGACCCCGAGCGTGATCTCCCGGAGTGCGTCAAGCTGGTTGAGGTTCGGCACTGGTGCGCGATGTCCACTGATGATCCCGCCGCCTTCTCCAGTGAACCGGAGTGCACCCTGACGCGTGGCATCATCCAACAGGGTAAGCATATCGAATTCACTGAGATCGGGGCCGTGAACGCGCGCCATCAAGAGACGTCCCCATGCATCAGGGGTTGCATCCTGAAAAACGGAAGGCAGGCTGTCGCGCTGATCGCCTGAGGATGCCTTGGTCACATAGGAGGGCGCTATTCGGAGCGGCAGGTGAGGTGCGATCGCGAAAGCGCGGGCATCGTCCAGCCAGCTTTCGAAATATTGAAATTCGGAATGATGGCGGCGCGACCCATGGGTGAACCGCAGCTTACCTACTGGCAAGAGTGCGCTTCCAAGGCAGACATGGGTGACCTTCTGTTTCGGAGCGCCCGGGGCCATCAGAAGCCTATTCCTTCATCATCGCCGTCGTCCTCATGGCGGCTATCCGGAACTCGTGTGCCGCCGCGCTTTACATAGGATATCCCCCGCTTGGGAATCGCGTCGACTGCGAGGGACAGGCCCACAGCATCCTCTTCTATTCGCAGGATCTCTGCGAGTGCATCGGGCTCCCCGAGCGCCGCAAGCACCCCGGCCAGTTTCCCGATGCCCACACCAGCATCGCCCCGCTCCAGACGCTGGATCGTCTTTTCTGACACGCCTGCGCGCTCGGCGAGATCAAGGATGGCAAGACGACGCGCGAGGCGCGCTTGTTTGATGTTGCGGCCAAGGTCTACTAAAGCTCTCTGAGCACGAAGATTCGACATTGCGGGTCTTATGTGGCTTTTAAAGTATAGATGTTGGTCATATATGACCTATTAACCGGCGAACTTCAACTAACAAGGTTGGAGCGGACCAATGGGCTCGGCGTATCGTTGCAAGATATGGTTGATATCTTGCCGCTGTCGGTATCCGAAACGCCACAGCAGGCGAAAGTTTTTCCAGAGAACACTAACACTACGGCGCCAGGGGCTGCGTCTATTCTCCAAGCGCGTTCTTGGCCTGAGGAAGGTCTTTATCATAGACAAGGTTCCCGTCCTCATCGAGGCCAACTCCAGTTCCAAGACGTCGGCGTCGTTCGAAAAAGGCTTCCTCTTCGGGCCCAGGCTGGCCCACCTTCTCTATAAACCATTCAGTCCACTTGGGGTCTGATTCATCCGGTTTTGGGTGTGTCATCCCTGTGTTCCTACTCTGCTGGACTGAGTCTATCATAAAAATGACGCTAAAACCGGGTGGCGCTAAATCTACCCCAGCGCCGCCTTAGCTTGGTTGGTTAGAAAACTTGATTGTGGACTAAGAGGTAGCAAAATCGAGATTAACAGGTGCCCCCACCCTCTTCTGTGACGTGAACTCTGAACCTGTGGCACATCGGCGATAGCGCACAGCTGTAATCGAGGTGGCGTCGCGCGACTTTCCCTAAGATAATTGCGTTACGTGGCCAATGGAACCAGGGCCGCAATTCTGGGACAATGTGAGTGGCCGTGTTCAGCCGCCTTGGAGTTGAGCTATGGGAAGATATATCACCAATCCAGATTGCTGGTTCCGAGCCCCTTACGCTTTCAATCTGGAAGATTTTGGGCCTTACCCCTAAATATTCAGTCCCGAATTTACCTCCGGTAAGGTCTATGACGAGTTTTCACCATTTCTTTCAAGAATATCTTCTCGCCCATTCTGTCGTATGCCGATATTGCATCACGCCGCTGCCGTTCACGGAAGAACTCCTCATACATTCGTATGAAGTTACCAGCCGCAGCGAGAGTTTCTAAAGGAATTTTAGGATGGTTAATATTCCGTTGCAGCCCCTCAATTATTCCTGCGAGTCGACTGGCCAACTGCTCGTCATCCTCACCGGCAAGGGCGTCTTGGCGGAGTTTCTCCGGTCGCGCGGAAAGGAGCTTCGAAACCTCTGGTCCGTTTCTCACAGATCTTAGAACCCTAAGATGGCGTTTGAAAATCTCAATCTCCGATGGCGGAATCGGCATGGCCTCCAGGGCTTCACGCACGAAGTGTTCGATCGGCACCCAATCGCTCCACGGTCGCTCCCCCTCGAGGAGGGGGAACAGATAGGAAGGTTCGGAGAAATCCAGAGGAAGAGAGAACGAAGCCTTGATCGGCCCTCGCCGCTTCGGTTGATAGGTCGCTTCCATCGTCAGTTGTGCGCCCCTGTAGCAAACCGCCACGTAAGTTGATCCTGCGTTACTCTCGGCGACAGTGCCGGATGCAACCATAGCATCTCCCTCTTCCATTACTTCGAACGGAAGGTCACCATCTTCTCCTGAGTTGCTCTTCCCTCCACCTGAACGAGGGCCAAGCCCCCCCTCAAACTTGTTGCCCTTCTGTTTCATGACGCACTCCTATGCACCAGGCGTAGTCTATTACCTTCATGCAATGCCTTGGGATAATCTGCGAGCGGACTTCGCACGCGCGCTGTATCGAACGGAACTTTACCCACCTCCTTCAGAAGGCTTGGCATGCTGATGCCCTTTTGCGCGTAGGACTTCTCTCCTTCATCCAACGGTTCGTGCCCCATGAGTTTGCGCCGGTGGGCCCCCGGACAAGACGCGTCTAATAGACGGTGGTGGAAAGTGGTGCGTAGGGCGTGGAAATCAAGCCCGTGCCAATAGACGTCATTTGTGCGGCGATAATACCCGAATGTCTTTGTGAAATTCTCGGTGTAGGTGCCCTTGTTCGCACCTCGCTTAAGCGAAGGAAAGAGGCGACGTTGGCTGTTCTTTTTTGCCCGCTCAGCCAATTCCAAGAAACCCAGTTCAATCAAAGCCGGATGCACAGGAACCTTTCGTGTCGCATTTGCCGATTTGACTGAATCTCCCAATTCCTGCCGCACGATGACGTAGGCGACCTTGCTGTCCCATTGAACATCCATCGGTCCCAGTTGGGCGGCCTCTTCACTGCGAAGTCCCATCAGGGCGGCAATCAGCGGCATCCAGAAGAGTGGATCTGCGTCGCCATTCGCCTTCCCCTGAAATACTGGAGACGCCAAAAACTCGTCAAACCGATCGTCCCAGGGCTCACGCTCCAGCAGGGCCTCCGTCGCCTTCAAAGCTTTTTCTTCACGGTTGGTGAAGGAGCAGATATCGAAGGGATTCACTTCAATAACACCGAGCTTCTTGAGCATGGTGCCCACTCTATTAACGGAGCGGACAAGCCGCACGAAGGTATTCACGCGCAGTCGTGGTTCAGCCTTTGCCATGCGGAGATCGCGAATTTCTGCCTCATTCGTGATGCCGTTTCGCCGGGCTTCGCGCTCGGCCGCATCCATGGCTGCTGCTTCGCGCTTATCAACTTTTGCGTTTAGCGCTCGGTAGCTCTTCGCAGTATATTTTCTACCCTTGCCATGGTATTTTGATAGCCTCCGGATCATTTCGATTGTGCTTTCAATGTCGTCGGGAGACGCTTGCGTAAACTCTTTCGCTCGAAACTCCTCGGCCCAAATTTTGGAAGCCGTCCTCACTGAGGAAAGCGATGACTTTTGCCACTTGTCCCCTACTGCCTTGTCCGGTTTCTGATGCCTTTGCCATTCATCGCCGAACCCTGCGGACTTCAAGGCGGTATAGACCAAGAAGCCGTCTGACACCTCCATTGCACCACCTTTCTTTAAAGCTGCGAGAACCTCAGGAGAGCAGGACTGCAGCACACCTCGGCTTCTCAATAGGGCGTGGAGCCCTTCCTCCTGTGTAGGCGTCGAGGGCGCGGGTGTGTGTTCTTCAAGAACCTCAGTTTGAAGTGGCGATGCTTTGGATGATGCAAACCAAGATCGGGGAAACAATTTCATGGCTTCTTCCTTGTCAGTTGGAGAGATGGACGTCATCGTCGTGGGAGTTTGGGCATTTGCGCCAGGGTTTGATTGTTCAGCAATCACGCTGGAAAAGTAGGGACTCGGACCGGGGAACTCTCCTTGGTCGCGCCGAACCTTCTCTTGGCTCGCATCGAGCATCACGCGAGTAGCTTCGTAGGCGAGAAGGCGCGCCTGTTCGCTCGCCGCAGCGGGGAGTTTGATGCCAAGATGGTTGGCAACATGCCGCAGCGGTTCCTGCACTATGCTGTAATCATGCTGAAAGAATGCCTTTCGCAGGACCGCCTGTCGGGCGGCCTCTCGTTCGAGCGCCGCCTGCGCGAGCTGCGGCGACCTCGGATCCGCCAGTGCACGCTCGCGATCCCCCGCCTCAATTTCGAACCGGGCAAAGGCTGTCAGCAAAGTTGTGGTATCTTGGGGAGAAAGACTCATGCTTGTCGCTGCGTAGAGGAAAATCTGATCGCTGATGGCGCTGAGCTTGCGAGCAAGATCAGCAGCCTCCGGAAAAGCATGGGTTTTCAGCGCAAAACATATGGAGATTTGCGAATCGACGGTTTGAATCCCCGAATTTTCCTCTTGCAAATTAGAAAGTCCCTCCGAATGCGCGATCGCCCTTCGCAAACCGCATTCGGTTTGGGTCGGTTTGACTCGATCTGGGGTAAATTTTGTCGATAGGGGGCTATCCGCGATCTGGTTCAGACGAAGGATTGAGCGGGGGATTCGTCGTCGCCAAACGTATCCCTGAGGCCGAAGTTCGAGATGAGGAATGCGCGCGTGTTTGGAACGGGCTTTTGGCACCAAGTGTGACTCCTTGTGACTCCGCTGTGTCCGGAGTGTGTAAGGCGGTGTGTCAAAACCTGTGTCCGAAACGCGAAAAGCGCCCCCGAGGGAGCGCTTTTTCGTTTGTTTCCAACCAGTTCAGAGGAGGTTGGCTCCGGCGGTAGGGATCGAACCTACGACCAATTGATTAACAGTCAACTGCTCTACCGCTGAGCTACGCCGGAATTCCTATGTCTGTCTTTCGGGCAACGCCTTCGGACAGCGGCTCTTTAACGCGGGCGGTCCGGGGTGCGCAAGAGCAATTGACCGATTGAAGCGAATTTTTTTCGATTATCTGCAAACGCCCGTGAAATGCGTCCCTCGCCACGGTTCCCTACGGGGCTCAGCATCACAGGTCCGTGACACATCCCCTCCTCCGGCGCTTAGGGCTGGACGGGTTGCGCGGGCTGCGATTGAAACTGGGCTCGTATGAACAACTCAATGTCCTGAAAGGGAAAACATGACCTTCCTCTCCCCCTACCAGCCGCAGATACTCTCGCTTTTCCGTATCATGTCGGGGCTCTTGGTGCTGCAACATGGCACGACCAAAATCCTTAGCTTTCCAGCCGGGCCGATGAACAGCGTGTCGATCGCCTCAATGGGTGGAATTGCGGGCGTGATCGAATTGGTCTTTGGCGTCTTGCTGGTGATCGGCCTGTTCTCGCGCCTGTCAGCCTTTATCCTGAGCGGCTTGACGGCGGTGGCCTATTTCATCGCGCATATGCCGCAGGGGTTCTTTCCGCTGCTGAATGGCGGTGAACTGGCGGCGCTTTACAGCTTTGGCTTTCTCTACCTTGCCGCCGCCGGGCCGGGGCCGTGGTCGGTCGACGCGATGCGCGGGCAAGGCTGAAAACAAAACGGCATGGCCCCGGAACGGGCCATGCCAAACTCACAGGGGTAGCGGCCCTAATTAGAAACCCGCCGCCTGCCCGTCTTTGCGCGGATCGGATCCGGCGGAATATCCGCCCTCGGGCAAGCGCTGCACCAGCTGCGCGCCGCCGAAGCCGAACGCGTTGTCCGGCGCTTCGACATGGACGACATGACCCAGATCGCGCAGCCCTTGCAAAAGCTCGGGCGCCATCGCTGGTTCGCAAGCCACTTCCAGCCCCGACAGAATGCGCCAGCGCGGCGCATCGGCGGCGACCTGAACGTCCTGCCCCCAAAGCTGCGTGCGCAGCAACAGTTGCATATGGCCCTGGGCCTGAATCGGGCCGCCCATCATGCCATAGGCCATCAGGGGCTGGCCGTTCTTCATCGCGAAACCGGGGATGATCGTATGGAAGGGCCGTTTGCCCCCCGCCACGATATTCTGATGCCCCGGCTCAGTGGTGAAGCCAAAGCCGCGATTCTGCATCGACACGCCCGTCCCCGGCACCACCACGCCCGAGCCGAAGCCCGCGTAGTTCGACTGGATGAAGCTGACCATCATGCCCGAGGCATCGGCCGTGCTCATCAGAACCGTGCCGCCTTGCTTGGGCGCGCCGGCGCCAAAGTCCTGCGCCTTCTCGGTTGAGATCAGCGCGGCGCGGGACTTGAGGTATGCGGGATCGAGCAGCGCCTTTTCGTCGACCGCCGTCATGGCCGTGCGGTCCGCCACATAGGCATGCAGATCACTATAGGCGAGCTTGCAGGCTTCGATCTGCAAATGCACCGCCATCAGGTCGTCTGCGCCATGCGCCCGGATGTCGCTATGTTCCAGAATGCCGAGCGCCATCAGCGCGGCGATCCCCTGCCCGTTTGGCGGAATTTCATGCAGTTCCACATCGTCAAAACTTTGGCTGATCGTGCCACACCATTCGGGCTTACTGGCCGCCAGATCCGCCATGGTCATCGCGCCGCCATTGGCCTTGGCATGGGCCACGATCTCTTCGGCGATCTCGCCTTCGTAAAAGGCGCGGCCATTGGTCTCGGCGATCAGCCGCAGGGTGCGGGCCGCGCCGGGATTGCGGAACCGCTCCCCCGCTTTCGGGGCGCGCCCCTCGGGGAGGAAGGTCTCGGCAAAGCCCGGCTGCTTGCCCAGAACCTCGGCCCCGCGCGCCCAGAGTGTCGCGATAGTGGGCGAGACGAGGAAGCCCTCTTCGGCATAGCGGATCGCCGGGGCCAGCACCGTCGCCAGATCAAGCTTGCCGAACTTCTCCATCAATTCGACCCACGCGCTGACCGCGCCCGGCACGGTGACACTGTCCCAACCATGCTCGACCATGCCCTCAGGGAACCGCTCAGGCGACCAAGCGGCAGGCGCGCGGCCCGAGGCATTGAGCCCGTGCAGCTTCTCCCCGTCCCACAGGATGCAGAAAGCGTCAGAACCCAGCCCGTTGCCCGTAGGCTCCACCACCGTCAGCGCCGCGGCGGTGGCAATCGCCGCATCCACCGCATTGCCCCCCTGCTGCATCATCAAGAGACCGGCCTGCGTGGCCAAGGGCTGAGAGGTCGCGACGACATTGTCGGCAACCACGGGAGATCGGTGGGACGGGTAAATGGGATCGTGACGAAGCATGGCTGTCCTTTGCTTGGGTAAGGCCAGCGGCGCGGTCAAACCGGCCGCTTGCGGCGTTGCCGGCAAAGTGAACGTGAATGCATCTGCATGCAACTGCCCAGCGGGAGAATTCCGCGGGGATAACGTGCTTGTTGGCGGCTTTGTTACCCGCCGCTGCCCGCAGACCTGCGCGCCTTGGCGCGCAGCAACTTGCGGTGGTGGCGGAAGCTCCGCTCGCAATGGCCCGGGGTAAAGATCATGACCCAAAGCGCCCAAAGAACCCTCTCCTCCCGGTATTGCCACGCCCTTGCACAGAGCGACTGATCGGCATCGGAGAAGATGCAATTATGCAGGATGCGAGACCAGTCTCTTACGTTAACCAACATCTGGAACCTCCCTTTCGCTGAGCGATGGGGCGTCTCGCCGCCATCGCCAAGGATCTGGTCCCCCCGGACGTTTAGAATGCTGGCCGAAAATTCTGCCGAGAATAAGGCGGAGGGCTGGTGAGACCGTGCCGGGCAAATGTTACAAAGTTGCAAAGCGGGGGTACGCTGCGGCGCATGCGATGACGGCCCGGTCGGGGGCGGTGCTATCGTGCAGGTGTGGGTGGCGGAGACGAAGGGATTCGAACCCTCGAGACCCTTCCGGGCCTACTCCCTTAGCAGGGGAGCGCCTTCGACCACTCGGCCACGTCTCCGTCGACCCGTCTAAAGAGGTCGCGCCCGAGGGGCAAGGCGAAATTCGTGGGAAATTCTGCATTTCTTGCGGTGGGTTTCTTTTTCCGCCCGCTGATCCGCTGCGCTGAGACGGAATGCTCCTTGATCAACCGTGCCGCTGGTTAGAAACAGCCGCGCTCGTCGCCTCAGGCAGCGGCATTTCCCGGCCATTTGGCGCGGCTGTAGCAACTTACACGGCAGCGTGAATAACTTGTGAAACAATGCGAGGCGCAGAGCAACTGTTTGAATAAACAACGAAAAACAGACCGCAGCCTTCCTTCGAACAAGCAAAACGCCCCGCCATCCCCACAAACTCGCAACCGCAGCGAAACTTTCGCGGCGGAGCGCCCGTTACTTCACCACAAACGATGACATCGCAATGACGCGATTTAACAGAAACCTGAAGGAACACGCTATGAAACTCATCATGACCACCGCCGCCGCCGCTTTGATCTCCACCGCTGCCGTTGCCGACAACTCCACCCGTCACAACGACATTTTCCTCGACACTTCGGTGAACGCTGACGCAAGCGACGTCTATGGCAACAATGACCGTATGCGGAACCCGCATGCCTCGACCAAGGCAAACGACATCATGCTGAACACCGCCGATACCGACAAGAACCGCGACACCGTGATGAGCACGCGCAACGCCCTGCGCAGCCCCGGTGAAGGCTATGTCTACGGTGGCTTTGGCCCGGGCAACGACAGCAAGTAAGCTGTTGCCCTAACAAACAAAAAGCCCGGCAGCGCGCGCTGCCGGGCTTTTTATGTGGGCGGAGGCCTCGGCCCCTCCCTCGCTGATCAGGTGTTGAACAGGAAGTGCAGCACGTCGCCGTCTTTGACGATATAGCCCTTGCCTTCGGCCCGCATCTTGCCGGCTTCTTTTGCAGGGCCCTCGCCGCCGAGGCTTACGAAATCATCATAGGCGATGGTCTCGGCGCGGATGAAACCCTTTTCGAAATCACCGTGGATGACGCCAGCCGCCTTGGGCGCAGAGGTGCCGGATTTGATGGTCCAAGCGCGCGCCTCCTTGGGGCCGACGGTGAAATAGGTCTCTAGGTGCAAAAGCTCATAGCCCGCGCGGATCAGCCGGTCGAGCCCGGCTTCCTTCAGCCCCATTTCCTCAAGGAACATCTCAGCCTCTTCGGCGTCGAGCTGGCTGATCTCTTCTTCGATCTGGGCCGAGATCACCACATGGGAATTGCCCTGTGCGGCGGCCATCTCGGCGACTTTGGCGGAATGTTCATTGCCCTCGGCGGCCTCGGATTCGCCCACGTTGCAGACATAGAGCACGGGTTTGGTGGTCAGCAGTTGCAGCATGCGCCAAGCCTTGGCGTCATCTTCGTCGACATCGACCACGCGGGCGGGCTTGCCGTCTTCCAGCGCTTCCAGCGCCATGCGCATCAGACGCTCTTGCTGGACCGCCTCCTTGTCACCGCCGCGCACCTTGCGGACGATATTCTGCAGGCGCTTCTCGATGCTCTCGATGTCGGCCAGCATCAGTTCGGTGTCGATGGTCTCGGCATCGGCCACGGGGTCAACGCGGCCTTCGACATGGGTCACGTCGCCGTCTTCAAAACAGCGCAGCACATGGGCGATGGCGTCGACTTCGCGGATGTTGGCCAGGAACTGGTTGCCCAGACCTTCGCCTTTCGACGCGCCTTTCACCAGTCCGGCGATGTCGACGAAGGTCATGCGCGTGGGGATGATGCTTTTCGAACTGGCGATCTCGGCCAGCTTGTCGAGCCGCGCATCAGGCACCGCCACCTCGCCGACATTGGGCTCGATGGTGCAGAACGGAAAATTCGCCGCCTGTGCCGCTGCGGTGCGGGTCAGCGCGTTGAAAAGGGTCGATTTGCCGACGTTCGGCAGACCGACGATGCCCATTTTGAAACCCATGACGATACCCCTATAAAAGCTGCGCGTGTGTTAGGGGTAAGGGCCGCAAAGCGCAAGGCTCAGCGCGCGCGTCGGTCCTGATGCGCCTGATAGATCAGTATCCAAGCCAGCAGGATGAACATCGGATGCGTCAACCCGCCTGAGAAGATGATCGCGGGCAACCAGATCAGGAAGACCACGATGGACAGGATCGGCCGTCCGATCAGCAGGATCGACAGCGGCGGCAGGAAAAGGGCGAGTACATAATTCATGGCCCATGAGATAGGAGGCTTTGCGCAGAATGGAAGGGCGCGGCATGCCATAGGCGCCCACGGGAGGCGAATTTTGCCGCCCCCTGCCCCGCGGTGGATTGATTTTCACCGCGACATTCGGCATTGCCGAGGAAAGCACCAAATGAGGCAAGCCACATGACCCGTATCGACGCCAAATTCGAAGACCTCCGCGCCCGCGGCAAAAAGGCGTTTGTCTCCTATGTGATGGCGGGCGACCCGGATTTCGACCGTTCGCTGGAAATCGTGCGCGGCCTGCCCGCTGCCGGGGTCGACATCATCGAACTTGGCCTGCCTTTCACCGATCCGATGGCCGATGGCCCAACGATCCAGCTTGCCGGTCAACGCGCCCTCGAAGGGGGCATGACGCTGAACCGCACGCTGGAAATGGTCCGCGCCTTCCGCGAAAATGACGACACGACCCCGATCGTGCTGATGGGCTATTACAACCCGATCTATTCCATGGGCGTCGAAAACTTCTTGAAAGAGGCCAAAGACGCCGGGATCGACGGGTTGATCGTGGTCGACCTGCCGCCCGAAGAAGACATCGAGCTTTGCCTGCCCGCGCAGGACGCCGGGTTGAACTTCATCCGCCTCGCCACCCCCACGACAGACGACAAGCGCCTGCCGCGCGTGGTTCAGAACACCTCCGGCTTCGTCTATTATGTCTCGATCACCGGCATCACCGGCTCGGCCGAGGCGAATGCCGCCGATGTCTCGCCCGAGGTGGCGCGCATCCAAAAGGCCAGCGGCCTGCCTGTCATCGTGGGCTTTGGCGTCAACACGCCCGAGAAAGCCCGCGCCATCGCCGAAGTGGCCGACGGTGTGGTGATCGGTTCGGCCATCGTCAGCCGGATCGCCAATGGCGACAGCGCAGAGGATGTGCTGGGCTTTGTGAAATCACTGGCCGACGGGGCGCATTCAGCGTAACCCCCCTCGCCTCTGCAAACGACCCCAAGCCCGCGCTGCCCCACTGGCCGCGCGGGCTTTTTCGTCGCCGCAGCCTTCCCAATTGCCAAGCCCCCCACCAGTTGCTACCAAAAGTTAACCCATTCAGCACAGGTGGCCCATGCCCGTCATCACCAGCATCGACGATCTCAAACGTATCTACAAACGCCGCGTCCCGCAGATGTTCTACGACTACGCGGAATCGGGCAGCTGGACCGAACAGACCTTCCGTGAGAATTGCAGCGACTTTGACCAAATCCGCCTGCGCCAGAGGGTCGCCGTGGATATGTCGGGGCGCAGCACGGCGACGCAGATGATCGGCGAAGACGTGGCCATGCCGGTGGCCCTCGCCCCCGTGGGCCTGACGGGGATGCAATGTGCCGACGGGGAAATCAAAGCCGCGCGCGCAGCCGAAGCCTTTGGCGTGCCCTTCACCCTGTCGACCATGTCCATCAACTCCATCGAAGACGTGGCAGAGGCGACGACGAAACCCTTTTGGTTTCAACTCTATACCATGCGCGATCAGGACTATGTCAGCCGCCTGATCCAGCGCGCGAAGGACGCGAACTGCTCGGCCCTCGTCATCACGCTTGATCTGCAAATCCTCGGTCAGCGCCACAAAGACCTGAAAAACGGCCTTTCCGCCCCGCCCAAACTGACGGTCAAAACGCTTGCCAACCTTGCCACCAAATGGGGCTGGGGGCGCGAGATGCTGGGCGCCAAACGGCGGCATTTCGGCAATATCGTGGGCCATGTGCATGGGGTCACCGACAACGCCGACCTTGGCGCTTGGACGGCGGAACAGTTCGACCCTTCTCTCGATTGGGACAAGATCGCCAAGATCAAAGAGCAATGGGGCGGCAAGGTCATCCTCAAGGGCATTCTGGATGCCGAGGATGCGCGCATGGCGCTGAAAGTCGGGGCCGATGCGATCATCGTCAGCAACCACGGCGGGCGGCAGCTCGATGGGGCGCTAAGCTCGATCCGCATGCTGCCAGAGATCCTCGACGCGGTGGGCGACCAGATCGAAGTGCATCTCGATGGCGGTATCCGCTCTGGACAGGACGTGCTCAAAGCCATGGCGATGGGGGCCAAAGGCACCTATATCGGGCGCGCCTTCATCTATGGGCTGGGCGCGATGGGGCAGCCGGGCGTGACCCGCGCGTTGGAGGTGATCCACCGCGAGTTGGATCTGACCATGGCGCTCTGCGGAGAGACGCAGATTGCCAACCTCGGGCGGCACAACCTGCTTATCCCGCGCAACTTCGGCGGTGATTGGCAGGAACGGCCACGCGATCCGGGCACATGCTGATCTTTCTCAGCCGCAACCTTACCTTTCTCGCCACGCCGAAAACCGGGACCACCGCTGTCGAAATGGCGCTGAAACCCGAGGCCGAGATCATCTTTTCGCGGGGGCGCAAACATCTGACTGCCCTGCGCTATCGGCGGCGCGTTCTGCCCTTTTTGCAGGAAACCTTCTCGGCCTCCCCCGAGGCCTTGGCGGTGATGCGCAACCCTGTCGACCAAATCCGAAGCTGGTATCGCTACCGCAGCCAGCCCCGGCTGGATGGCAAACCGCTCAGCACCAAGGGGCTGAGTTTCGAGGACTTCGCGCTTGAAGTCATTTCCGACACGCCTCCGCCCCGCGCGCAGATCGGCAGCCAGCTTTCCTTTCTGACCTCTGACCATGGCGACCTGCTGGTCGAGCACCTCTTCGCCTATGAACGCCAACCGGCCTTTCGCGACTTTCTGGCCGAAAGGCTGGGGCGGGAGGTCAAGCTTAAACCCAAGAACGTCTCACCCGATCTGCCCACGCCCCTGTCGCGTGAGGTCGAATCCCGCCTGCGCGCCGCACGCGCCAAGGAGTTCGCCCTCTATGACCGGCTCATGGCGGCGGACGGCTATCTGCGCACGCCGCAGGAATAGCGCCGCCCCCGCCCTTTTGCCCTTTCCAGCCGGGCAAAACCGGTCTATACGCGCGGCTTCACGCGGGAATACAGCCTTGGAGGATTCCCGCCCTAACAAATTTGGAGACTAAAATGGCCGGAGAGATTCCTGATCTTGAAGCCCAGGTACGCGCGGGGACAGGCAAGGGCGCCGCTCGCCAAGCACGTCGTGACGGCATGGTTCCTGGTATCGTATTTGGTGGCGACAAAGAGCCGCTGCCGATCAACATCCCTTTCAACAAGCTGCTGACCAAGCTGCGCGCAGGCCGCTTCAAAGCGACCCTGTTCAACCTCAAGGTTGAAGGCCACGACGACGTTCGTGTGATCTGCCGCGACGTTCAGCGCCACGTTGTCAAGGACCTGCCCACGCACATCGACCTGATGCGCCTCAAGCGGACCACCAAGATCAACCTGTTCATCAACGTCGACGTCAAAGGCGAAGAAGAATGCCCCGGCCTGAAAAAGGGTGGCGTGCTCACTCTGGTCCGTCCGGAAGTTGAACTGGTCGTCACCGCCGCGGACATCCCCGAGCATGTGACCGTCGACATCACCGGCCTCGAAATCGGCGACAGCGCGACCATCAGCCGCGTCGACCTGCCCGAAGGTGTGAAACCCACGATCGACCGCGACTTCGTCGTTGCCACGATCTCTGCACCTGCTGGTCTTGCCGCGTCGGATGACGACGATGACGACACGGCAGCGGACGAAGTGCCGACAACCGAAATGGGCCCGCCCGACGGTGAATGATAGCGCGCCGCAAGGCAGTGCTGAAACGGGGTCGCATCACGCGGCCCCGTTTTGCGTTTGGGGCCCGATTTCTTTCAAAGAAATCGCCCCGGAATTTACAAAAATTCCGGCGACCTTGGGGACATTCTCCCGCCCCGCTTGTTAAGATAGGCGAAACCAAAGGAGACCTCGCCCATGAAACTGATCGTCGGCCTCGGCAATCCGGGCGCGAAATATGCCCGCAATCGTCACAACATCGGCTTCATGGCGCTGGACCGCATCGCCGAAGATCACGGGTTCTCCGCATGGAAAGGCAAGTTTCAGGGCAGCGTCAGCGAGGGGCGTTTCGGCTCTGACCGGGCGGTGCTGCTCAAGCCCGAAACCTTTATGAACAACTCCGGCCAATCGGTTCAGGCGGCGATGAAGTTCTACAAGATTGACCCCGCTGATGTGATTGTTTTTCATGACGAATTGGACCTCGCCCCCGGTAAGGTCAAATGCAAGACCGGCGGCGGCCATGCAGGCCACAACGGGCTGCGTTCGATCCACGCGCATATCGGGGCGGACTATGACCGCGTGCGCATGGGCATCGGCCACCCCGGCCATAAGGACGCGGTGGCGGGCTATGTGCTGCGCGACTTTCCCAAAGCAGACGAAGGCTGGCTGGACGATGTGCTGCGCGGCGTCTCGGACGGGGCGGCAGACCTTGCACGGGGCGACACCGGGCGGTTTATGAATGCCGTGGCGCTCCGCGTGGCCCCGCCCCGCTCGGGCACCGGCAGCAAGGGGCCTAAGAAACCCACCGAAGCCCAGCCAAAGCCCGCCCCCAGCAAGCCCGAGCCGGAGGCAGAGCCCCAATCGCCGCTGCAAAAGCTGATGGACCGCTTCCGCTGACGCTTTCGGCCTCACGCCCCTGCTGACGCCCCTCCTGACGCAATGTCGGGCTGGCCCCCGCCCCCGCGCCGTGGTTCACTGCGGGCCAACAGGGGGGGATATCATGCGTACATTCGGAAAATGGCTGGGCCGGGTCTTGCTGGCGCTTTTGCTGGCGGCCATCGTCATCGGTCTTTGGAAGCGGGAAGAGATCGAACGGCTTTTGGCGGTGAACTCGCTCTTCTCCGAAGAGAAGATCGTTCACAACTTCAGCCATATGGACGGTGCTTTCCTCTCCGCCCCCGTTTCGCGCGGAGACGGGCTGACGACCGAGCTTCCCTATGGCCCCGAAACCGAACTGCCAAAGGCGGCGGACGACTGGATCGCGGCGCGTGACGTGACCGCGCTGGTGGTGCTGAAAGACGGTGCCATCGTCTATGAGAACTACTTCAAAGGCACCGGCCCCGAGGACCGCCGCATCAGCTGGTCGGTGGCGAAAAGCTATCTTTCGGCGCTGGTGGGCATCCTTCTGGAGGAGGGCCAGATCGCATCCCTCGACGATCCGGTGACCAAATATGCCCCCAGCCTGAAGGGCAGCGCCTATGACGGGGCCAGCCTGCGCAACGTGCTGCATATGGCCAGCGGCGTCACCTTTGACGAAGATTATCTGGACTACGATTCGGACATCAACCGCATGGGCCGGGTGGTGGCGCTTGGCGGCAAGCTCGACGATTTCACCGCCGAATTGTCCGAGACCTTCACCGCGCCGGGCAGCCAGTGGCAATATGTGTCAATCGACACCCATGTGATCGGCATGGTGGTGCGCGGTGCCACCGGGCGCAGCGTGCCGGAGTTGCTAAGCGAGAAGGTCATCGCGCCCTTGGGGCTGGAACATGCGCCCTATTACATCGTCGATGGCTCCGGCACCGCCTTCGTGCTCGGGGGCCTCAATATGACCACGCGCGACTATGCCCGTTTCGGCCAGATGTTCGCCCAAGGTGGGCAATGGAACGGCCAGCAAATCGTGCCCGAAGACTGGGTAACAGAATCGACCAGCCCCACTGCCCCCACCGGCGAAGGGCGCATCGGTTATGGCTATCAGTGGTGGATCCCTCAGGGCGCGTCCGAGGGGGAATATATGGCGCGCGGCATCTATGGGCGGTACATCTATGTCGACAGCGCCCGCGATGTGGTCATCGCCACCAATGCCGCCGACCGTAAATTCCGTGAGGCCGGGGTGGCGGAGCAGAACATCGAGATTTTCCGCCAGATCGCGGCGTCGCTCGACAAGGAAAGCTGAGACAGAAAGGAAGCCATGACCCCGGACGACAGCATCAACGTTCTGAACCAGCCCCTCGCCATTTGCGGGACCGATCCGGTCACGGGCTTTTTCCGCGATGGCCGTTGCAACACCTGCGCACAGGATCAGGGCAGCCATACGGTCTGCGCGGTGATGACGGCGGAGTTTCTGGCCTATTCGAAATATGTCGGCAATGACCTCAGCACCCCGCGTCCCGAGTTCGGCTTTGCCGGGCTGAAGCCGGGCGACGCATGGTGCCTCTGTGCCGCGCGGTTCCTGCAAGCCGCGGATGAGGGCTGCGCCCCGCGGGTGCATCTGGCCGCTACGCATCGGCGCGCGCTTGATATCGTGCCGCTGGAGGTGCTGCGCGACCATGCCATCGACCCGAGTGAGGATTAACCATGCGCCTGCCTCTCTTGCCCCTCCTGCTGCTTCTGCCCGTCACCGCTTGGGCGGAAACCACGCTCCGCCCCGCCGATAGCGCCCGGTTGGAGACCTTCGACGCCGCCTTTGGCGATGCCATGATGCAAGCGCTGAACGGGGGCGACGCGGGGGATGTGGCGATCTTGACCCGCGCGCTCTCTGGGCAGCCTCAGGTCGCATTCTCCGCCGATTTGCAGGGCGATTGGTCTTGCCGCACGATCAAGCTGGGCGGGATCAGCCCGCTTGTGGCCTATAGCCCGTTCAAATGCCGCTTTACCGCCAGCAATCGCGGCTTCACCTTTGAAAAACTCACCGGATCACAGCTTACCAAGGGCGAGATCACCCTGCGAGAAGGCCGCGCGATCTATGCCGGGGTGGGCTATGTCCGGGGCGAAACGCCGTCCGATTATGCCGATCTGCCCGAAGATTTCACCTCAGGCGGCAAGGTACAAAGCGACGTGGCCGTGTTCCAGCGGGTCAACCCCACCCGCGCGCGGCTGCTGTTCCCGTCACCGGCAGTGGAAAGCGATTTCGATATTCTGGAACTGACGCGCTGAGGCGCCACGCCGCCCTTAGGCCGCGTGGCAGAGATGCAGTTTCGACTTGGGACGTGGCATCAGGGAATCGTCCATCAAGTCTTCGATAAAGGTGCTGAGAAGCTGGGTCCGCCCGGTCACGCCCGCCTTGCGGTAAATCGCATTGGTCTGCGCCTTCACGGTGCCTTCCGACGTGCCGCGCATCTCGGCAATATCGCGTGTATTCAAACCCTTGGTGAGGAAAATCGCCACGTCGCGCTCTGCCGGGGTGAGGTGCCATTCGCGAAAGTGTTCTTCGAGCACATCGGCGAATTCCACCGTACAATGACGCAGCGCCGTCTCTGCCCGCTCGGCACGCTGGAGACTCATCCGCAGTGCCATCCAGCCCAGAACGACCCCGAGAATCAGACCTAAAACCTGAATGCCCTTGTTCGGCCCAATGTCAGCCAGCGGGGTGCCGAAAAGCGTCACGCCGCGCCCCTCCAGTGCAAAAACGAGCACGAAATAGACAGTGGCGTTGAACTGTAGAGCGGCGATAACCCACAGTGCGATCTTTTTCTTATTATTCATGGTGAAGCCTTGCCTTGGTGTTCGCCGTATTTAACCGCGGCGCACCGAAGTGCAAGGGATGGCGGGCATGCGCCCTGATCAACCCTTAGTGATTTGGCACCCGCCCCGGGGGGCGAGTGCATTCTCTTGAGGCCAGTTCAGGGTTGCTTGGCTGGCCGGAAGACTGTTTTACCGCAATGCCTTAGCAGGCATCAGGCCGATATCAGCGCGGGAAACGGTTCACTTTTTCGGCGTCTTGCGCGGCGGGGAAGACGGTGACGGTCACGTCAGATGTGTCTTCTGCGCGGAAGGTGCCGTTGTTGAAGATGTCCAGTTTCACATTGTCGACCGCGTCGTTGCGGCTGGCGTAGGAAACGCCTGCATCAGCTTTGTCGTTATAGCCGATTTGCTGGCCTTCCATGCCCTGTGCGAAAGCGGCGGAGCCTGCGGTGGCAAGGATCAGGGCGGTTGTTACGAGTGTCTTTTTCATGTCGTGTCCTTTCGGGGGAAAGTTAGGGTCGCGCAGCGATCAGCGCGGGAAACGGTTGACCGAAGCGTCGCTCTGCGCGGTCGGGAAGACGGTGATGGTCACGTCGGACAGGTCTTCGGCGCGCAGGATGCCTTCTTTGAAGACTTCCAGCTTGGTCTCATCCACGGCTTCGCTGCGGCTGGAGTAGGAAACGCCATTGTCGGTCTTGTCGTTATAGCCGATGCGCTGGCCTTCCATGCCTTGAGCGAAAGCAGCGGTGCTTGCGGTGGCGAGGATCAGTGCGGTTGTTGCGAGTGTCTTTTTCATCGTTTTAGCCTTTCGGGGGAGAAAGTTAGGGGGAGGAGCCGTGGCCCGCGTTTAGCGGACGAAACGGCCATCTTCTTGTGCGTCTTGTGTGGTGACGAATACGGTCGCTGTTGCCTCCGCAGGTGTTTCGGCGCGCAGGTCGTCAAAGCTCAGAGCGTCGGAAGTGACGTTGCGTGTCGAATAGGCGGCATCTGCGTGATCTGCGGTATAGCCGACCTGCTGGCCTTCCATGCCCTGTGCGAAGGCGGCGGTGCCTGCTGTGGCAAGGATCAGTGTGGCGGTTGCGAATGCGTTTTTCATGTCGTGTTCCTTTCAGTCCCGGGTTGGGTTGCGAGCCGCTCATCGGTGACGCGGCGTCGTTGGGATGACAGGGAAAAGGGCATTCGAGGGGGGATTGGCTATCTGCCCCGGGTTTAAATCGTCCGATCTAAACCCCTGTAAGAGCGTCATAAACTTTGGTTTACGAAGCCAATCGGGCGCGAAAAACGGGGGCAGATTGCCTTTGCGTCAAGCCTGCAAGGGCGAAACGGGGTTTCGCGGGCAGGCGCGCGGGCTACAACGAAAGGCTAGCCGGTCTTTTCGCGATGTGAAAGTTTTTTCGCGCTTTTTCAGCAAAGAACTTTGGCCCCTACCCAAAGTTTATGCGCAAATCACGTACCGCGCGTTGTCACATAAAAAACGGGCCCGCGTTTTCACGCGGACCCGTCAAACTCGACTCGGATTCAGATGGGAATCTAGGCGAATTCACCCATGTCGAAGTCCAATGCGCGGGCGACGGTGAAGATGTCCTTGTCGCCCCGCCCGCACATGTTCATCACCAGCAGGTGATCCTTGGGCAGCTCCGGCGCGATCTTCAGCACATGGGCCAGCGCGTGGCTCGGCTCCAGCGCCGGGATGATCCCTTCAAGCGCGCAGCAGAGCTGGAACGCCTCCAGTGCCTCGCGGTCGGTGATCGAGACATATTGCGCCCGGCCGATGTCATGCAGCCAGGAATGCTCAGGGCCGATGCCGGGATAGTCCAGCCCGGCAGAGATCGAATAGCCCTCAAGGATCTGCCCGTCGTCGTCCTGCAACAGATAGGTCCGGTTGCCATGCAGCACGCCCGGACGCCCACCGGTGAGCGAGGCGCAATGTTCCATCTTCTCGTCCACGCCCTTACCGCCGGCCTCAACACCGATGATGTTCACCGATTTGTCGTCGAGGAAGGGGTAGAACAGCCCCATGGCGTTAGAGCCGCCACCGATGGCCGCGATCACTGTGTCGGGCAGACGGCCCTCGGCCTCTTCCATCTGGGTGCGGACTTCCTTGCCGATGATCGACTGAAAGTCGCGAACCATCGCCGGATAGGGGTGCGGTCCGGCCACGGTGCCGATGCAGTAGAAAGTGTCGCGCACGTTGGTCACCCAGTCGCGCAGCGCGTCGTTCATCGCGTCTTTCAGCGTGCCGCGACCGCTCGTCACCGGCACCACCTCGGCGCCCAAAAGGCGCATGCGGAAGACGTTGGGGGCCTGCCGCTCCACGTCATGCGCGCCCATGTAAACCACGCATTTTAGGCCGAACTTGGCGCAGACCGTCGCCGTGGCCACGCCGTGCTGGCCCGCCCCGGTCTCGGCGATGATGCGTTTCTTGCCCATGCGGCGGGCGAGGATGATTTGCCCCAACACGTTGTTGATCTTATGCGCGCCGGTGTGGTTCAACTCGTCGCGCTTCATATAGACCTTGGCGCCGCCCAGATGCTCGGTCAGCCGTTCGGCGTGATAAAGCGGGCTGGGGCGGCCAACGTAATGGGTCCAAAGGTCGTGCATCTCGGCCCAGAAACTGTCGTCGGTCTTGGCCTTCTCATATTGTTCTTCCAGCTCAAGAATGAGCGGCATCAGCGTTTCCGAGACAAAGCGCCCGCCGAAATCGCCGAAACGGCCCTGTTCGTCGGGGCCGGTCATGAAGCTGTTGAAAAGATCGTTGGCCATTGCGCCTCTCCTAGAATGTCGCGTCAGCCTTACCGCAGCCCGCCTGCCTACGCCACCATGAGTTTCGTCAAGCGGCGGCAGGGGGCGGTGCGGGGCGCCTAGTCGAACAGTTTGAACAACTCGCGTCTGACCGCATTCTCCAACTCATCTTTCACGATATCCTCGGTCGAGCGGGTGTCGTCGGGTGCGATGTTCAATTCTTCCTGTATTTTCTGGCGCACCACATCCTCGGCCCGCTGCTTTTCCTCGGCAAAGTTCAGGTCGATCGCGGCACGCAGATCGGCCTTGATCTCAGGCTCGGCCCAAGGCCCCCTGATCCGCACCGGCACCGCCAGCCCGCCGCGCGACGCATTGACGCGCAGCGCCTTGGGCGTGACCGTATAGTCCAGCCTCTGCGCCCCCAGATCGACCTGCCCTGCCCCCGTCGCGTTGAAGTTCGGCAGCAGCATCAGCAGATCGTCGTTGCGCAAAACGCCCTTGGCGATCTCGAACGTCGCTTGGACGGAATCGAACACCGTGCTGCCGCCTTCGGCATCGACGGAACCAAGCAGCGCGTCCAAGTCGATCCCCGCAATCGTGCCGCGCCCCATGGTCAGCGCGCCAGAGCCGCTGAGCGAGCGCATGATCGCGTTAATAGACTGCCCCACCCCGAGGAACGACAGTTCGGCATCGCCCGCCCCGGTAAAGCGCGTCACCCCGGCGGTATCCTCCAGCAGGTCGCGCATCTGCACGCTCTGCGCTTGCAGCCTGCCGCCCACGGACAGGCCACCGCGGTTGTTCATCACAAACTCCCCCGCAACCTTGCCGCCATAGGCGTTCATATCCTGTAGATCGAAGACCATACGCGCGCGCTCATTGCGCAGCACGGCGCGGGTGGGGCCGAGGTCGAGCTGACCCAGATCGATGCTTTCCGCGCTCAGCGCGATATTCCCGTCAAAGGCGGCGAGCCAGTCGGCGTTGATCTCTTGCTGGGACCAGCCCTCTGTCTCCGCCGTGGCGGTGCCGTCGGCGCCTGCGGCCTGATCGCTTTCCTCGGACAGGGCCGAAAGGTCCAGCGCCCCGGTCCGCAGGTTTGCGGTGACCCGCGGCGTGCCGTTCAGGGCCAGATCGGCCTGCCCGGTCAGGCTGTTGCCACCCAAATCCACCGCGAGATTGCGCAGCGACAGACGCCGATCCGCCGTCAGTGTCAGCCCAGAGCGCAGATCGACCGACCGGCCCAAACCGCGCGGCAGCGTCACAGCGCCCGCGCCGAGCGACGCCAGAAACCGCGCCGTATCAGGGCTGTCTATGCGGATATCCCCCGCCAGCGCCCCGTTGAGCGCGCCGCGCCCATCGAACAGGGCTTCACCCCCGCCCGTCGTAACCTCCGCCCGCAGCGGCTGCACGCCGCCCTCCAGAAAATCCGCGAAACCTTCGATCCGCGCGGCAAGCTTAACCGGCTCGCCTGCTGGCGCCAAGCTGGCCGTGATCTCCGCCGCCCCGCCCCGCTCGGGCCAGTCCAGCGCCAGATTGACACCATCATAGCGCAGCAGGTCCGCCCCTTCGGCGTCATAGATCAGCGTGGCATCGGTCACCGTCAGCTTCTGAATACTCAGCGGGCGGCGGCTGGCGCTCGGCGCGCTCTCGGTCTCGATCCGCGCGCCGCTGGCGCTGTCGGTGAACTGCCAGCTTGCGCGCCCATCAAGACGTTGCTCCAGCCGGATCACCGGGCTTTGCGCTGCGATATTGGTGATGCGTATCTCACCGCGCAAAAGCGCGCCCGCGTCCACCCCAATCGCCGCATTGGCCGCCGTCAGCAGCGCGCCCTTGTCGGTCCAATCGGCATTGCCGACCTCAAGCCCGCCCGCGGTCACCCCCAGCACCGGCCAGAGCGTCACCCCCACATCGCCGGTGATCGACACTTCGCGCCCGGTCATCCGGCTGAGTTGCTCACTGGCGATCCGCGCGATCCGTTCGCCGGGCAGCAGGAACAGCGCCCCCAGCATGATCACGACGATCAGCAACAGCGCGCCGATGACCCGTATAATCCATCTCATGGCTCTCTCCTCCTGCCCGGCGGCTCTTTCCCCGCTCATCCGCTTGCCTTATAGCGCAAGCCATGAGCACAAACCCACCCAATCTGCGCCCCGACCTCGCCCCGCAGGCGAAGATCAGCGATCCCGCCCGCCCCGGCCAGCCGACCATCGGCATGGTCAGCCTCGGCTGTCCCAAGGCATTGGTCGATTCCGAACGCATCCTGACCCGGCTTCGCGCCGAGGGCTATGGTGTTTCGCCCGATTACGCGGGCGCCGATGCGGTAATTGTGAACACCTGCGGGTTTCTCGACAGCGCCAAGGCGGAAAGCCTCGACGCCATTGGCGAGGCGCTGACCGAAAACGGCAAGGTGATCGTCACCGGCTGTCTGGGGGCCGAGCCGGATTATATCCGCGAACATCACCCCCGCATCCTCGCCGTCACGGGCCCGCATCAATATGAACAGGTGCTCGACGCGGTGCATGGCGCGGTGCCGCCCGCGCCTGATCCTTTCATCGATCTTCTGCCCGCGCAGCAGGTCTCGCTCACCCCGCGGCACTACAGCTACCTCAAGATTTCCGAGGGCTGTAACCACAAGTGCAAGTTCTGCATCATCCCCGACATGCGCGGCCGGTTGCAAAGCCGCCCCGCCCATGCCGTGATGCGCGAGGCCGAGCGGCTGGTGGATAACGGCGTGAAGGAACTCTTGGTCATCAGCCAAGACACCTCCGCCTACGGGGTCGACATCAAACATGCCGAAGACCGCGGCCACCGCGCGCATATCACCGATCTGGCGCGTGACCTCGGCTCCCTCGGTGCATGGGTCCGGCTACACTACGTCTACCCCTACCCGCATGTGCGCAAGCTGATCCCGCTCATGGCCGAGGGGCTGGTGCTGCCCTACCTCGACATCCCCTTCCAGCACGCGCATCCGGACGTGCTGAAACGCATGGCCCGTCCCGCCGCCGCGTCGAAAACCCTCGATGAGATCGCCGCATGGCGCGACACCTGCCCCGACATCACCCTGCGCTCGACCTTCATCGTCGGCTACCCGGGTGAGACGGAGGCGGAATTCCAGACCCTGCTCGATTGGCTGGACGAGGCGCAGCTCGACCGGGTCGGCTGCTTCCAATACGAAAACGTCGAAGGCGCGCGGTCGAACGCGCTGCCGGATCATGTGGCGCCTGAGATCAAACAAGACCGTTGGGAGCGCTTCATGGAGAAGGCACAAGCCATTTCAGAGGCCAAGCTCGCCGCCAAGGTCGGCAAACGCCTCGACGTGATCGTGGATGAGATCGACGAAGACGCCGCCACCTGCCGCACCAAATCCGACGCGCCCGAGATCGACGGCAATCTCTTCATCGACGAGGATTTCCAGAACCTCAAGGTCGGCGATATCGTCACCGTCGAAGTCGAAGAGGCGGGCGAATACGATCTTTGGGGACGTCAGATCACCTGACGCCCCCGCGGGCTGCTCTTAGGCGTAAGCGCCTGCCGAATAGGTCAGCTCATAGCTGTGGCTGTAAAGCTCAAAGACGATGCCGAACGGGTCTTCGACATAGACCATGCGGTAGGGTTTCTCGCCCGGGAAATATTCCCGAACGGGCATCCGCTGCTTGCCGCCCGCCGCGATGATCCGCTCCAGCAGACCTTCCACATCGGGGTCTTGGATGGCGAAATGGAAGGTGCCGTGGCGTTTATGCTCCAACTTTTCCTCGGGGGCGTAGTTGCCGGGGAACTCGAAGATTTCGATCCCGATGCCATCCGCTGTCGCCAAATGGGCGATGCGCAGCGATCCCCAGCCGGGGCCGAAGACATCGGTGCACATGACGCCGATGGCGGTGTCTTCTTCCACCGCTTCGGTGGGCTGCATCACGACATAGAACCCAAGAACTTCGGAATAGAATTTTACGGCGGCATCAAGGTCCGGCACGGATAGGCCGATGTGGGAAAAGGTACGGGGGGTGGTCATATGCGGTCTCCTGTTTGCGTTGAGGTTGAGATAGACAGGCGCACCCCACATGTGAAATTATCAAATCTCATCGAAATCATAACGAAGCGTTTTCCATGCTGAACGCCACCTGGCTTGAGACCTTCACCACCCTTTGCGAGACCGGTCATTTCACCCGCACGGCGCAGCGGCTCAACATGACCCAGCCGGGCGTGTCGCAGCATCTGCGCAAGCTGGAAGACCAGTTGGACCAGCCGCTGATCGCGCGCGAGGGCAAAAGTTTCACCCTGACCCCGGCGGGCGAAGCGCTGTTTGAAACCGGCCTTGCCCGCCGCCGCGAAGAGCAGCGCCTGCGCGAACGCATCGCGACCGACCTGCCCGACCGGGGCGTGGTGCATATCGCCTGCTCCGGCAGTTTCGCCATGCTGCTTCAGCCGCTGCTGCTGGAGTGGATGGCCCAAGCGCCCGACCTCTCCCTCCACCTCGAAGCCGCACCCCAAGCCACGATCCGCGCCGGGCTGCTCGATGGGCGGTTTGATCTGGGCGTGCTGGCCGATGACCCGGCCCATGCAAGGCTAGAGGCCCGGCATCTGGGGCGCGAGGAACTTTGCCTCGTGCTGCCGGTTAATGCATTGGAACAAATAGAAAGTTTTGCCGATCTCGAAAGCCGCGGCTTCATCGCCCATCCCGATGGCTTCGCCTATGCCGACGATCTACTCCAGCTTAATTTCCCGGACAGCTATCCGGGGGCCGACCGGATGCGCCTGCGCGGCTATGTAAACCAAATCGGCCAGATCCCGGCGGCGGTGGCGCGGGGCGTGGGCTATACGCTTTTGCCCCGCAGCGGGGTCGAAACCTTTGCCGCCAAGGACCGGCTCCGGCTGCTGCCTCTGCCCAAGCGGCGTTGGCACGACCTCTGGCTCGCCACCCGGCGCGGGCGCCCCCTGCCGGCGCGGATGGTGAAGACAGCGGAACTGATCGCAGAGGCGGCGGAACAGCTACGATAATGTATCGCATCGCAGATATTGCGGAACAAAACACCCCCGCTACTAGATATACCACCATGGAAGGGCAAGACTACGAAGAGACTTGAACATGTTCCCTTTCTGTTCTATATGTGGAACGCAGTAGCAGAGGAATGACCACATGTCTTTTCAACCTCAGTTCCCCGGCATCTTCGACCTTGAGCAGCAAGGTCGCCCGCCCCGTGGCGGCGATAGCGCGCAGCCCAAACAGGCCGACCGCCGCATGCCCGCGACCGAAAAACAGATGCAGTACGCCCAGTCCCTCGCCAAGCGAACGGGCGAAAAGCTTCCCAAAGGCATCGAAGCGGATCGCGCGGCGGTGTCGGAATGGATCGACGCCCATAAACCGCAGGCGTTGGAGGGGCCCTTTGCCGCCTACCCTTCCGCCAAACAGGTCGCCTTTGCCGAACGCATCGCGCGGTTGAAACGCCGCGATGTCCCGCAGGAGTGTTATCGCGACAAGACCCTGATGTCGCGCTGGATCGACGGCAACAAACCGCGCTGATTCAACGGGCGCTGCGCTTTACCTTTCGTCACCCATGGCAGAGGGCGGTTTCGCTGCTACCTTTCTGTCATGGGCTATCCGACCTCCATCGCTGAGACTTTGGCCGACGGCACCGTGCATGTGCTGAGCCTTGGCTTCGCCATTCCCGCCAGCATCCTTTTGATGGTCCATGCCGCCGGGCAAGAGGGGCAGTTGACCGCAACGGCGATCTACGCGGGCTGCATCCTTGCCTCTTTCACCGCCTCTGCCATCTATCACTTGCTGCCCTTCGACCGCAGCCGCGCCTTTCTGGGCCGGGTCGATCATGCGGCGATCTACTTTAAGATCGCGGGCACTTATACGCCGCTGGTGATGGTGATCGGTTCGGGCTTTGCCTATGGCATCCTCGGCGTGGTTTGGGCGCTGGCGGTGATCGGCGCGGTGGCCAAGCTCTGGTTCTGGCGCACCGATGCGCGCGGGTCACTCGCGCTCTACCTCGGTATGGGCTGGCTGTCGGTGCTGCTGATCTACCCGATGTGGCACAATTTGCCGGGGGCGGCACTGGCGCTGGTGGCCGCGGGCGGGCTGACCTATTCGGCGGGCACCTTGGTCTATGCCCATCCCGGCATGCGCTATCAGAACGCGATCTGGCATGTCTTCGTGCTGGTCGCCACGGCCTGTTTCTTTGCTGCCATCGCGCTCAGCCTTTAGCCTGCGGGCGCATCCAGATAGGCCCGCACGCAGGTCTGCACATGGCGAAACCGATCGCCGCCCAGATGTTTGCCGCCGTACCAGCGGGTGACGACGATCAGATGGTCGGTCAGCCCCTCGCGCTCCAACATCCGCAGGATCACCATGCCCGCGCCGGATTCGCCATCGTCGCCTTTGAGCGGGCCGCCATCCGACAGGAGCACCGCCCAAGTGTTATGGGTGGCCTTGGCGTAGGATTTGTCGCGTTTGAGGTCTTTCAACGCGGCATCCACCTCGGCCCGGTCGCGCGCAGGGCAGCCCGATACCGCATATTTCGACCCGCGGTCGTTCAGCACCTGCCCCAGTTTGCGCAAACCGTTACAGCCCCGCCATGGTGCGCCGCACGATATCAATCCGGGCGTTATTGGGCGGATGGGTGCCAAGGAAGCGGTCGCCGGGATCGGGAATGCGGGTAAAGAACTCGGCGCCGCGCAGCGGGTCATAGCCCGCCCGCGCGGTGATGATCGTGCCAAGAGCGTCGGCCTCAAGCTCGAAATCCTTGGAATAACGCCGCGCGCCGACCTCTGCGCCCAATTCCTGCGCCGTGCGTACGGCATTGGCATCGCCCCCGCTGAGCGTGGCGAGACCGGCAAAGATCACCGCCCCCGCCATGGCGTTTTGCTGCTGCCGTTCAATATGGCCCGCGATGTGATGCGCGGCCTCATGGCCCAGCACGAAGGCAAGCTCGTCTTCGTTGCGGGCATCGGCGATCAGCGCCAAGGTGAATGCCACGATGGGGCGGCCATTTTTATCAAGCGTTTGGAAGGCATTGGCCGGTTGGCCGGGGCGGTCGTCGACCACGATATTGAAATCACAGTTCATCCCCGTCGTCCGGGTGCGACACTCCCGTTCGGCCACGGGTTCAAGCGTGCGGACCACCTGAACAAAGCTCCGCGCCGCCGCGCTTGCGCTCAGCCGCGGGCTTGGCTGCCCCGTGGTCTGTGGCCTGTCGGCCGGGATTGGGCCTGTTTGGATCGGTGCCACCTCACAGGCAGAAAGCAGGGCGATGACGGCAAATGCGCCAAGGGCATTTAACAATTTCACGGCTGATCCTCGCTCGGGGGTCCTTGAGCCACCTGTCTATCATGACGCCCTGCCGCCGCCACCCCCGTTCACGGCGCTTTGACACCCCACGGCGGTCTTGCGCTTGGCGTCACAAACCCTGTCTTGCGCTCGCGGGCACAAAGCCTGTCTTGCGCTCGCGGGCACAAAGCCTAATGTGCCCTCATGTTTACCATCGAGCATGAATTCGACGCCACCGTCATCACTCTGATCGACGAATCCGACGCCCCCCTGCGCGAGGACGTCACCGTCTCTGCCTTCGCAGGGCAGATCACGATCGAGCAATGGGACGCCCGAACCGACCGTGTGGCCAAGATCACCCTGTCCCCCGCGCAGCTGAGCGATCTGACGGCGGCACTGAACCTGCCCGAGGGCATCTACCGAAGCAATTCCTGAGGATCGTCACATGGCCACCGGCACAGACATCAAGACCTATTTCAACGGCGCATGGCACGACGGCGATCTGCCGACCATCAAGGCCGCCGACCACGGCGCATGGCTGGGCACCACCGTTTTCGACGGGGCGCGGCTGTTCGACGGGCTTGCCCCCGATCTGGAAGCGCATTGCGCCCGGATCAACCGCTCGGCCCGCGCGCTGATGATCACCCCCACGGTCGAGACCGAGGATATGATCGAGATGTGCCGCGAAGGGTTGAAGAGCTATTCGCGCGATCAGGCGGTCTATATCCGCCCGATGTATTGGGCGCTGGCGGGCGACGAGTTGGGCATCGTGCCGCGCGAAGGCGCCACCGGCTTTGCCATCAGCCTTGAGGCCATTCCCATGGCCCCGCCCGAGGCCGCGACCACCCTCACCCGCACCCGCTTCCGCCGCCCGGTGCTGGAGGATAACGTGGTCAACGCCAAGGCGGGCTGCCTTTACCCCAACAACGCCCGCATGATGGTCGAGGCGCGGTCCAAAGGGTTTGGCAACGCACTGGTCGCCGATGCCATGGGCAATGTCGCCGAAAGCGCCAGCGCCAATGTCTTCATGGTCAAGGATGGTGAGGTTTTTACCCCCATCCCCAACGGCACCTTCCTTGCCGGGATCACCCGTGCGCGGCATATGTCGAACATGCGCGAGGCGGGGATGAAGGTGCATGAGACCGTCCTCAGCTTTGACGACTTCCATGCCGCCGATGAGGTCTTTCTGTCGGGCAATATGATGAAGGTCACGCCTGTCAGCGCCTTTGACGACACGCAATATGGCACCGGGGACAACCAGAACCCGGTCACGCGCCGGGTGCGTGAAATGTATTGGGATTGGGCCGCAAGTCAGCGCGGCTGAAGGCCCGGACGGCGGCGGCGCGCGAAAGCAATTGCCAGCGCCGCCCGCCCGCGCCATGATCGCACCGCACCGGGAGGAGGTGCGGAGAGAGGGTTTGATGCGGAAATTCCTAGTGGTGCTGGACGATAGCACCGAATGTTTGAATGCCATGCGTTTCGCCGCCCTGCGCGCGGCGCGCACGGGGGGCGGCGTGGCCGTCCTGTCGGTGATCCCACCCGAAGAGTTCAACCATTGGATCGGCGTTGGCGACCTGATGCGCGAAGAGGCACGCGAACGGATCGAGGTGCATTTCGAGGTTTTCGCCAAATGGATGCGCGACAAACAGGGCGTCGATCCTGAGTTGATCATCCGCGAGGGCGAACCGACGGATGAGATCATCCAGCAGCTGTCCGACGACCCCGATATCGGCGTTCTGGTGCTCGGCGCCAGCGGCGACCGCAAGAAAGGTCCCGGCCCGCTGGTCACGCAATTGTCGCGCTCTGCCGGTGCCCTGCCCGTGCCGATCACCATCGTGCCCGGCGATCTGAGCAAGGAACGGCTCGAAGCGATCACCTAAGCGCTCTGCCGCCCGCCCAATGCCCGGCGCCGCAATTTAGAACGGTTCTAAACCTTGACTTGCCGCCCGCGCAGGCGCATATCAGGAGCCACGCCGAAAGCGAGGTACACCCCATGTTCATCCAGACCGAATCCACTCCGAACCCCGCAACGCTCAAGTTCCTGCCGGGTCAGACCGTGCTGGAGATGGGCACCGCTGATTTCCCCTCCCCCGAAGCCGGGGCGACCTCCCCGCTGGCCCAACGGCTGTTTGCGGTCGAGGGCGTGACCGGTGTGTTCTTCGGCACCGATTTCGTCACCGTGACTAAGCAAGATGCGGTGGAATGGGACCATGTGAAACCCGCCCTTCTGGGCGCCATCATGGAGCATTTCCAGTCCGGCGAGCCGGTCATGGCCTCTGACCACCAGCCCACATCCGGCCACGCCGCGCATGAGGGCGAAGACGGCGAAATCGTCGGCCAGATCAAAGAGTTGCTCGACAGCCGCGTGCGCCCCGCCGTGGCCCAAGACGGGGGCGACATTACCTTTCACGGCTTTGAGCGCGGCGTCGTCTATCTGCACATGCAAGGCGCCTGCGCCGGTTGCCCCTCTTCGACCCTGACGTTGAAAATGGGCATCGAGAACCTGCTGCGCCACTACATCCCCGAGGTCATAGAGGTGCGCCCGGTTGCCTGAGCATGGCGCGAGCGGGCCGCTGATTCTGGCCTTTGACACATCGGCCGCGCATTGCGCGGCCGCTTTGCTGTCGGGCGATCGGATCTTGGCCTCCCGCACCGAGCCGATGACCAAGGGTCAGGCCGAGCGGATCATGGTCCTTTGCGAGGAATTGTTGAGCGAGGCCGGGCTGGCCTATGCCGACCTCACCGCGCTTGGCGTCGGCATCGGGCCGGGCAATTTCACCGGCATCCGCATCGCCGTTTCTGCCGCCCGCGGGCTGGCGCTTGGCCTTGGCATTCCGGCGGTTGGGGTCGATGCCTTCGACGCGCTGCGCGAAGGCCATGACGGTGCCTGCGCCTGTGCGGTGGATGCGCGCCGCGATCAGGTATTCCTGCAAGGCTTTGACAATCCGGCCATTTCCGCGCCCGCGCTCTATGATGCAACAGCCCTCCCGGCCTTCACCGGCCCGCTGATCGGCGCGGGCGGAGAGCCACCAGCGATGCCCGTGGCCGAAGCCATCGCCCGCATCGCCGCGCGCCGCTTTGCCAGCAATCCGCCGCGCCCCGCGCCGCTTTACCTGCGCCCCGCCGATGCCGCGCCCGCCCGCGACGCGGCACCGGTGCTGCTGCCGTGACACCGGCGGCCCTCGCCGCGCTCCACGCTGCGGCCTTCACCCAAGACAGGCCGTGGCAGGAGGCGGAATTCGCAAGCCTGCTCGACAGCCCCTTCGTGCAGCTTTTCATCCGCCCCGGCGGCTTTGCCCTGACCCGCACCATCGCGGGCGAATCCGAACTGCTGACGCTTGCCGTGGACCCTGCGCAGCAGCGCCGGGGGCTGGGCCGGGCGCTCCTGCGCGACTGGCTGGCGGCCCTGCCCGCCAACTGCGAAAGTGCCTTTCTCGAAGTCGCTGCCGATAATCTACCCGCCCGCGCGCTCTATGCGGATCAAGGCTTTGCCCAAATCGCCACCCGCCGTGCCTATTACGCGCGCAGCGGCGTCCCACCCGTGGATGCCTGCATCCTGCAACGCGTCTTGACCCATGGTCACGCTGGCGATCCGGGCGGCTTGCCCTCAAAAAGCGGTTGACCCTACCCCCCGCCTGCGCCCTAGATTATACCTGATCACATGATCCACAAACGCCGTGGCGGCAGCATCTGATTGACCGCCCGACACCACAACCCGGGAGACACCAAATGACCCTCATGACGAAATTCCTCGGCGCTGCTGCGGGCCTCGCGCTCACCGCGGGCGCGGCAGCCGCTGAACCGGCGCTGATCTTCGACCTCGGTGGTAAGTTCGACAAGAGCTTCAACGAAGCGGCCTTCAACGGTGCCTCCCGCTGGGCCGAAGAAACCGGCGGCAAATTCGCCGAGATCGAGATGCAGTCCGAAGCGCAGCGTGAGCAGGCTCTGCGCCGCTTTGCCGAATCCGGTGCCAACCCGATCATCACCATGGGCTTCGCTATGGCCGATCCGCTGGCGACCGTCGCGCCCGACTATCCCGACACCAAGTTCGCCGTGATCGACGTGAACTGGCTTGACCTGCCCAACGTGCGTCAGGTCAGCTTTGCCGAACATGAAGGCTCCTACCTCGTTGGCGTCATGGCCGCCATGGCCTCCGAGAGCGACACCGTGGGCTTCGTCGGTGGCATGGACGTGCCGCTCATCCGTCACTTCGGCTGCGGCTATGCCCAAGGCGTCAAGGCGACCAACCCCGACGCCACCGTCATCGCCAACATGACCGGCACCACCCCTGCCGCGTGGAACGACCCGGTGAAGGGCTCTGAGATCACCAAAGCGCAGATCAACCAAGGCGCTGACGTGGTCTATGCCGCGGCGGGCGGCACTGGCGTGGGCGTGCTGCAAACCGCTGCCGACGAAGGCATCCTGTCGATCGGCGTCGACAGCAACCAGAACCACCTGCACCCGGGCAAGGTCCTGACTTCCATGCTGAAACGCGTCGATGTCGCCGTCTATGACGCGATGATGGCGGGCGAAGACCTCGAAGTCGGCGAAGTCGTGACCCTGGGCCTTGCCGAAGAAGGTGTTGGCGTTGCCATCGACGAACATAACCAAGATCTCGTGACCGAAGAGATGAAGGCCGCTGTCGACGAAGCGCGCCAGAAGATCATCGACGGCGAGATCAAAGTGGTCTCCTACTACGAGAACGACAGCTGCCCGGCACTGGACTTCTGAGCCCAATTTATCCACAATCGACACCCGGGGCCGCGCCGATCATCGGCGCGGCCCCTTTTAAAACCCCACAGCGTGACCGGGGCAGCGATGGACCAACGCCAGATCAAGGGCTGCAACGCCCGCAGGACCTTTTGACATGACCGATACCGCCCCCGCGATCGAACTCAAGGGCATCTCCAAGGCCTTCGGCCCGGTACAGGCCAACAAAGATATCTCCATCCGCGTCATGCCGGGCACGATCCACGGCATCATCGGCGAGAACGGCGCCGGGAAATCGACGCTGATGTCGATCCTCTACGGCTTCTACAAGGCCGACGCGGGCGAGATCTTCATCAGTGGCCGCAAGACCGAGATCCCCGACAGCCAGGCCGCCATCGCCGCCGGCATCGGCATGGTGTTCCAGCACTTCAAGCTGGTGGAAAACTTCACCGTTCTGGAGAACATCATCCTCGGCGCCGAGGATGGCCGCCTCTTGAAGCCCTCGCTGTCGAAGGCGCGCAAGACGCTGATCGAACTGTCGAAGGACTACGGCCTCAACGTCGACCCCGACGCGCAGATTCAGGACATCGGCGTCGGCATGCAGCAGCGCGTGGAAATCCTGAAAGCGCTCTACCGGCAGGCCGATATCCTCATCCTCGACGAGCCCACGGGCGTGCTGACCCCCGCCGAGGCCGACCAGCTGTTCCGCATTCTCGGGCGTCTGCGCTCCGAGGGCAAAACCATCATCCTGATCACCCACAAGCTGCGCGAGATCATGGAGATCACCGACACCGTCTCGGTCATGCGCCGCGGCCAGATGACCGCCACCGTGAAAACCGCCGAGACTTCGCCGCAGGAACTGGCCGAGCTGATGGTCGGGCGCAAGGTGCTCTTGCGCGTCAACAAAGAGCCCGCCACCCCGGGCGAGGTGATCCTCGACATCAAGGGCCTGCGGGTGGTCGACGACAAGGGCGTCGAGCGGCTGCGCGGGATCGACCTGCAGATTCGCGCCGGCGAAGTGCTGGGCCTCGCGGGCGTTGCGGGCAACGGCCAGTCGGAACTCTTGGAAGTGCTGGGCGGCTATGCCGACGGCACCGGCAGCGTCACGCTCAACGGCACGCCGCTGGACCTCTCGGGCAAGAAGAGCGACGGCCAGTCGCGCCGCGCGCGCGGCGTGGCCCATGTGCCCGAAGACCGCCAGCGCGAAGGTCTGATCATGGATTTCCAGGCTTGGGAGAACAACGTCTTCGGCTACCACCACGACGACCGTTTCAACAGCGGCATGCTGATGGACCATGCCGCGATCCGCGCAGATGCCGAAGACAAGATGGCCCGTTTCGACGTGCGCCCGCCCGACCCGACGCTGGCCGCCAAGAATTTTTCCGGCGGCAACCAGCAGAAGATTGTTCTGGCCCGCGAGATCGAGCGCAACCCAGACCTTCTGCTCATCGGCCAGCCCACCCGCGGCGTCGACATCGGCGCGATCGAGTTCATTCACGAGCAGATCATCGCCCTGCGCGATCAGGGCAAGGCGATCCTGCTGGTCTCGGTCGAGTTGGAAGAAATCCTCGCCCTGTCGGACCGCATCGCGGTGATGTTCGACGGGCAGATCATGGGCGAACGTGCCGCCGACCAGACCGACGAAAAGGAGCTTGGGCTGCTGATGGCCGGGATCACCGATACCGAGAACGAACACAGCGTGGCCGAGGTCGAGGCCAATCTCGCCCGGGCGGGCGGCGACGCGCGCAAGGAGGTCTGAGATGGACGTGATGCCGAAATGGGCCGAGGTGATCCTCGTGCCGCTGATCTCCCTGCTGCTGGCCGCCGTGCTCTCGGCGCTGGTGATCCTGTCGATCGGCGAAGACCCGGTCGCGGCGGTGAACCTCATGGTCAAGGGTGCACTCGGCTCGACCTATGGCTGGGGCTACACGCTGTATTATGCCACCAACTTCATCTTCACCGGCCTTGCCGTCGCCGTGGCCTTCCACGCGCGCCTGTTCAACATCGGCGGTGAAGGTCAGGCGATGCTGGGCGGCCTCGGCGTGGCGCTGGCCGCGCTCTACATCCCGTGGCCGCATTGGACGCTGGCACTGATCGGTTGCGGCGTCATGGCCGGTCTTCTGGGCGCCATCTGGGCCGCGATCCCCGGCTGGTTGCAGGCCAAGCGCGGCTCGCACGTCGTGATCACCACGATCATGTTCAACTTCATTGCCGCGGCGCTGCTGAACTACGTTCTCGTCAACGTCATGCGCCCACCGGGCAGCATGGACCCGGCCAGCGCCCGCTTCCCCGAAGCCGTGCATCTGCCGACCCTGCACGAGCTGCTCGCCCCGCTGGGCATCGCTTTCTCCAAATCCGCACCCGCCAACGTCTCGCTGCTGGTGGCCGTCGGCGCCTGCGTGGCGATCTGGATGCTGATCTGGCGCACCCGTCTGGGCTATGAAATCCGCGCCTACGGCCATTCGCAGCCGGCGGCGAAATACGCCGGCATCTCGCCCGTGCGCATCACCATGATCACCATGATCATCTCGGGCGCGCTGGCGGGGCTGATGGCGATCAACAACGTCATGGGCGAAAGCGAACGTCTGGTGCTGAACGCGACCGAGGGCGCGGGCTTCATCGGCATCGCCGTGGCGCTGATGGGCCGCTCGCACCCGGTGGGCGTCTTCTTTGCCGCCCTCCTGTTCGGCTTCCTCTACCAAGGCGGCGCGGAGCTTGCGCTCTGGACCTCGATCCCGCGCGAGCTGATCGTCGTGATCCAGGCGCTCGTGATCCTCTTCACCGGCGCGCTCGACAATATGGTGCGGATGCCGCTGGAGCGTCTCTTCTTGATGTTCCGCCGCCCCGGCCCGCCCAAACCCGGCCCGCGCAGCGCCCAGTCGGAGAGCGCGGAATGAGCCCCTATACCCCCCTGAGAAAGCGGGTCTGACCTATGGACTACATCACGCTCATCCAATTGCTCGACAGCACCGTGCGGCTGGCCACGCCTCTGCTTCTGGCCTGTCTTGCCGGTCTCTTCTCCGAACGCGCGGGCGTTTTCGACATCGGGCTCGAAGGCAAGATGCTGGCCGCGGCCTTCTTCTCGGCGGCACTCGCGTCGCTCACCGGTTCGGTCTGGCTGGGTTTGGCGGCGGGCATCGCCTCCTCGCTGGCGCTCAGCGCCGTGCATGGCCTCGCCTCGATCACCTTCCGCGGCAACCAGCTGATCTCCGGCGTGGCGATCAACTTCCTCGCCGCCGGCATGACCGTGCTGATCGCCCAAGACTGGTTCGCCCAAGGGGGCCGCACCCCCTCGCTCTTTGGCGGCGCGCGGTTCGAGCCGATCACCCTGCCCTTCGCTGAGGCGATGGAGAGCGTGCCCGTCATCGGCCCGCTCTACGAAGAGCTGATCTCGGGCCATTCGATCCTCGTCTATGCCGCCTTCCTCGCCGTGCCGCTGACATGGTGGATCCTGTTCCGCACCCGCTTCGGCCTGCGCCTGCGCGCGGTGGGCGAGAACCCCGCCGCCGTCGACACCGCCGGTGTCTCGGTCGTGGGTCTGCGCTATGCCGCCGTGGCCATCGCGGGGCTGCTCTGCGGCGTGGCGGGCGCCTACCTCAGCACCGCGCTACAAGCGGGTTTCGTCAAGGACATGTCGGCAGGCCGCGGCTTCATCGCGCTGGCCGCGCTGATCTTCGCCAAGTGGCGCCCGTGGTACGCACTCTGGGCCACGCTGCTCTTCGGCCTCTTCGGCGCGCTGGAGACCCGACCGGACGTGATCCAATCGGTCATCGGCATCAAGGTGCAGGGCCAACTTCTGGGCGCCCTGCCCTATCTGATGACCGTGGTGATCCTCGCCGGTTTTGTCGGAAAAGCGATCCCGCCGCGCGCAGGTGGCGAGCCCTATGTGAAAGAACGCTGACACTTCCTTCCGGCCCTTGCACCCGAGGGCCGGATCGGCGCAACCTGTCAAAGTGGTCGCCTCACCGCGACAAGCTATGTTGAACTGCGCGGCCGTTCGGGGCTAGGAAACGTCATGCAAATCTACCTGCCCATTGCCGAAGTATCGGTCAACGCCTTCCTCCTTTTGGGGTTGGGCGGCATCGTGGGCATCCTGTCGGGCATGTTCGGCGTCGGCGGCGGGTTTCTGATCACGCCGCTGCTGTTCTTTGTCGGCATCCCGCCCGCCGTGGCGGTGGCGACCTCGACCAATCAAATCGTGGCCTCTTCCTTCTCGGCGCTTCTGGCGCATCTCAAGCGAAAGACGGTCGATTTCCGAATGGGCTGGGTGCTGCTGGCCGGGGGTCTGATCGGCTCCGGCATCGGCATGTTCATCTTCAACTACCTGAAATCGCTCGGCCAAGTCGATCTGCTGGTGACGCTTTGCTATGTCGTCTTCCTTGGTATTATCGGCGGGCTGATGTTCGTGGAATCGCTCCGCGCCATCCGCCGCACCCGCAAGGGGGGCCGGGTCAAACGCAAGAAGCACTATTGGGTGCATGGGCTGCCGTTCAAAATTCGCTTTCGGGTTTCGGGCCTTTATATCTCAGTGATCCCGCCGGTGCTGGTGGGCGCGGCGGTCGGGATGCTTTCGGCGATCATGGGCGTGGGCGGCGGTTTCATCATGGTCCCTGCAATGATCTACCTGCTTGGCATGCCGACCAAAGTGGTGATCGGCACCTCGCTTTTGCAGATCATCTTCGTCACCGGCTTTACCACCATGCTCCATGCCACCACCAACCAGACGGTCGACATCGTGCTGGCGGTGCTCCTGCTGGTGGGCGGCGTGCTCGGCGCGCAGGTGGGCACGCGGATCGGCGTGCGGATGCAGGCCGAACAGCTGCGCATCCTGCTCGCGGTGCTGGTCTTGGCGGTCTGCGGCAAGCTGGCGCTCGACCTGTTGCTGGAACCCGCGGAGCTCTATTCGCTCAGCCCGGTGGCGGCGGAATGATGCGCGCGCTGATCGCCTTTCTTGGCCTGTGTTTCACGGCCCTGACCGCCACGGCGGAAGAAGAAATCGTGCTTGGCCTCAGCCAGGCCGAAGTCTCCATCACCACCAATTTCGACGGGTCCGAGATCCTTGTCTACGGGGCCGTCAAACGCGAAACCCCGATCCCCGATGGCGCGCCGCTCGAAGTTGTCATTACCGTCTCCGGCCCCTCGGCCCCGGTCATGGTGCGCCGGAAAGAGCGACGCTTTGGCATCTGGGTGAACACCGCTGCGGTTGAGGTCGACCGCGCACCAAGCTTCTACGCCGTGGTCACCTCCGGCCCGCTGGCCGAGGTGCTCAAACGCATCGAAGACCTGCGCCACCGCATCTCCATCCCCCGCGCCATCCGGTCGGTCGGCGCCCCGATGGAGATCGCGGACCCCACCCAGTTCACCGATGCGCTGATCCGCGTGCGTAAGGATGCGAACCTGTACCAAGTCATCGAAGACGGGGTGAAGGTCGACGAACAGACCCTTTTCCGCGCCGCCGTCGCCCTGCCCGCCTCGCTCACCGAAGGGGCCTATGACACGCGGATTTTCCTCACGCGCGGCGGCGATGTGGTGGCGCAATATGAGACGATCATCGACGTGCGCAAAGTCGGGATGGAGCGTTGGCTGTTCAACCTCGCCCATCAACAGGCGTTTCTCTACGGGCTGCTGTCGCTCTTCATCGCGGTTGCCGCGGGCTGGGGCGCCTCCGCCGTCTTCGGCCTCATGCGGCGCTAAGCCGCGCCATCCTCGGTCGCCTCAAGCGTCAGCGCCGCCGCAGGCGCGGCCCGCAGATCATCCACCCGCAACGGCCCCGAAGGTTTGCTGAGCCGGTTGCGCACCACCCAGATCAGACGTTCTTGAGCGCGGGTGATGGCGACATAGGCCAGCCGCTTCCACAGCGGCTGGCCTGCCTCACTCCGCCCCATCCGTGCGGCGGCATAAAGATCGGGCGCGAAGACCTGCACGTTCTCCCACTGGCTGCCTTGGGCCTTGTGGATCGTCACCGCCGCCCCATGCAGAAAGGTCGCCCCCATGCGCGCGGCGAAGGGTATAAAGGGTTCTTCTTCGTCGGGTTTCTCGATCTTTACGATCGAGGCGGCGCTCACCTGCGGGTCTTCGGCGCCGATCACATGCAAGCGGCTGAAGCCGGGCTTGCGCCCCTCGCCCAGATAGACCACCTGCGCGCCCTTGATCAGGCCGCGCGCCTCCAGATCCAGCCGTTTCTTGCGGTGTTTCAGCGGCAGTTCGATCCCGTCGCAGATCAGCGGCTCGCCCGCCAGCAACGCATCCTCCGGCGCGCCATGCACGCTGCGGAACGCATTGATCAGCCGAATGCGCGTCGCGTTGCGCCAGACCAGCACCGGGCTGCGCGCCATGAGATCGACTTCGACACGCTGGCCCCAGACCACCCGGTCGTCCTTGCGCGCCGCGTCTTCGATCATCCGCTCAAAGTCATGAAACTCCAACTGCGGATCGGCCAGCGCATGGGCGAGATCAAGGATCGGGTTGTCGGCCTCTTGCCGGTGGATGCGGTTGAGGTTCAACACGCGCTTTTCGGGTAGTTTCTCGAAGACCATCGTGCCCGACTGCCCCACCGGTGCCAACTGCGCCGGGTCGCCGAACAAAAGCAGAGTCGGGAAAATCTCTTTCAAATCCTCGAACTGCTTGTCGTCCAGCATCGAACTTTCGTCGACAAAACCGATGTCCAATGGCTCTTCCCGCCGCTTCCAGCCAGTGATGAAATCACTGCCGCGCAGCCCCGCCGCCGCCAGCGCCCCGGGCACGGACTTGTTGTTCGCGAAAAACGCCGCCGCCCGGTCCAACGCCATTTCGCTGAGGCCCTCGATCTCGGGCTTCTCACCGTTGCCGGTCAGCCATTCGGCGATGCGCTCATACTCGGGGTGATAGACCGGCGTATAGAGAATGCGGTGGATCGTCGTCGCAGGCACCCCGCGCAAGCGCAACACGCTCGCCGCCTTATTGGTGGGCGCGAGGATCGCCAAGGTCCGCTTCTCGCGCTTCTTGCGCGATTCGTAATCGCCCGAGACGATCTCGACCCCGGCCCCTTCCAGCGCGCGGTAAAGCTCGGCCAGCAGCAGGGTCTTGCCCGATCCGGCCTTGCCGGTCACCGCCATCACCTGATCCGGCCCGCCCGCAGGCGGCATCAAAAGCGAGTCGTCCAGATCGATGCCCGCAGAGCGCAGCATATCGGCCACCTTGTCATGGGCGGCGGCTTGGTCTTCGGAATAGGTGAGCGCGGTAGATGTCATTGGGCGACCCTAAATGAGCCCCGCGCCGGGGGCCAGATGGCTTTGCCCCGCGCGCCTGTGATTCATGTGGATTATCCGCCTCAGACGACGATCAGCCCCCGGCTCAGCGCCCGGGCGACCGCATGGGTGGTGTTGGACGCCCCCAGTTTGAAGCGGGCGCTTTCCACATAGGCGCGCAGCGTATGTTCCGAGATCGACAGACGGTCGGCCACCTGCGCGCGGCTATAGCCCACCGCCAGCAGGGTCATCGCATCCACCTCACGCGGGGACAGCGCCTGCACCGCACCCGGCGCCCGCTCCGGGGCCAGCGCCAGCGCCTTTTCATTGAAGCAATGGGCCGCCCAGATCAAATCGCGCCGGTGCCGCGCGGTGAAAGCGGCCCAAACCCTATCCGTGCAACTGTGGTTCGTGGTGAAAAGCGCGAATTGCCCATGCGGCCCCCGGATCGGGACCGAGAACCCCTGATCGCCGACCCCATGGTCCAAAGCATCCCGGCGAAACTGCCGCGCGGCGCGAGAGGACCAATCGAGGTCTTTCCAATCCACCGGCTCGAACCGGCGATAGCAGCCCGCGACCACAGGATCGATGCGCAGGTAGTTATGCGCCTGATAGCGCTCAGACCAAAGCGCGCCATAGGTGCCGCAGCCATATTGCACCCCCGCCGTGTCGACCCAGTGATAGACGACATGCAGAATGCCATAGTGATCGCGCAGGTCTTTGCAGGCCTGCCCAAGGGCGGGCTGGCCATCAGCCTGCGCCAGCCTTTCCCAAATCCGTTCCAGATGCGGCTCTATCCTCATGCGTCCGGCCCATGGCCCTTTCGCGTTGCAAGGACATCTCAGCCAGAGCGATCAGCGCCGCGTCGTCCAACTGTTCCGCCGTGCGCGGCAGTTGGTTCGCCATGGCAAAAGCCCTGAGATCGGCCAAAACGTCCAATATCCAATCATCTCGCATGAGGGTCGCCCAGCTTTGGTTAATGGCAGATTAATACAACCATAGCATGTACGAAATTTTGCACCATCCGCGCTTTCTGCCCCCCCATAAATAGCGGGGTTTCGGGCGCTAAGCCTCTGTTTCGACAGGACACCACGCAAAACCCCCGCAGCCGAAGCCACGGGGGTCTCATCTTAGCCGATCCGTGTCGCTCAGTCGCGGGCGACCAGCGTGTCTTCCAACGTGCGCAGCCCGGTCGTCGGCGCTTGAACCAGTACCGACATATTCCCCGGCTTATGCTCATTACGCATCATCTTCATATGCGCCTCGGGCAGATCGGCCCAGCTAAAGACCTCGGACATGCAGGGGTCGAGCCGCCGCTCCATCATCAGCTTGTTGGCGGCACTCGCCTGTTTGAGGTGGGCAAAGTGGCTGCCCTGCAAGCGCTTCTGGTGCATCCACATGTAGCGCACGTCGAAGGTCAGGTTGAACCCGCTTGTGCCTGCGCAGATCACCACCATGCCGCCCTTTTTGACCACGAAAGTGGAGACCGGGAAGGTCGCCTCGCCGGGGTGCTCAAAGACCATGTCAACGTTCACGCCCTTGCCAGTGATGTCCCAGATCGCCTTGCCGAATTTGCGCGCTTCCTTGAACCACTCCGCATATTCCGGCGTGTTCACGGTGGGCAGTTGGCCCCAGCAGTTGAAGTCCTTGCGGTTCAGCACGCCTTTCGCACCCAGATCCATCACGAACTGGCGCTTGCTCTCGTCGCTAATCACGCCGATCGCATTGGCGCCCGCAGTGTTGATAAGCTGGATCGCATAGGAGCCGAGGCCACCGGAGGCGCCCCAGACCAACACGTTCTGGCCGGGCTTCAGGTCATGCGGCTCATGGCCAAAGAGCATCCGGTAAGCGGTCGCCAGCGTCAGCGTGTAGCAGGCGCTTTCCTCCCATGTCAGGTGCTTGGGGCGCGGCATCAGCTGCTGGCTCTGCACCCGGGTGAACTGCGCAAAAGAGCCGTCGGGCGTCTCATAGCCCCAGATCCGCTGGCTGGGAGAATACATCGGGTCGCCGCCGTTGCATTCCTCGTCGTCGCCGTCGTCTTGGTTGCAGTGGATCACCACCTCGTCGCCGACTTTCCAGCGGGTCACCTTGTCACCCACCGCCCAGACGATGCCCGAGGCATCGGAGCCCGCGATGTGGTAAGGCTCGCCATGGCCGTCGAAGGGGCTGATCGGCACGCCGCGCGCGGCCCAGACACCGTTGTAGTTGATGCCCGCCGCCATCACGAGGACCAGCACGTCTTGGCTGTCGAGCTTAGGCACGTCGACCACCTCTTGCAGCATCGCGCTGTCCGGGTCGCCGTGCCGTTCGCGGCGGATCGCCCAAGCATACATCTGTTTCGGGACATGCCCCATCGGGGGCATCTCGCCCACTTCATAGAGGTCCTTTTGCGGGGCGTCATATTCGGCGTGTTTCGTATCCAGTGCCATGTGGGCCTCCTGCCGGTGATCGGTGTCTACAAGGTCTGTGCCGCACCGCAGAATCGCGGCGGCTCCCTTTCGGGATATGATCCGCCGCGCAACAATGCAACCCCTAGATGCCGCAGTTTGTAATTTTATGACCCAGCAGTCGCAGAAATTTCTGCCGCAGGTGCAGCATCCTCCGAGGGGAAATGTGCAATGGAATTAGCGTAGAAGGCCAAAACAGGCCCCTGCCCCTCGACGATCTCCAGCCCCTCTGGGCCTTCGGAAATGACGCCACGTTTCTCAAGCCGCGCGACTGCGCGGGCGACCCGTTCGGGCAGGACGTCCGGCTTCGGCACCCGATTGCGCGGTGGCATCTGCTCCAAAGTGGCAGCCACTTCGGCCAGCAGATCGGCCTCCTTCATCGGGCGGGCGGCCTGCAACATCACCCGCGCGATCAGCGGCACGGTCAGCACCGGCATCGCCTGCGCGATCCGGCCCATCAACATCTCGGACAACTCCGAGACCGGCACCCCGGCCCCGGTGCGACGCAGCGACAGCGGATCGCCAAAGGTCACCGCCGCCGTGCCAAAACGCGTGTCGCGCCCGCGCAGCCGCCGCCACATCTTGCGCATCACGAAGCCCACAACCACCGTGATCCGCGCCCCGAAACGCCGGTCCCCGCGCTGCCCGGCGGCGATCAACACGCGGTCTTCCAGCACCCGGTCATAGTTAATCGCCACGGGCACGAAAATGATGTCGCGCGCGCCCTCGGGGTCGAAGCCATCCACGACATAGGACAGGAGCCCGACCTTCGGCGGCTGCAAGGCCCCGGTCAGGCTCAAGCCGCCCTCGGGGTAGAAGGCCTGCGTCACCCCGCCCGTCGTGGCCATCTGCACATAGCGCGCCAAGACCTTGCGATAGAGCGCCCCGCGCGACCGGCGGCGGATGAAGTAGGCCCCCATGGAGCGGATCAGCGTGCTCAGCGGCCAAACCCGCGCCCATTCCCCCACCGCATAGCTCAGCGCCGAAGACCGCGCGGCGAGGTAGGTTACCAGCATATAATCCATGTTCGACCGGTGGTTCATGATGAAGACAACCGTGGCATCCCGCGGCAGCGCGGCGAATGTCGTCTCGTTACTCACCGCCGTCTCGACCCGGTAGACCGTATTGGTCAACAACCGCGCCAAACGGATGCCGAAACTGAAATAGGCAAAGGCCGAAAACCGCGGCACGATCTCGCGCGCATATTCCCGCGCCTTTTGAAAGGCCACGTTTTCCGGCACGCCGTTGCTGCGGGCATAGTTGACGATCTCTTGGCTGACCTCCGGATCATAGATCAACCGCTGAATCATGTCGTGCCGCCGCGCCAGTTTGAAGGGCTCGATGGGCCGCGTCAGCCGCTTGTTCAACCGCGCCACCGCCCGCTCAAGCCGCCGGCGAAAGAACCAACGCACCGAAGGCAGCAGAAAATGGCTCAGCGCCGTGACGGCTGCGAAAACCACGATGAGGATGAACAGCCAAAGGGGCAATTGCACAGTCTGCGTCATGGCTTAACCCTTACAGCGCGGGGGCGAGAGGACAATATTTATCTGTTTCCCGCCCGCCCAAACGGCCCAAGTGATGCCGCAACGCAGCGAATTGACAGAGGCATATTATTTCCCCTATCAACGTCATGACGCAACTTTATTGCCACCCAGATTCAAGAGGCCACGATGACCCAACCGCAGAAAGACCGCCCCTGGCTCATTCGCACCTATGCGGGCCATTCCACCGCCGCCGCGTCCAACGCGCTTTACCGCTCGAACCTTGAGCGCGGGCAGACCGGGCTTTCCGTGGCCTTCGACCTGCCCACCCAAACCGGCTATGACAGCGACCATGTGCTTAGCCGCGGCGAGGTGGGCAAGGTGGGCGTGCCCGTCAATCACCTCGGCGATATGCGCGCGCTGTTTGATGGCATCCCGCTGGAACAGATGAACACCTCGATGACGATCAACGCCACCGCCCCATGGCTGCTGGCGCTCTACATCGCGGTGGCCGCGGAACAGGGCGCGGATGTCTCCAAGCTGCAAGGCACAGTGCAAAACGACCTGATCAAGGAATACCTCAGCCGCGGCACCTATATCTGCCCGCCCGCGCCATCGCTCAAGATGATCGCGGATGTGGCCGAATTCTGCTATACGAATGTGCCGAAATGGAACCCGATGAACGTCTGTTCCTACCACCTGCAAGAGGCGGGCGCGACGCCGGAACAGGAATTGGCCTTCGCGCTGGCCACCGCCACCGCCGTGCTCGACGCGCTGAAACCCCGCGTCCCGGCAGAGGATTTTCCGAAATTGGTGGGCCGCATTTCCTTCTTCGTGAACGCAGGCATCCGTTTCGTCACCGAAATGTGCAAAATGCGCGCCTTTGTAGACCTTTGGGACGAGATTTGCCGCGAGCGCTATGGCGTCGAAGACCCCAAATTCCGTCGCTTCCGCTACGGGGTGCAGGTCAATTCACTGGGGCTGACCGAACAACAGCCCGAGAATAACGTCTACCGTATTCTCATCGAAATGCTGGCCGTGACCCTGTCGAAAAAAGCCCGCGCCCGCGCCGTGCAATTGCCCGCATGGAACGAAGCTCTCGGCCTGCCCCGCCCCTGGGATCAACAATGGTCGATGCGGATGCAGCAGATCATGGCCCATGAAACGGACCTTTTGGAATTCGACGATCTATTCGACGGCAACCCAGCAGTCGATGCCAAGGTCGAATTGCTGAAAGAAGGGGCGCGGGCCGAATTGGCGAATCTCGACGGTATGGGCGGCGCGATTTCCGCGATCGATTACATGAAAGGACGTTTGGTCGAAAGCAATGCCGACCGGCTGCGCCGCATCGAAAGCGGCGAAACCGTCGTGGTGGGCGTCAACAAATGGCAGCAAGGCGCGCCCTCGCCCCTGATGACCGGCGCGGGCGATATCATGCAATCCGACCCCGGCGCCGAGGCCGACCAGCTCGCCCGGCTCGACGCTTGGCGCAGCGCCCGCGACGCGGGTGCCGTGAAACAGGCGCTGGCCGATCTGCGCGCAGCGGCGCAGGCGGGCGAGAATATCATGCCCGCCTCCATCGCCGCCGCGAAAGCCGGGGTGACCACCGGCGAATGGGCCGCGCAGATGCGCGCCGTTCACGGGGAATATCGTGGCCCCACAGGGATTTCCGCAGGCCAATCCAACAAGACCGAAGGTCTGGACGACCTGCGCGACGCGGTAGACGCGGTCAGCGACAAATTGGGCCGCAGGCTGAAATTCCTCGTCGGCAAACCAGGGCTCGACGGCCACTCAAACGGGGCCGAGCAGATCGCCGTCCGCGCCCGCGATTGCGGCATGGATATCAGCTATGAAGGCATCCGTCTGACCCCTGCGGAGATCGTCGAAGCAGCACAAACGGAAGCCGCCCATGTGGTCGGCCTGTCGATCCTCTCGGGCTCTCACGTGCCCTTGGTCGAAGACTTGATGAAACGCATGGCCGAGGCCGGGTTGACCCATATTCCCGTCATCGTCGGCGGCATCATTCCCGAGGCCGACGCCACCCGTTTGCGCGCCGCCGGGGTGGCGCAGGTCTATACGCCGAAGGACTTCGAATTGAACGTCATCATGCAGGATATTATTACGCTTGCCGATCCCAAATCGGTGGCGGCGGAATAGGCTGACACAAAATACATCGTGCAATTAACTTATTGCCTCTATAATTCCCTCTACCAGCACAATCTGGAAAGGAAATATCAGATATGGAAAAAGACCTGAAATCCATGAGCCGCAAGGAACTGGAGAAACTTCTGTCGGATGTCAAAAAGGCATTGCAGGCCGCACAGGCGCGCGAACGCCGCGCCGCACGCAAGGCCGCGCAAAAGGCAGCGGCGGAATATGGCTTTTCCCTGAATGAGTTAGCTGATGAGGCCCCCGCGCCCAAGAAGGCCAAGAAGCCGCGCAAAGCGCCTGCCGGTCCGAAATCGAAGCCTCAGTTCGCCAATCCGGAGAACCCGTCCCAGACTTGGACCGGAAAAGGCCGCCAGCCGAATTGGTTCCGCGCCCAAGTAGAGAATGGTGCCGATCCGGAAACGATGCGGGTTTAATACTTCCCGAAATACGGGAATTTCGCGCCGGTTGAATAGCAATTCACCGGCGCTTTTTTATTGCTAACGGAAATGTGAATTCGATAGTCACCGCCCGCACGGCGCCGAGCGGAAGTTTACGTCACGCCCCCTGCCCAACCGCGGCCCTTGTGAAGCCCGCCTTGCGCGGGCAAAATGCGCCAAACATCAGGAGACAGAAATGACCGTCCATATTGGCGCAAAACCCGGCGATATCGCCGAAACCGTATTGATGCCCGGCGACCCCTACCGCGCGAAATGGGCGGCGGAGACCTTTCTCGAAGGGGCCGAACTGGTCAACGAAGTGCGCGGTATGCTCGGCTTTACCGGCACATGGCGCGGCAACCGGGTGACGATCCAAGGCTCGGGTATGGGCATGCCGTCGCTGTCGATCTACGCCAATGAGTTGATGACCGAATATGGCGCGCAGACCCTGATCCGCATCGGCTCTTGCGGGGGGATGCAATCCCATGTCGGCATCCGTGACGTGATCATCGCCATGACGGCGAGCACGATCACCTCGCCCTCCTCCGGCATTTTCCGCGAATTGAACTACGCCCCCTGCGCCGATTACGGCCTTTTGAGCGCCGCTGTGGCTGCCGCCGAAAAGCTGGAGGCCAAGACCCATGTGGGCGGGATCTATTCCTCGGATGTTTTCTATGCGGAGCGCCCCGATCTCGATGAGCAGATGGTGCGCCATGGCATCCTCGGTGTCGAGATGGAAGCGGCGGAGCTTTACACGCTGGCCGCGCGGCACAAGCGGCGTGCCTTGGCGGTGCTGACGGTGAGCGATCATTTGCAGACCGGCGAGGCGTTGCCGTCGGAGGATCGCGAAAAGAGTTTTGGCGATATGGTCGAGATTGCGCTGGAGGCGGCTTTCGCCTGAGTGCGGCGCCTGCTGAGAGAGCGGGATTGGTATTTGAAAAAGGATGAAGGGGCGCGGCGGGGGTCGCGCCTTTTTTCGTGGCTTGGCAGGTGGTGTGAGCGAGGGGGGGGGTGCTTCGTTGGTTGGCGCTCGCGTGTGGGGAGAGTGCGGAAGGTATTTGGGAAAGGATGAAGGGAGGGGGTGTGGCGCGTCTTTCAGGCGTGTTGACCGGCGAGGCGGCCGGAGTAGAGGCAGCCGCCCAAGAAGGTGCCTTCGAGGGCGTTGTAGCCGTGGTAGCCGCCACCGCCGAAGCCGCAGACCTCTCCGGCGGCGAAGAGGCCGGGGAGGATGGTGCCCGCAGGCGTGAGCACGCGGCCTTGGGGGTCGCTGTGTAATCCGCCGAGCGATTTGCGGGTGAGGATGTTCAGGCGCACCGCGATGAGCGGGCCGTTGGCCGGATCGAGGATGGCGTGGGGTTTGGCGGTGCGGATCAGACGGTCGCCACGGTAGTTGCGGGCGCCGCGGATCGCGGTGATCTGAGCGTCTTTGGCGAAGGAATTGCCCAATTGGCCGTCGCGGGCTGCGATTTGGGCGCGGATGTGCTCTAGGGCGACGGGGGTCTCGGGTGTGAGGGCGTTCATGCGATTGACGAGGGTTTCCAGATCCTCCGCGACGATGAAATCCGCGCCTTTTTCTTTGAAGGCCTCGACTGCGGCAGTTGCCCCCTTGCCGAGCCGTGCATTCAGGACTTCGCCCCATTTGCCGGAGGTGAGATCGGGGTTCTGTTCGGATCCCGAGAGGGCGAATTCCTTTTCGATGATCTTTTGCGTCAGGATGAACCAGCTGTGCTCGCCTGCTTGCAGGATGCGTTTGAGAGTCGAGAGTGTGTCGAAGCCGGGCAAGCAGGGCGCCTCCATCCGGTCGCCGCGCGCGTCGAACCACATGGACGAGGGGCCGGGCAGGATGCGGATGCCGTGGTTGGGCCAGATCGGGTTCCAGTTCTGAACGCCTTCGCAGTAGTGCCACATGCGGTCTTCGTTAATGAGCCCCGCCCCGGCGTCGGCGGCGATGGCGTGCATCTTGCCGTCGACGTAGTCGGGCACGCCGCTGACCATCTGGCGCGGCGCGGGGCCGAGGCGGTCTTTGGGCCAGTGTTGCCGCACCAGATCGTGGTTGGCGCCGATACCGCCGGTGGTGAGGATGACGGCCTCGGCGGTATGCTCAAAGTCGCCGGTGACATTTCGCGATGTGCTCTGACCGCGCGGGGCGTCGCTGTTTTCCAGAACCTCGCCCGCCACGCCGGTGACCGCGCCATCCGTCGTGACCAGCCCTGTGACGCGGTGGCGGAAGGCAAGGCGCAGCCTGCCCGCTGACGCGTAGTCCTGCATCAGCCGCGCGAAGGGGGCGACGACGCCGGTGCCGGTGCCCCAAGTGATATGAAAGCGCGGAACAGAGTTGCCGTGGCCATGGGCCCCTGCGCCGCCGCGCTCGGCCCAGCCGACGACCGGAAACCAGCGCAGACCGATCTGGTGCAGCCAGCCCCGCATGTCGCCTGCTGCCCAGTCGATGAACCCTTCGGCGAGTTTGCGGGGGTTGGCGTCTTCTGCCCGGTCGAACTGCGCCGAGCTCATCCAGTCGCGATAGGCGAGCTCCGCGCTGTCGCGGATGCCCATGCGGCGCTGTTCGGGCGTGTCGACCATGAAGAGACCGCCGAGCGACCAGAACGCCTGCCCGCCGAGGCTTTGCGGGCCTTCTTGGTCCATGAGCAGCACCCGGCGGCCGCGTAGCACGGCCTCATGGGCGGCGACCATGCCGGCCAGACCCGCCCCCACGACGATCACATCTGCTTTGAAACGCTCACCCATTGCTGCCTCCCCTTTCCCGCAAGCTTGCGGTGGGCTGGGGGCAAAAGCAAGTCACAGACGCGGGGTGTCGAGCCCTTTGAGGCAGCGGTCGGGTGGGCCTTCGCTGCGGTAGGCTTCGGCCCCACAGGCGACACAGTGGTATTTGCGCAGCGCGCCCTTGTCCCCCGCCCGGTCTTCGCGCCAGCGGCAGTCACGCGTGGGCGCGTTGCGACGGGCAAAGATCAGCACGATCACAAAAACGATAACGATGACAAAGGGCAGGATCATGGGAAAAACCAAAGGCCCGGCGCTTGGCCGGGCCTTCCTGTCGGATTGGATGGATTAGACGGTGCGCTCGACCATCAGTTTCTTGATATTGGCAATCGCCGCCGCCGGGTTCAGCCCCTTGGGGCAGGTCTTGGCGCAGTTCATAATCGTGTGGCAGCGGTAGAGCTTGAAGGGGTCTTCGAGGTCATCCAGACGCTCGCCCGTCGCCTCGTCCCGGCTGTCGATGATCCAGCGGTAGGCGTGCAGCAGGGCCGCTGGCCCGAGGTAGCGGTCGCCGTTCCACCAGTAGCTGGGGCAGGAAGTCGAGCAGCAGGCGCACATGATGCACTCGTACAGACCGTCCAGCTTGGCGCGGTCGTCGATCGACTGTTTCCACTCCTTGCGCGGCTCGGGCGTATCAGTCTCCAGCCACGGTTGGATGCTGGCGTGCTGAGCGTAGAAATGCGTGAGATCGGGGATCAGGTCCTTGACCACCGGCATATGCGGCAGCGGGTAGATTTTGACCACGCCGTTGATCTCTTCCATGCCGTAGGTGCAGGCCAGCGTGTTGATCCCGTCGATGTTCATCGCACAAGAGCCGCAGATGCCCTCGCGGCAGGAGCGACGGAAGGTCAGCGTCGGGTCGATCTCGTTCTTGATCTTGATCAGCGCGTCGAGAATCATCGGCCCACAATCGTCCATATCGACGAAATAGGTGTCGAGCGCCGGGTTCTTCCCGTCGTCGGGGTTCCAGCGATAGATGTGGAACTCGCGCAGGTTGGTCGCCCCTTCGGGCTTGGGCCATGTCTTCCCGCTGGTCATGCGGGAGTTTTTCGGAAGCGTCAGTTGAACCATTATGCGTCTCCTAAAGCGTCAGACCGGCTGCGGGCGCAGCGGCCAGCAGGCAGGTACGGGTCTCGGGGCGCGACAGGATGGTGCGCACGGTGCCCGTTGTTGTGTCATCCACGCCAACCACGGTGGCGCGGGCCAATTCGCGCAGCTCCAGCGCGTCGGCATTGTCGATGATGCAATCGGTGAAGGGGGTGATCAGCTCTTTCGGCACCTGCGGGAAACGGGTGGCCAGAACCTCGGTCACCACGCCTTTGGAGGTCTGCCGGGCGGTGTCATCCACCGCCTGCTGAACCTCCACACAGGCCGAAAGGCCGAGCAACGTGGCCGCGATGAGTGCTGTGCGGACCATCAATACACCCGTGCCTTGGGGGCGATCTTCTTCATGTCGATGCCGCCTTCATCCTCTTTGGTCAGCGGATCAAGGTGCACGGCGCGATAGGTCAGCTTGGCATCGTTACCGTCGAACCACGCGAGCGAATGTTTGCGCCATTCGTCGTCGTTCCGGTCCGGGTAATCCTCATGCGCATGCGCGCCCCGGCTCTCTTTCCGCGCGGCGGCGGCGGTGATCGTGGCGGTGGCGTTGGGCATCAGGTTGGTCAGCTCCAGCGTCTCCATCAGGTCGGAGTTCCACACGAGGCTGCGGTCGGTGACATGCAGATCGTTCAGCTTGTCGGCCACGTCGATCATCTTCTTGCGGCCTTCCTCCAGCGTCTTGTCGGTGCGGAAGACGGCGGCATCGGCCTGCATGGTCTTTTGCATCTCAAGGCGAAGTTCGGCTGTCGGCGTGCCGCCCTTGGCATTGCGCAGACCGTCGAAGCGATCAAAAGCCTTCTCGACCGATTTGAGGTTGGGCGCGGGCACCGGGCTGTCGGCGTCGACGATCTTGGCGGCGCGGATCGCAGCGGCGCGGCCAAAGACCACGAGGTCGATGAGCGAGTTGGAGCCAAGGCGGTTCGCCCCGTGTACAGAAGCACAGCCCGCCTCGCCCACGGCCATCAGGCCGGGTGCGATGGCGTCGGGGTTGTCCGCAGTCGGGTTCAGCACCTCGCCCCAGTAGTTCGTGGGGATGCCGCCCATGTTGTAGTGCACCGTCGGCAGCACCGGGATCGGCTCTTTCGTCAGATCCACACCGGCAAAGATGCGTGCGGATTCCGAGATGCCCGGCAGGCGCAGGTCCAGCGTCTCCGGCGGCAGGTGGTTGAGGTGCAGGTGGATGTGATCCTTATTCTCGCCCACACCGCGGCCTTCGCGGATCTCCATGGTCATGCAGCGCGAGACCACGTCGCGCGACGCCAGATCCTTATAGGTCGGCGCATAGCGTTCCATGAAACGCTCGCCTTCGGAGTTGGTCAGATAACCGCCCTCGCCCCGCGCGCCTTCGGTGATCAGGCAGCCCGCGCCGTAGATGCCGGTGGGGTGGAACTGGACGAATTCCATGTCTTGCAGCGGCAGACCCGCACGGGCCGCCATACCGCCGCCGTCGCCGGTGCAGGTATGTGCGGAGGTGGCCGAGAAGTACGCGCGGCCATAGCCGCCTGTCGCCAGCACCACCATCTTGGCGCTGAACAGATGCATGGTGCCGTCGTCGAGTTTCCAGCAGAGCACACCTTGGCAGACACCGTCGTCCGACATGATCAGGTCGATGGCGAAATATTCGATGAAGAATTCCGCGCTTTGCTTCAGCGACTGGCCGTAAAGCGTGTGCAGGATCGCGTGGCCGGTCCGGTCAGCGGCGGCGCAGGTGCGCTGCACGGGCGGGCCTTCGCCGAATTCCGTGGTGTGGCCGCCGAAGGGACGCTGATAGATCTTGCCCTCTTCGGTGCGCGAGAAGGGCACGCCGTAATGCTCAAGCTCGTAGACCGCCTTGGGCGCTTCGCGGGCGAGGTATTCCATCGCATCGGTATCGCCCAGCCAGTCCGAGCCCTTGACCGTGTCATACATATGCCACTGCCAGTTGTCGGGGCCCATGTTGCTCAAGGACGCGGCGATGCCACCCTGCGCCGCCACGGTGTGGCTGCGGGTCGGAAATACCTTAGAGATACAGGCCGTGCGCAGCCCCTGCTCCGCCATGCCCAAAGTCGCGCGCAGACCAGCACCGCCTGCCCCCACCACGACAACGTCATATTCGTGGGTTTCGTATTCATATGCTGCCATTTAATCGGTCTCCCGTTTGGGCGTATTGTTACAGGGCGAGCTTGGCGATGGCGAAAACGCCGACCGCTGCTGCGCCGTAGCTGATGATGGTCATCACGATGAGGGCGACTTTGTTGGCCAGCCCATGGACATAGTCCTCGATCAGCACCTGCACGCCGTCATTGAAATGTTTAAAGCCCACGATCAGCGTCAGCGCCGCCACGATGGCCGGGAAGGGACGCGCGTAATAGGCAAGGATCTCTTCATAGCTGCCGCCGAGCGCACTGCCGAAGGTAAAGACGAACAGCGGGATCAGGACCAGCAGCGCCAGCGAGGAGACTTTCATCGCCCAGAAATGCGCGGTGCCGGTTTTCGCCGAGCCAAGGCCGCGGGCGCGTTTGCGATCTGTCATGTATGCCATGGTGTCGCTCCTCAAACGATGATGATGGTCAGGATGGTCAGCACGACCGATCCGATCAGCACGGTCCAGCCCAGCTTTTCCGCGGTGGGGATATCAAGCATGCGGCCCGTGTCCCAGATCAGGTGCCGCACACCGGCCAGCGTGTGATACCACAGGCCCAAGAGCGACAGGGTAAAGACCAGATCACCGAACCAGCTGGTCATGATCCCGTTCACCGTGTCGAAATACTCAAGCGACGTGGCCGCGGCGAGGAACCACCACACGATCAGCAGCGCGGTGATCAGCATCGCGTTGCCGGTGATCCGGGTGAGAATCGACGTCATAGAGGTCAATTGAGGGCGGTAGATCGTCAAATGCGGGGATAGCGGGCGGTTACCCCGGTTCACATCGGCCATGGCGCGGTCCTTTGTCCTGTGCTTTGTCCTGTGCTTTGCATCTTGATAGCGGTTTTTACAGGACTGTCACGGGGAACTGCGGGGAATCTGCGGGGTTTGGCCGGTGTTTCGGTGGAAAAATGACAGAGTGATGTGGTCCTGCCCGTTTTTGTGATCACAGCAGATTATCGTGTGATCACAAAACCGCCCCACCCCGAACGAAAAAGCGCGCCCCGATTGGGACGCGCTTTCGAACTCATATGCCTTGAGGCTTAGGCGAGGCTTTCGTCGATGCCTTTGCAGGCTTCGACCAGACCTTTGACCGCGTTGACGGAGTTGTCGAACATCGCCTGCTCGTCTTTGTTCATCGAAATCTCGACAACACGCTCGACACCGCCCGCGCCGATCACCGTGGGCACGCCCACGTAGAAGCCGTTCAAGCCGTAGGCCCCATCGACATGCGCCGCCGCAGGCAGCACGCGCTTTTGGTCCTTGAGGTAGGCTTCGGCCATCTCGATCGCGGAGGTAGCAGGCGCGTAGAAGGCCGAACCGGTCTTCAGCAGGCCCACGATCTCGGCGCCGCCGTCACGGGTGCGCTGCACGATCGCGTCGAGCTTGTCCTGCGTGGTCCAGCCCATCTTGACCAGATCGGGCAGCGGGATGCCTGCGACGGTGGAGTAACGCACCAGCGGCACCATCGTATCTCCGTGTCCGCCCAGAACGAAGGCGGTGACGTCTTTCATCGAGACGTTGAACTCGGTCGCGAGGAAGTGGCGGAAACGCGCGGAGTCCAGCACGCCAGCCATGCCGCAAACCTTGTTGTGCGGCAGGCCCGAGAATTCGCGCAGCGCCCAGACCATCGCGTCGAGCGGGTTGGTGATGCAGATCACGAAGGCGTCGGGGGCGTGTTTGGCGATGCCCTCGCCCACGGATTTCATAACCTTGAGGTTGATGCCCAAGAGGTCATCGCGGCTCATGCCCGGCTTGCGCGCCACACCGGCGGTGACGATGCAGACATCCGCGCCCGCGATGTCGGCGTAGTCTTGGGTGCCCGACATGGTGGCGTCGAACTTGCCCGAGGGGCCCGACGACGCGATATCGAGAGCTTTGCCCTCAGGGGTGCCCTCGGCAATGTCGAACAGGACGACATCGCCCAATTCTTTCAACGCTGCGAGATGGGCGAGAGTGCCGCCGATTTGCCCCGCGCCGATAAGCGCGATTTTGGGTCTGGCCATGGTCATGTCTCCGACAGAGGTTTCATTTGCGCCGGAGATACCGAAATGCACGGTCCCGTGCAAGTTGCAGCATTGGCGGGCGGCTAACCCCTGCCCTCACCACGAAAAAGGCCGCCCCGAGGGGCGGCCAATTGCTGAACTTTAAGGCGAAGAATTATTCACCTTGGTACTCAGGCTGCGATTCCAAACGCTCTTCGGTGCTGTCGATGTAGATGCGCACGTCGTCGCCTTCCACGTTTTGCAGAACCTGAAGTTCGTCAAATGTCACGGCCACCGGCTTTTCGCCCAGACCAAGGAAACCGCCCACGTTGATGACTACACGGTCAATCTGGCCGTTGTCGCCGATCAGCAGGGTGTCGATCTCACCCACGGTTTCGTCGTTGGCACCATAGACATAGGAGCCTTCAAGGTCTTCGGCGCTCATCTGCTCGATCATCTCGGCTTCGGCATTGGCATAGCCTTCACGCTCAACTTCGGGGCGCGGCAGCAGTTCACGCTCAACGGTTTCGTCACCTGTGATCACGGTGGTGTTGGCTTCGGCTTCGTTGACAGCTTCTTCTGTCTCGGCTTCGGCATTCTCCATCATGGTTTCGGCTTCTTGCGCCATTTCCTCGGATTCGGCCTCTACGTCATTGGCCATCTCTTCGGTCTCGGCTTCAAGGTTTTCGGCCGCGTTCTCGGTGTCTTGCGCCAGTTCCTCGGTCTCGGCCTCTACGTCATTGGCCATTTCCTCGGTCTCGGCTTCGACATCGTTCGCCATCTCTTCGGCTTCGGTCTCGCCATTGATGACGGTGACGTTCGCGTCAGTCTCGTTCATGGCATCGCCTTCCATCTGCTCGCCATCCATCATGGGACGTTCGAACTCAGGCGCCTGCTCCAGCATCTCTTTGGAGGTGTTCACCACGAGGAAGCGCTCGCCGCCTTCGTCGTTCAGGATGCGAATCTTGTCCATGGAGATGGAAACGTCACGTTCGCCCATGCCAAGGAAGCCGCCGATGCCGAGGATAACGGCAGTTACTTCGCCGTCCTGCGACACGATGATGTCGTTAATCTCGCCAATATCATCCCACTCCTGCTCGGCGCCATCGGCGACGGGGGTGGCCGCGTCAACTTCGGCTTCGGAGTTGTAGATGCGCATGCCGATCAGGTCGGATGCAAGGAAATCTGTCTGCTCTACGGCAACGTTGCCAAAGCCTTCGGAATGCGCGTCAGCAAAGGCTGTGCCGGTCATGGTCAATACGATGGCCGTGGTGCTCAGAAAACGTTTCATTGTAGGTCTCCTTCCAAAAATGAGCGTTGCTTGCTCTTCTGGAACCACAACCCGGATGGCCCTCTCCAGTTCCACGGCGGCACAAATAAATGGCGGGACTTCGCCCAAGCAGCGGCAAGCCCCAAACATGGAAAAGGCGGCCCCAGGCCGCCCGCGCTTTCCCGATATATTCCACTCTCAGGCGTCTTCGCCCTTGGCGGGCAACTCCTCCGCCAGCGCCTCGAAACCTTGGCCCGAGGCGACAAGACAGGTGATGCCGTTGACCCCGGTGACCGTGATCGTCCAGCTGCCCGTCTGGTCAGAGGCGAAAACCTCAACCACCGCATTATCGCCGCCCAGCCCCATGGACTGGCGCGTCTCGCCATAGCCATCGGCCAGCCGCAGCACCACATGATCGCGCGGCGCGCAATTGCGCGGCGTCTGCGCCTCGGTCGTGGTGGCCAGCACAATCGCCGAAGCCGCGGTGAGCGCCGCGAGGTGAAGAAATTTAACGAAACCTGTCATAGCATCTGCCTTCGCATCGAAAGGCGTGATCCTTGGGGAATGGCAATGCGCCGTCTTTCGCACCGGCCCCAAAGCAGCCTTGGTTGAAATGACTGCATCCGCTGCGCCGAGTGTTGCCTCAGATGCGATGCAACAGACAGTGCGCACCAAGGCTGAAAGACTGGTTAATCCGCCGCGCGGAAATCACCGCAACAGCTTCGCTGCGTCGCGGCATGTTTTGCCTTGAAGTTTTCGCACAAAAATGCCCCTCTGTGCGCAACAATGTTAGGCGGCCGGCGCGCCGCCCTGCCTGAGGAGCCTCTCATGACCGCCACAACCCGCCCCCTGCGTTCCGTTCTCTACATTCCCGGCTCCAAGCCCCGCGCCTTGGACAAGGCCCGCGGATTGGCCTGCGACGCGGTGATCTTCGACCTCGAAGATGCCGTCTCCCCCGATGAGAAGATCGCTGCACGTGAAACATTGGCTGAGGCACTGGCCGAAGGCGGCTACGGCGCGCGGATGCGGGTGGTGCGGATCAACGGGCTCGATACCGAATGGGGCGCCGATGACGCCCGCGCCGCCGCGGCGATGAACCCCGATGCGATTCTCCTGCCCAAAGTCGGCTCCCCCGCCGATCTCGAAGCGCTGGCCGAGATCGTGGGCGACATCCCCCTCTGGGCGATGATGGAGACCCCGGGCGCCATGCTCAACGCCGCCGCCATCGCCGGGCACCGCCAGTTGCAGGCGATGGTCATGGGCACCAACGATCTGGCGAAAGACCTGCAAACCCGCTTCCGCCCCGACCGCCTGCCGCTGATCACCGGCCTTGGCCTCTGCCTGCTGGCCGCCAAAGCGCATGGCGTGGCGATCATCGACGGGGTGTATAACGCGTTCAAAGACGAAGACGGCCTGCGCGCCGAATGCGCACAGGGCCGCGACATGGGGTTCGACGGCAAGACGCTGATCCACCCCGCACAGCTCGATATCGCCAATGCCGCCTTCACCCCGTCAGAGGAAGAAGCCGCCCTCGCCCGCCGCCAGATCGACGCCTATGAAGAGGCACAGGCCGCAGGTCAGGGCGTGGCGGTCGTCGACGGCAAGATCGTGGAGAATCTCCATGTTGCCACCGCCCGCGAAACACTGGCAAAACTGGCGGCAATTGCAGCCATGAGCCCGGAGCCTTCGCCATGACAATCCTCATCCTCGGCCTGATCCTTTGGATCGGGGCCCATCTTTTTAAACGCCTGATGCCTGCCCAACGGGCGCAGATGGGCACCGCAGGCCGGGGCGCGGTGGCCGCCGCATTGGTCGTGGCGCTGGCCCTCATCATCTGGGGCTATCGCGCGGCGGAATTCATTCCGGTCTGGACCCCGCCCAGCTTCTTTATCCACATCAACAACCTGTTGATGGTGCTGGCCTTCTGGGTCTTCGGCTCCAGCGCCGCCAAGGGCGCCAAAGCCTGGCCCGCCTATAAGACCCGCCACCCGCAACTGCTGGCGGTGAAGATCTGGGCCACGGCACACCTTCTGGTCAACGGCGATCTCGCCTCCATCCTGCTCTTTGGCACCATGCTCGGCTGGGCGGTGAGCGAGGTGATCTTGATCAACCGCGCCGAGCCGGGCTGGACACCCCCGCCCCACGCAGGCCGCGCCACCTATATCCGCCTCATCGTGATTTCCACGATCCTCTTCGTTCTCGTCGCCGGCATTCACACATGGCTCGGCGTCATCCCCTTCCCTCATTGATCCCGGAGCCTTCCATGAAAGTTTACCGCTTCCTCTCCGAAGAAGACACATCCGCCTTTTGCCACAAGGTCACCGATGCGCTGAACAAAGGCTGGGAGCTTTACGGCTCCCCCACCCAAACATGGGACCACAAGGCCGGGGTCATGCGCTGCGGCCAAGCCGTGGTGAAAGACGCCCCCGGCACCTATTCGCCCGACACCAAATTGGGCGAGCAGTGATGAGCAAGACCAACCGGGGCCGCTTTTTCGAAGACTACAAGCTGGGCGAGGTGCTGCATCACGCGGTGCCCCGCACAGTCGGCGCGGGCGAACGCGCGCTCTATCACGCGCTCTACCCCGCCCGGCACGCGCTCTATTCCGCCGACAGTTTCGCGCAGTCCTGCGGGCTGAAGGCCAGCCCGCTCGACGATATGATCGCCTTTCACATCGTCTTTGGCAAAACCGTGCCGGATGTCTCGCTCAATGCCGTGGCCAATCTGGGCTATGCCCAAGGCCGCTGGCTCCGCCCCGTCTGGCCCGGCGACACGCTGCGCGCGGAAAGCGAGGTCATCGGCCTCAAGCAAAACTCCAACGGCAAGACCGGCGTCGTCTGGGTCCGCACCACCGGGTTGAACCAGAATGACGAAAAGGTGCTCGACTATGTCCGCTGGGTCATGGTGCGCAAAGGCGATCTCGACGCCCCCGCGCCCGAGACCACCCTGCCGGATCTGCCCGATGCGCTGACCGTGGATCAATTGCATATCCCGCAGGGCCTCGACTTTACCCATTACGACTTCGCCCGCGCCGGGGAGCCGCACCGCTGGGACGATTATGAGGTCGGCGAAAAGATCGACCATGTCGACGGCGTCACGATCGAGGAAGCCGAACATATGATGGCCACGCGCCTGTGGCAGAACACGGCCAAGGTGCATTTCGACACCTCCGCCCGCCCCGATGGTTCGCGGCTGATCTATGGCGGCCATGTAATCTCCATGGCCCGCGCGCTGTCCTTTAACGGGCTGGCCAATGCGCAGATGGTCGTGGGGCTGAACGGCGGCGCCCATGCCAACCCCTGCCTTGCGGGCGATACCGTGCGTGCCTGGACCGAAGTGCTCGACAAGGCCGAGACGTCGGCCCCCGGTGTCGGTGCGCTGCGTTTGCGTCTTGTGGCGACCAAGGGCGGCGCCCCCTTCGAGCTGCGCGATGAGGCCGGAAAATACCGCCCCGAGGTTTTGCTTGACCTCGATTACTGGGCGCTCATGCCGCGCTAAACAGCCGGTCCGCCCCTTCGGTGGGGCGGCCTATCCCCCCTTATTCAAGCAAAAATCAGCCGATTCGGAGCCGCTGAGCGGAAATGTGATCACACGTATTTATCGTGTGATCACAAAACTCATTTTTAGCTGGCCAAACCCGGCTTTCTCCGAAAAAACCCTTACAGGAACGAAAGTCATCCCCATACTACGGGGCAACTGGAACAGAAACGGGACCGTTTTCATGAACATCCACGAATATCAGGCAAAAGCCCTCCTGCGCAGCTATGGCGCCCCTGTCTCCGACGGCCGCGTTGTGCTGAAGGCAGAAGACGCCAAGAACGCAGCCGGCGAAATGGACGGGCCCCTCTGGGTTGTCAAAGCGCAGATTCACGCAGGCGGTCGCGGCAAGGGCAGCTTTAAAGAAGCCGCCGCTGGCGAAAAGGGCGGCGTGCGCCTTGCCAAATCCGTGGAAGAAGCGGCCGAGGAAGCCAAGAAGATGCTGGGCAAGACACTGGTCACGCACCAGACCGGCCCCGCAGGCAAGCAGGTCAACCGTATCTACATCGAAGACGGTTCCGACATTGAGCGTGAGCTGTACCTCGCCCTGCTGGTCGACCGCCAGACCAGCCGCATCTCCTTTGTCTGCTCCACCGAAGGCGGCATGGACATTGAAGAAGTCGCCGAAGCGACACCTGAGAAAATCCTCAGCTTCTCCGTCGACCCGGCCACCGGCTACCAGCCCTACCACGGCCGCCGCGTTGCCTTCTCGTTGGGCCTTGAGGGCGCCGCCGTCAAGCAATGCGTCAAGCTGATGGGTCAGCTCTACAAAGCCTTCATCGAGAAGGACATGGAGATGCTGGAGATCAACCCGCTGATCGTCATGCCCGGCAACGAGCTCAAGGTGCTCGACGCCAAGGTCGGTTTCGACGGCAACGCCATGTACCGCCAGCCCGACATCGCCAACCTGCGCGACGAGACCGAGGAAGACGCCAAGGAACTCGAAGCCTCCAAGTATGACCTGAACTACATCGCGCTCGACGGTGAGATCGGCTGCATGGTGAACGGCGCGGGCCTTGCGATGGCGACCATGGACATCATCAAGCTCTACGGTGCGGAGCCGGCCAACTTCCTCGACGTAGGCGGCGGTGCGACCAAGGAGAAAGTGACCGAGGCGTTCAAGATCATCACCTCCGATGAGAACGTCAAAGGCATCCTCGTGAACATCTTCGGCGGCATCATGCGCTGTGACGTCATCGCCGAGGGCGTGGTCGCCGCGGTCAAGGAAGTGGGCCTGAAGGTACCGCTGGTTGTCCGTCTCGAAGGCACCAACGTCGAAGAAGGCAAGGCGATCATCAACAACTCCGGTCTCGACGTCATCGCCGCCGACGACCTGAAGGATGGCGCGCAGAAGATCGTGAAAGCGGTCAAAGGCTAAGCCTTTTTGGCCAATCCCGCAGGGCTTCGCGCCCGCGGGCATGGCCGATATCACCGTTCCCGCCGCCCCGTGGCGGCGGGGGCAGATGCGACGACACCGCGCCGCGCCCACCCGATCACGCAATGAGGTCAGTATGGATCAATCTCCCAAATCCTCCCCCGTTTTGACGGGTATTGCGCTATTGGGGGCGGGCATTCTGATCCGGCAATGGCAACCCGGCGCCCTGCGCCTGCCCGAACCGGTCAACCACCGGCGCCACGACCGTGGATTGCGCCGCGCCGCGCGGAAATCCCGTGACGGGCTGGCGATGATCCTGCCGTCAAACCTCACCGGCTCCATTGGCCGCAGCCTGATGATCATGGGCGCGGGCCTGCTGACCCTACGGGTGCTGGACCTGCTGGTCGATCAAGATGAGCAGCTTTACTGATGCCCGCGCTGTCGCTCGCCCCCCTTACCCAACACGCGGCCAAGCGCGACAGCGCCCCGCGAAAGGCGGGCCTATGACACAGGCGCTTGCCTCTTCCCGCGCGGGCTGGTGGGTGATCCTTGCCCTGATCCTGGCCTTTGCCGCGCAGATGGTCGTTGTGAACGGCCTGCCCTCCGCCACCCAAACCACGCTACTGGCCGAAGGCGGCTTTTACGAAAGCCTCTCCGTCGTGGGTTACATCCTTTGCATTCTCGCATTGATCTGGACCCTGCGCGGCGCGGTGCTGCGGGTCTGGTATCTGCCGCTGGTGCTGGCGGTCGTGGCAGCGCGTGAATTGGACCTCGACAAAATCCTGTTCACCCGCGGCCTGTTCAAAGCCCGGCAATATACTGGTGAGGGCGTCCCGCTGGGCGAAAGGCTGATCGCCGGGCTGATCCTTGCGCTGATCGTCACCGCGATCCTGCTGATGCTCTGGCGTCACGCCCGGCCCTATCTCACGGCCCTGTTTCGGGGCCGCGCTTGGGCGGGGGCCGTCCTGCTGGGGATCGGTTTCACCGTCGCTTACAAACTGCTCGACGGCATCGCGCGCAAACTCGCCCCCTTGGGGATCGAGGTCAGCGCCGATGCCGAACGCACCGCCTTCGTCGTCGAGGAGATCGGGGAGCTTGGCATCCCGGTCATGTTCCTCGTCGCCATCCTGCTGTGGCCCGGCCCTGCGCCTGCCACGGCCCATCCCACCAACCGGGCGCACCGCGTCTGACGCCCCCGGGGCCTGCCCCCGGGATTAAACATCACCGACCAAGGAAGAAATCATGGCCGTACTAGTCAACGAAAACACCAAAGTCATCTGTCAGGGTCTGACCGGCTCGCAGGGGACGTTCCACACCGAACAGGCCATCGCCTATGGCACCAAGATGGTCGGCGGCGTGACCCCGGGCAAAGGCGGTCAAACGCATCTCGACCTGCCGGTCTTCAACTCCGTGCACGAAGCCAAACACGCGACCGAGGCGAATGCCTCCGTCATCTATGTCCCGCCCCCCTTCGCCGCCGACTCGATCCTTGAGGCGATCGACGCCGAGATGGAGCTGATCGTCTGCATCACCGAAGGCATCCCGGTGCTCGACATGGCCCGCGTCGCCCGCGCACTCGAAGGCTCCAAATCGCGCCTCATCGGCCCGAACTGCCCCGGTGTCATCACACCCGATGCCTGCAAGATCGGCATCATGCCGGGCCACATCCACCGCCGTGGCTCCGTCGGCGTCGTGTCGCGCTCGGGCACCCTGACCTATGAGGCCGTTAAGCAGACCACCGACATGGGCCTCGGCCAATCCTCCGCCGTGGGCATCGGCGGCGACCCGATCAAAGGGACCGAGCATATCGACGTGCTGGAGATGTTCCTTGCCGATGACGAGACGCAATCGATCATCATGATCGGCGAAATCGGCGGCTCCGCCGAAGAGGAAGCGGCACAGTTCCTCGCCGATGAGAAGAAGAAGGGCCGTTGGAAGCCCACCGCTGGTTTCATCGCAGGCCGCACCGCCCCTCCCGGACGCCGCATGGGCCACGCAGGCGCGATCGTCGCCGGTGGCAAGGGCGACGCGGAGAGCAAGATCGAGGCGATGAAAGAAGCCGGGATCGTGGTCGCCGACAGCCCCGCCACATTGGGCGAAGCGGTCAAAGAAGCGATCGACAAGGGCTGATGCCTGCCGGGCGGGCCACGGCCCGCCCATTGACCCACTCCGCAAAGCACTATGTTTTGCGGGGTCTTGATAAAAACCACCCGGCGCCGCCGACAGCGAAGGAGGGCAAGATGCACATTCAGACCGCGGTCAATCTCTGTCCGCTTTCGCCCGGCGCCGGCCCGCGGGCAAGCGCCCGATCCGGCGGCCCCGCAGGGCCCTGCACCTCCGCCTTCGATACCTATGGCCCCCCGCCCCGGGCCTGACTATAGACCGACCCTGATTCTGACCCTGTCCCGTCTGCCCCGCCGAACAAAGGTGACCCAATGACCGACCAACCCGCCAACGAACAATTCCATGCCTCTTCCTTCATGGAAGGCGACAACGCGGAATATCTTGAGGCGATGTACGCCCGCTATGCCAATGATCCCAACGCGGTTGACGAGGCATGGCAAACGTTCTTTGCGGCGATGGGCGATGACGCCGAAACCGCGCAGGCCGAGGCCGCTGGCCCCTCTTGGGCGCGCCCCGATTGGCCCCCCGCCCCGCAGAGCGAGGTGATGGGCGCGCTGACAGGCGTCTGGCCCGAACCGACCGAGGCGAAAGCCGCAGGCGAGAAGATCAAGAAGAAGGCCGAGGAAAAGGGCGTTCCCGTTTCCGACGATCAAATCCGGGCCGCCGTGCTCGACAGCATCCGCGCGCTCATGCTGATCCGCGCCTACCGCATCCGTGGCCACCTCGCCGCCACGCTCGACCCTCTGGGCATGCGCGACATGGGCGAACAGCCCGAGCTTGACCCCAAGTCCTACGGTTTCACCGATGCCGACATGGACCGCCCGATCTTCATCGACAATGTGCTCGGCCTCGAAGTGGCCACCATGAAGCAGATCGTCGGCATCGTCCGCTCGACCTACTGCGGCACCTTCGCGCTGCAATATATGCATATCTCCGACCCCGAACAGGCCGGCTGGCTGAAAGAGCGGATCGAAGGCTACGGCAAGGAAATCGCCTTTACCAAGGAAGGCCGTAAGGCGATCCTGAGCAAGCTGGTCGAAGCCGAGGGTTTCGAGAAGTTCCTGCACGTCAAATACATGGGCACCAAGCGTTTCGGCCTTGATGGCGGCGAAAGCCTTGTTCCGGCGATGGAGCAGATCATCAAGCGCGGCGGCCAGTTGGGCGTCAAGGACATCGTCATCGGCATGCCGCACCGGGGCCGCCTTTCGGTCCTCGCCAATGTCATGCAAAAGCCCTACCGCGCGATCTTTAACGAATTCCAAGGCGGCAGCTTCAAGCCTGACGATGTGGATGGCTCGGGCGATGTGAAATACCACCTCGGCGCCTCCTCGGACCGTGAGTTTGACGGCAACTCCGTGCACCTGTCGCTCACCGCGAACCCCTCCCACCTCGAGGCGGTGAACCCCGTGGTGCTGGGCAAGGTCCGCGCCAAGCAGGATCAGCTCAACGACGAGGACCGCACCGCCGTCATGCCCGTGCTCCTGCACGGCGACGCGGCTTTTGCGGGCCAAGGCGTCGTGGCGGAATGTTTCGCGCTTTCGGGCCTCAAGGGCCACAAGACCGGCGGCACCATGCATATCGTGGTGAACAACCAGATCGGCTTCACCACCGCGCCGCATTTCTCGCGCTCCTCGCCCTATCCGACCGACAACGCGCTGGTCGTCGAGGCGCCGATCTTCCACGTCAACGGCGATGATCCGGAGGCCGTGGTCCACGCCGCCCGCGTCGCGACCGAGTTCCGCCAGAAGTTCCACAAGGACGTGGTCATCGACATCTTCTGCTACCGCCGCTTTGGTCACAACGAAGGCGACGAGCCGATGTTCACCAACCCGGTGATGTACAAAAGCGTCAAGAAACAGAAAACCACGCTGAGCCTCTATACCTCGCGTCTGGTGGCCGACGGTCTGATCCCCGAGGGTGAGATCGAAGACATGAAGACCGCCTTCCAGAACCATCTCAATGATGAGTTCGAGGCCGGAAAAGACTACCGCCCGAACAAGGCCGACTGGCTCGACGGCAAATGGTCTGGCATGGACAAAAAGAACAAGTCCTACCAGCGCGGCAAAACCGCCATTGCCCCCGAAACGCTTCAAGACGTCGGCAAGGCGATCACCACCGCGCCCGAGGGCTTCCCGCTGCACAAGACCATCGGCCGCCTGCTCGATGCGAAGAAGAAGATGTTCGAAAGCGGTGAGGGCTTCGACTGGGCCACGGCAGAGGCGCTCGCCTTCGGCTCCCTGCTGACCGAGGGCTACAAGGTCCGCCTGTCGGGTCAGGACAGCACGCGCGGCACCTTTAGCCAACGGCACTCGGCCTTCATCAACCAAGAGAACGAAGACCGCTACTATCCGCTAAACCACATCCGCGAGGGCCAAGCCGACTATGAGGTCATCGACTCCATGCTCAGCGAATATGCGGTGCTGGGGTTCGAGTACGGCTATTCGCTGGCCGAACCCAACGCGCTGACGCTCTGGGAAGCGCAGTTCGGCGACTTCGCCAATGGCGCGCAGATCATGTTCGACCAGTTCATCTCGAGCGGTGAGAGCAAATGGCTGCGGATGTCGGGCCTCGTCTGCCTGATGCCGCATGGCTACGAAGGTCAGGGGCCCGAGCACTCCTCGGCCCGTCTGGAGCGTTTCCTCACCATGTGTGGCGGCGACAACTGGATCGTGGCAAACTGCACCACGCCCGCCAACTACTTCCACATCCTGCGCCGCCAGTTGCACCGCAGCTACCGCAAGCCGCTGATGTTGATGACGCCCAAGTCGCTGCTGCGCCACAAGCTGGCCATCAGCAAGGCCGATGAATTCACCACCGGGTCGAGCTTCCACCGGGTGCTCTGGGATGACGCCGAAAAGGGCAACTCCGACACTAAACTGGTCGCGGATGACAAGATCAAGCGCGTGGTGATGTGTTCGGGCAAGGTCTATTACGACCTGCTGGAAGAGCGTGACGCCCGCGGCATCGACGACATCTACCTCCTGCGCTTCGAGCAGTTCTACCCCTTCCCTGCGCAATCCGCCGTGAAGGAGCTGGAACGCTTCAAAGGGGCCGAGATGATCTGGTGTCAGGAAGAGCCCAAGAACCAGGGTGCATGGTCCTTCATCGAGCCCAATATCGAATGGGTTCTGGGCCGCATCGACGCGAAACATGGCCGCGCCTCCTATGTGGGCCGCGCCACTTCGGCCTCGCCCGCCACGGGTCTGGCCAGCCAGCACAAAGCACAACAAGCCGCCCTCGTTGACGAGGCGCTGACCATCAAAGGAAAGTAAACCATGACAAGCGAAGTACGCGTCCCAACGCTGGGCGAATCCGTCACAGAAGCCACCGTTGCCACATGGTTCAAGAAACCCGGTGATACCGTCGCGGTGGATGAAATGCTCTGCGAGCTGGAAACTGACAAGGTGACGGTCGAGGTGCCCTCCCCTGTCGCAGGCACCCTGAGCGAGATCGTGGCCCAAGAAGGCGACACCGTGGGCGTCGACGCCCTTCTGGCCAATGTCAGCGAAGGCGACAGCGGTTCTGCCGCCGCGCCCAAGGCCAAGGAGGCCGCCGAAGACTCTGGTGCCGCCTCCCAGTCCGACCGTGGCGGCGATGCGCCCAAAGCCATCGACGCAGGCGCTACCGAAGTCGCCGCCCGCGAAGGTCAAAGCATCGACGTGCAGGTGCCCACCTTGGGCGAGTCGGTGACCGAAGCGACCGTAAGCACTTGGTTCAAAAAGGTCGGCGACAAGGTCGAAGCCGATGAAATGCTCTGCGAGTTGGAGACCGACAAAGTTAGCGTCGAAGTCCCCGCCCCCGCCGCAGGCGTGCTGGCCGAGATCTTTGCCGAAGAAGGCAGCACCGTCGAAGCGTCCGCCACGCTGGCCGCGCTGACCACCGGCGCAGGCGCTGCCGCCCCCAAGGGTGAAGACGCCAAATCCGGCGCCGGTGCCGCGCCTGAGACCAAGCCCGCCGATGGCAAGGATGTGGAAGATGCGCCTTCCGCCAAGAAAGCGATGGCCGAAGCGGGCATCAGCCGCGATCAGGTCACAGCTTCGGGCCGTGACGGTCGCGTGATGAAGGAAGACGTGGCCAAAGCCGTGGCCGCAGGCGCCGCCGCGCCGAAAGCCGAGGCGAAGCCGGCCGCGCCGCGCGCTGCCTCCGCCCCCGATGACGCCGCCCGCGAGGAGCGCGTCAAGATGACCCGCCTCAAGCAGACCATGGCGCGCCGCCTGAAGGAAGCGCAGAACACCGCCGCGATCCTGACGACCTTCAACGAGGTCGACATGACCGAGGTCATGGCCCTGCGCAACGCCTACAAGGCCGACTTCGAGAAGAAGCACGGCGTGCGGATGGGCTTCATGTCCTTCTTCACCAAGGCCTGCTGCCACGCGCTGAAAGAGATCCCCGAGGTCAACGCCGAGATCGACGGCACCGACGTGATCTACAAGAACTACGTCCACATGGGCGTCGCCGCGGGCACGCCCACGGGCCTCGTGGTGCCGGTGATCAAGGACGCCGACGCGATGTCCTTTGCCGAGATCGAGAAGGCCGTGAACGCCATGGGCAAGAAGGCCCGTGACGGCAAGCTCACCATGGCCGACATGACCGGCGGCACCTTCACCATCTCCAACGGTGGTGTCTACGGCTCGCTGATGACCGCGCCGATCCTGAACCCGCCGCAGTCCGGCATCCTCGGCATGGCCAAGATTCAGGAACGCCCGATGGCGATCAACGGTGAGGTCGTGATCCGTCCGATGATGTATATCTCGCTCAGCTACGACCACCGCCTGATCGACGGCAAAGGTGCTGTGACCTTCCTCGTCCGCGTCAAAGAGATGCTGGAAGATCCGCGCCGTCTGTTGATGGATCTGTGATACTATGGGCGGGGGGGGCGACCCCCGCCCTATCGCTATACGACCCGTCGCTCTTAGAAGAATGATAGGCGAAGTTTCAGATCGAATTATGTAGTCTGAAGTTGTTGCATCATTCTATTTAGGGAGAAGGCCATGAGAACCGCAGATTTAGCCAATACATTTGCCGATCGATATCACAATGCCGCAGAACGACAGGTGGTCGTGTCGATTCACCTCTTCGGGATTGAGTTTGCCGAGCAACTCAAAGGCCAGAACATTCAAGAGATCTGTGAGCTCGCAAGAGTACCGAAATCATATGGCACCGAGATTCGAAAAGGTATGCGATTGGCCCCTCATGTGGAGCTAAAGAAATGACCGAAACCACCCTCCTCGCCGCCTATGGCCTTCTGGTCATGCTGACGATCCTCTTGCAGGTGCTGGGCGCGACCCGGCAACTCTCGATGGGCTACCTGATGTCCTCGCGCGATGAGACGCGCACCACCACCGGGATGACCGCCCGTCTGGGCCGCGCGCTCGATAACTCTGTCGTGGCCATGGCGATCTTCGCCCCCGCCGTGCTGCTGGTCGAGATCATGGGCCGCAACAACAGCGCCACCTTGCTCGCCGCACAGGTCTTTTTGCTGGCGCGGATCATCTATTTGATCGTCTACGCCCTCGGCGTGCCGACGATCCGCACGCTGGCGTGGCTCGCAGGCTATGCCGCGACCGCTGTTCTTTATTTCCACGCGCTCTGAAAGGCATTCCCATGCAGATGATCTGCCACTTCGACGTCACCGATTTCGCCGCTTGGAAAGACGCATTCGACGCCGATGCCGAGGCGCGGCGCAATGCCGGGCTCTCGGTGCTGCAAATCTGGCAACACGCCGACAGCAGCAGCAAAGCCTCCGTTCTCTTGGATGTGAACGACCGCAAAAAGGCCGGTGACTGGCTCGCCCGCTCCGATGCGCTGAGCAGCGATGACAAGGGCACCGTGACCAGCTCCACCGCCTATTTCGTGAAATCCGCATGAGCGCCGAGCTGACCGTCCTGACCCTCGCGGCCCTGCTACAGGGGCTGCAATTCGTGCTCTACGCCGTGCCCGCCAACCGGGAGCTTGGCCCCGGCTACACCATGTCGGCGCGTGACCGTGAGCCGTCGCGCGCCATGAGCGACCGCACCGCCCGTCTGGGCCGGGCGCTCGACAACCATTTCGAAGGGCTGATCCTTTTCGGCATCGCCGTGGGCGTGGTGCAGATGTCGGCCCAGAACACTGCCTTCACCGCCGCCTGCGCTTGGGTCTATCTCATCGCCCGGCTGCTTTATGTTCCGGCCTATGCGCTTGGCCTGCGCCCGCATCGGTCGTTCATCTGGATCGTCGGTTTCGCCGCGACCATGCTGATGCTGCTGGCGGCCCTCATTTAACCCTATCCCCAAACACCCGCAGGCAGCGGCGCTTGCACCTGTAACCCGCGCCTCATACCTTGCCTGCACCACCCGACTGCTAAGGAGACCCCCCATGTCGAGCTATGATGTCATCGTGATCGGCTCCGGCCCCGGCGGCTATGTCGCCGCCATCCGTTGCGCGCAACTGGGCCTGAAAACCGCCTGTGTCGAAGGCCGTGAGACCCTCGGCGGCACCTGCCTCAACGTGGGCTGCATCCCCTCCAAGGCGCTGCTGCACGCCACGCATATGCTGCATGAGGCCGAGCATAATTTCGAAGAGATGGGTCTGAAGGCGAAAGCGCCGACCGTCGATTGGAAGCAGATGCTGACCTACAAAGACAAGACGATCGAGACCAACACCAAGGGCATCGAATTCCTGTTCAAGAAGAACAAGATCGACTGGCTCAAGGGCTGGGGGTCGATCCCCGAAGCGGGCAAGGTCAAGGTCGGCGATGAGGTCCATGAGGCCAAGAACATCATCATCGCCTCCGGTTCTGAGCCCGCAGGGCTGCCGGGCGTCGAGGTCGATGAGAAAACCGTCGTGACCTCCACCGGCGCGCTGGAACTGGGCAAAATCCCCAAGAAGATGGTGGTGATTGGCGCAGGCGTGATCGGTCTGGAACTGGGCAGCGTCTACGCCCGTCTGGGGGCCGAAATCACCGTGGTTGAATTCCTTGACGTGATCACCCCCGGCATGGACCCCGAGGTGCAAAAGACCTTCCAGCGCATGCTGAAAAAGCAGGGGCTGAACTTCGTCATGGGCGCTGCCGTGCAGAAGACCGAAGTCGCCAAGGGCAAGGCCACGGTCAGCTACAAGCTGCGCAAGGACGACAGCGAACATGAGATCGAAGCCGATGCCGTGCTGGTCGCCACAGGCCGCAAGCCGGTGGTGAAAGGCATGGGGCTCGACGATCTGGGCATCAAGATGACCGAGCGCGGCCAGATCGCCGTCAACGAGCATTGGGAGACCTCCGTCAAAGGCGTCTATGCCATCGGTGACGTGATCGAAGGCCCGATGCTGGCCCACAAAGCCGAGGACGAAGGCATGGCCGCCGCCGAAGTCATCGCGGGCAAGCATGGCCATGTGAACTACGGCGTGATCCCCGGTGTGATCTACACCCACCCGGAAGTCGCCAGCGTGGGCGAGACCGAGGCAACGCTGAAGGAAGCGGGCCGGGCCTATAAGGTCGGCAAGTTCTCCTTCATGGGCAACGCGCGGGCCAAGGCGGTCTTTGCCGGCGACGGTTTCGTCAAGCTGATCGCGGATAAGGAGACCGACCGCATCCTCGGCTGCCACATCATCGGCCCCGGCGCGGGCGACCTGATCCACGAGGTCTGCGTAGCGATGGAATTCGGTGCCTCGGCGCAGGACTTGGCGATGACCTGCCACGCGCACCCGACCTATTCCGAAGCCGTGCGCGAAGCCGCACTGGCCTGCGGCGACGGGCCGATCCACATGTAAGACGACGGGGCGGGCCAAGGGTCCGCCCCTTTTCGTTGCGCAGGCGGCGCACGCTGCGGCTATCGCGCATTAACACCCCTGCCCTACAACCTCCCCCGTCGCGACATTCACGGAAGACGAGGCCCTTCGCGGGTCATGTCGATACGTAGAGACATGCAGGGTGACGCCTGTCTTTTCCACCTCCCCCGGCGGCGCCGCCACTTTCAACGGCTTCCTAAATATCTGAGTTTGCGTCCCGCGAAGCCATCGTTTCAGCGGGCACTACGGCATGCCGATAAATCGCAAAGGGCAGCGCCGACCGGCGGGGGCGGGTCGGCGCTGCCCGGCCTGCGGCCGGGCGTGTCATTCCGAGAGCCCCTTGAAGACCAACAAAGGCGAGCGCCCTGCGCCTACCCCGCCTCCGCAGGCCGCCACCCCGCCTCGCGCAGCAGCGCGTCGGAATGGCTCTCCACCTCCTGTTCCAACCGCGCCATGAAGGTGCGCTTGTCCAGCCCCGGCTCGATCGGCTCCAGAAACTCCACCACGGCCAAGCCCGGGCGGCGGTAGAGGCCCCGGCGTGGCCAGAAGTAGCCCGCATTGGTCGCCGCAGGCACGCAGACCTGCCCCAGTTGATCGTAAAGCACTGCCGTGCCGACTTTGTAAGGCGCGCTCAGCCCTGGGGCGACGCGGGTGCCTTGGGAATAGATCACGATCTGCCCCGGCTCTACCCGGCCCGCGTTTACGTCTTCCATCATCTTGGTAATCGCCTGCCCACGCTTGCCCCGGTTCACGGCGATCATTTGCATCCGCTTGGTGTACTGCCCGATCACCGGCGTCCAAAGCACCTCGCGCTTCATGATGAACTTGGCCCGCGGCAGGGCGTGGAAGATCATGATGATATCGAGGAAAGACTGATGTTTGGCCGCGATCAGAACCTCACCCTCGGGGACTTGGCCGCGCACTTCGCAGCGCAGCCCGATCAGCCAACGCGCCGTCCACATGGCCCAAGCGGCATAGGCTTTGCAGCCCGCATATGCCCCACGTTTGGAGAACATCGCCCAAGGCGCGAAGGCCAGCCCGATCACCGGCATCGCCACGGTCACCTGCACGATATAAAGAATCGAGCGGACCCATTGCAGCAGCTTCATGTCAACTCCCTCAATGTACGCCGGGCGGCGGCCCCGGTGGCGGCAAAGGCGACCGCGCCGACGAGGAACGGCACCATCAGCGGCACGGCCCAATGCCAGCCTTGGAAGCCCAAGCCGGTCAAAAATCCGCCCGCCTCGCCCGCGTCAGGCAGCAACACCACCGCGATCATGCCCAAAGCCGTGCCCGCCGCCGCACCCAGCAGCGCGCGCAGGGTGAAACGGCGAATGAAGGCCCGCGCGATATAATCATCGGTCGCCCCCACCAGCCGCAGCACCGCGATTACCTGCGCATTGGCCGCAAGCGCCGCTTGCGCGGCAAGCGTCACCATCGCGGCCACCGCAGCCCCGATCAACAGCGTCGAAATCCAGCCCAAAAGGCGCAGACGGCTCGCCGCCGCGACCAGCGGCGCGCGCCAGCGGCTGTGATCGTCCAGCACCGCGCCCGGCACCTCGGCGGAGAGGCGCAGGCGCAGGCCCACCGGGTCCAACCCCTCGCCTTCCTCGACCACTTCGATCAGGCGCGGCACCGGCAGGTTCTCCATCGCCAGTTCCGGGCCGAACCACGGGGCGAGCAGCTCTTCCTGCTCCGCATCCGTCAGCGCACGGGCCGAGGCCACGCCCTTGGTCGTCTGCAACACCTTCAAAGCCGCCTCCGTCTGGACCGCGCGTTGATCCAGCGGCGCCACAATCCGCACCGTTGCCGACTGCGCCAATTCCTGCCCCCAGACCTGCGCCAAACGGCCCGAGGCCAGCGACAGCGCCAAGGCAAAGACCGCCAGAAAGGCCATGGCCCCCGCTGCAAAAAGCGTCAACTGTGCGGTGAACCCCGAAGGCGGCACCACGCGGTCGGCCTGCCGGTCGCCTTTGAAAATCGCGCGCAGGGCGCCCAGATCGAAGCGCTTCACAGATCCGCCCCCGCCAGTTGGATGCGCCGGTTCGCGATGCGCAGCACACGGGCCTGCACATGCGCCTTGGTGGCGCGGATGAGGCCCAGATCATGGGTGGCGATCAACACGGTCTTGCCCATGCGGTTCAACTCGATCAGCAGGCGCAGCAACCGCTGGGACATCTCCCAGTCGATGTTCCCCGTCGGCTCATCCGCGAGGATCACATCGGGCGACATGATCACCGCGCGCGCCAATGCGGCCCGCTGCCGCTCCCCGCCCGAAAGCTCAGGCGGCAGGGCGTCGACGCGGTTGGTGAGGCCAACCCAAGACATCAATTCTTCCAGATCCGTGCCCCCCGCCTCGGCCCCGCGGCCCGACACATTAAGCGGCAGGGCCACATTCTCGGTCAGCGGGAGATGGTCGAGGAATTTCACGTCCTGATGCACCACCCCGACACGGCGGCGCATCAGCGCGATGTCATCGCGACCCAGCCCGCGCACGTCCTGCCCGAACATCCGCAGATGCCCCGCCGTGGGCAAAAGCGCCCCGTAGCAGAGCTTCATCAAGGTGGTCTTGCCCGCGCCCGAAGGGCCGGTCAGGAAATGGAACGATCCGGGGGCGAGTTTCAGCGTGATGTCGGACAGCAATTCGCCCCCGCCATAGCTGTAGGCCACATTTTCGAGCTCTATCACGCATCCACCTTAAAAAACTTCGACCTGTTGTGCCTCAGCACCGGAAAGGATTCAATCACTCAGAACCCCAGCACCCTGCCCAGATATCACTTTTCCTACGTTATTCTAGGACATATGCTGCCCGTTACGATCTCAGAGCACCGAACGAACCCAGGAATGACCATGCGGCTGATCTGCCCCAATTGCGACGCGCAATACGAAGTCCCCGACGATGTGATGCCGGCGGCGGGGCGTGATGTGCAATGTTCCAACTGCGGGCAGACGTGGTTCCAGCATCACCCCGACAATGCGCCGGAGGCCGAAGAGGATGATTTCGCCGACGACGTGATGCGGATGAAGCAGCGCGGCCCGGATGAGGACACGGAAGCCGCCGCAGCGGCCAGCCTGCCGGATTTGCAGCCCTTCGGCGATGAAGAGGAAGACGCGCCCTTTGAAGACGATCAAGACGACGACTTCGAAGACGCATTCGACCCCGAGGAGGAGGCGCCCCAACCCGCCCCCGCCGCGCCGGTGCGCCGCCCCCTCGACCCCGCCATCGCAGAGATCCTCCGTCAAGAGGCCGCGGCAGAGCAAGAAGCCCGCCGCCGTCGCCAGTCCGAACCGCTGGAAAGCCAGCCGGACCTTGGCCTAGACGACGCGCCCCGGCCCCAGCCGCAGCAGGCCCCCGAGATCGCCGCAGAAGACCATGTGACCGAGGATGAAGACGCCCGCCGCGCCCATGAGGCGCGCCTGCGCATGGCCAAGATGCGCGGAGAGCCGGTGCCGGAAAGCGAGGTCGACGCCTATGGCAGCGCCTCGCGCCGCGATCTTCTGCCCGATATCGAAGAGATTAACTCGACCCTGCGCCATGACGGGCAAGAGGGCGCGCAGGCCGGGCCCACCCCCACCGCCGCGCTCGACCGCCCCGAAAAGCCGCAGAAATCCGGCGGGTTCATGCGCGGTTTCACTATAATGATCGTCTTGGCGGCCCTGCTCGCGGCGGTCTATGTCTACGCGCCCGAGATCGCGCAGTCTCTGCCGCAGGCCGATCCCTATCTGTCATCCTATGTGGCATGGATGGACGATGCGCGGCTCTGGCTCGACGGGCAGTTGCAAGACCTGCTGGTCTGGCTCGACACCGTGGCGACCCAGTCGCAGGGTTAATCCCGATCAGAACCGATCCAACAGCCTGTTGAGGTAATCCCGCTCCACCTCGGGCCGCTCCGCCTCGCCTGAGCGGCGGCGAATTTCGTCCAGCAACCGCCGCGCGCGGCCTTGATCGTCCGGCCCCTGCGCCAGCGGCGCGTCCGAGCTGTTGGCCCCGCTGCCGCCCTGCTCTCGCCCAAGCGGATCGCGCCCCTCGCCACGCTGATCGCCGCCCTCTGTCGTGCCTTGGCCCGGCTGGCCTGCGCGTTGCTCCTGTTCCATCGCTTCTCCGAGGGCGCGCATGCCCTCGCGCAGCGCCTCCATCGCCTGCGCCTGATTGTCGATCGCCTCGGCCAGTTCATCGCGGCGCAGCGCCTCTCCGGCGCGGTCCATCGCCTCGCCCGCGCGGTCCAGCGCGTCGCGGGCCGCGTCCCCCTCAGCCGTGCCCTGCCCGGGCAAACGCCCTTGCTGGCGGCGCAGCTCGTCGCGCAGTGCTTGCTGGCGTCCGGCCAGCCCTTCCTCGCCCCCTTCTTCACCAGAGGGGCCGCCCTGCCCGCGCTGGCCTTCATGGCTCTCGCCGCGCCCCTGCCCGCCGTTGCGGCCTTCGTTGCCGTCACTCTCGCCTGCGCCGGTGCCGGGGTTGAACTGCTCTTGCAGGTCGCGGAAGGCCTGATCGCTCAGCCCCTGTTGCTCGCGCAGCGTATCCGACAGCCCCTCCATCGTCTGCTCACCGGGCGAATTGCCGCCCTGACCCGGCTGGCCTTCGGTGACGCGCATGTTCTCCATCATTTCCTGCAACTGGCGCAGCGCCTCGGCGGCCTCGGCCATGCGGCCCTGCTCCATCAACTCCTGAATGCGGTCCATCATGCGTTGCAGATCGTCTTGGGTCATCTGCATCGCCTCGCCCTGCGGCTGCTGGTCTTCGCCCGCGCCTTCCTGCGCCTGCTGGCGCTGGAGTTGCTCAAGGTAGTCTTCGGTGGCGCGGCGCAACTCGTCCATCAGCTCGGCGATTTCGGCCTGAGAGGCGCCGTTCTTCATCGCCTCGTTCAGCCGGTCCTGCGCGCGGCGCATCCGCTCAAGCGCATCGGCCAACACGCCATCTTCCAACTCAATCGCCAGCACCCAGAGGTCTTCGGCCAAATCGGTCTGCACCTCTTCATCCAGCCCGTAGCGCGCCCGCAGTTCCAGCCGCCGGATCACCTGCTTGACCCGCAGCGCCGTCACCTCCGAGCGCAGGTCATCGCCGGGGGCATAACTCACCGCGCGCAGCACCTGCGCAATGCGCGGCGCATTGGCGCGCGACCACAAAAGATCGCGCCGCATCTCGATCACCGCTGCCGCCGCCGGATCGAAAAAACGCCGCCCCGGCAGGGTCAGCTGGCTCACCTCAGTCACGGCTTGCTGTTCGGAGGCGTCCAAGACCGAAAGTTGCAGCGACACCGGGAGATTGGCCCATGGGTGTTTCGAGAAATTCTCGATCAACGTTTCTTCGAAATCGCGCCGGTCGCCGCTGATCGGCATGGGCAGCGGCACGACGATCTCAGGCCGCGGCTCGGGGTCGACGGTCAGACCATAGCGCCGGTCGACAGAAGCCAGATCAAGGCTGATCCGCGCCTCCCCGGCTTCGACGCCATAGTCGTCGCGCGCAAGGAACGGCAGGCTCATCTCTCCCAAGGCGGTCACCTCAGGCGGGCCAAGCCGTTCGACCTGCGGCACGGCATCGGGCAAAAGCGTGATCTGCCACGCCCGCGCGCCCGGCCCGTCGATGCTGATCTCCCCGCTTTGGCGCAGGGTGAAATCTTGCGCGGGCTCTGCGGATGCAGCCACCTCGCGGCCTGAGACGCTCTCAGCCACCGTCAGCGCGCCCAATTCGCCATAGAGCCGCAGGGTGATTAGCGTGCCCTCAGGCAGCGACAGCGCCCCGGCTTCAAGATCGTTGAGGTAGAGCGTCGGCTTGCCGGTATGGCGCGGCGGCTCGGCCCAGCCTTCCCAAACGGGGCCGGAGGCGAGCGTGCCGCCCGCCCCGCCGGGGGCCAGATGCGTCACCTCGCCCAACCGCCAGACGGAGCCGAAGACAAGCGCCACCATGAACCCAAGCAAAGCCACATAGCGCAGCGCATAGGGATCGGCCTGCGCGACCCGAAGGTCGCCCTTCACCGGTTTCGCCGCAGCCGCCCGCGCGGTCATGCGCCGCTGATGCGCTTGCCAGACCGCCGCCGAGGCGGCATCGCCCGCGCCGATCGCCTGATCGTCCAAGAGCGCCCGAATGGGCCGCCCCGGCAGGCTGGCATCCAAGCGCGCCAGCGCCGCTGCACGGGACGGCAGGCGGAAACTGCGCAGGGCAAAGAACAGAGTAAAGAGGGCCGCAAGACCGATGACGGCCAGCACGGCCCAAAGCGCGCCGCCCGCCAAAGCATCCTGCGCCCCCATCATCAGCGCGGCCAACACCGCCAGCACCAGCGCCAGCATGGGCCAGAACGCCTGCACCAGCGCCTCGGCCAGCATCCCCGCCCAGGTCAGCCGCAGGGGCCAACGCAAAGCGCGCAGCCCGTCTGTCCTGTCAGTGGATGTCTCCATGCGTCACGCTCCGGTGGCCCGGCGGCGGGATGCCGTCAAAGCCATTCAGGGATGGTATCGCGGTTTATCATTTCGTCAAAGCTTGGCCGTGGGCGGATAACCGCGAATTGATCGCCGTTCACCAGCACCTCGGGGATCAGGGGCCGCGAATTATACTCGCTGCTCATCACCGCGCCATAAGCCCCGGCAGAGCGGAAGGCCACCAGATCGCCTGAGCCCAGCACCGGCATCATCCGCTGTTTGGCGAAAGTATCACCGGATTCGCAGACCGGGCCCACGATATCGACGGGGCGCGGCTCGGCCCCCGGGGCGGGTTCGTTCAGCGGCACGATGTCATGCCATGCGTCATACATCGCGGGGCGGATCAGATCGTTCATCGCGGCATCAAGGATCAAGAAATCGCGGCCCTCGCCGGATTTGAGGTAGATCACCTCGCTCACCAGCACACCTGCGTTGCCCGCGATCAGGCGGCCCGGCTCGATCTCGACCTCGCAGCCCAGATGCCCCAGCGTGCGCTGCACCATCGCACCGTAATCCGTGGGCAGCGGCGGGGCGGAATTCGACCGCTCGTAAGGGATGCCCAAGCCGCCGCCAAGGTCGAGCCGCCGGATGTCATGGCCATCGGCGCGCAACACCTCGGTCAGTTCCGCGACCTTGCTATAGGCTTGCTCAAAGGGGGCGAGATCGGTCAACTGGCTGCCGATATGCACGTCGATGCCCACGATCTTGAGCCCCGGCAGCTTGGCCGCCATGGCATAGACCTCGCGGGCGCGGGCGATGGGGATGCCGAACTTATTCTCGCTCTTGCCGGTGGCGATCTTGGCGTGGGTTTTCGCGTCCACATCCGGGTTTACGCGGATGGTGATCGGGGCCACTTTGCCCAATTCACGCGCCACGACATCCAGCAGGATCATCTCTGGCTCGCTCTCGACGTTGAACTGGCGGATGCCCCCCGTCAGCGCCAGTTCGATCTCTTCCCGGGTCTTGCCAACGCCGGAAAAGACGATCTTATCGCCCGGCACGCCTGCTGCTTTCGCACGGCGGTATTCCCCGCCCGAGACCACATCCATCCCCGCGCCCGCCTGCGCCAGCGTGCGCAAGACGGCTTGGTTGGAATTGGCCTTCATCGCGTAGCAGACCAGATGGTCCATCCCCGACAGCGCGTCGTCAAAAAGGTGGAAATGGCGCAGCAGCGTGGCGGTGGAATAGACATAGACGGGCGTGCCCACGGCGGCGGCAATCTCGGCCAGGCTTACGTCTTCGGCGTGCAACACACCGTCTTTATAGAGAAAATGATCCATCTGCGCTTGGCCCCATGTCGTCGCCGCTTATCTGATGGGCGCTGTCCGCAGGAAAAGATAGAGCGGCAGGCCACAGCTCACCCCAATACAGAACGTGGCGGGAATGGCAATCAGGCTAAGGAAATTGCGCCGCACGGCGACCTCGGCAATGATCCAGATGGTCAAAGTGACGGCAGCGATGGTCAGATCCCAGACCAGCCCGCTGGCGGCGGCATTGGCGTGCCATGCGTCCACCATGGCGCTCAGGCTCCAGCCTTCGGCGTTGAACCATGTGATGAAGTAATACATCGGATGCACCGCCCCCCAGACCGCCAGGGCGAGGTAGAGCATCCGCAAAAGCGACATCAGAAACTCTTGACCACGCCGACGGTGGCATAGCCCGACAGACTGATCCCCGGCTCGGTCGGCGGTGTCGGCGCGGCCTGCCGTGGGGCGGACTGCGGCGGGGTGCAAGCGGCCAAGGCAAGCGCCCCGGCCACCAGCGTGATCTGCAACAGCGGCCTCACGACCCGGCCCCGAGCGAGACGGAGAACGGCCCCCGGCGCAGCCCCACCGCTGTGCCTACCGAGACGCCCGAAGAGGACATGGTGATGCTGCTGCTCGCCGTGGGCCGCACCGGCTCGCCATCCGCGCCACAGGCGGCAAGGCTCAACAGGGAAAGGGCCGCAAGGAGGCGTTTCACTTCAGGATTTCCTTCCAACGCGCGATCTGGGCACGCACCTGCGCAGGCGCGGTGCCGCCGTAGGACATGCGCGAGTTTACCGAATTTTCGACGCCAAGCACATCAAAAACATCCGCAGTGATCTCGGCATGGACCGATTGCATCTGCTCCAGCGTCAGGTCCGGCAGATCGCAGCCCTGCCCCTCGGCCATGGCCACCAGCGTGCCGGTGACGTGATGCGCGTCGCGGAACGGCAGGTTCGGCACGCGCACCAGCCAGTCGGCGAGATCGGTGGCGGTGGAGAAGCCCGAGCCCGCGGCGGCGGCGAGGTTCTCGCGCTCGGCGGTCATGTCGCCCACCATCCCGGTCATCGCGGCCAGCGCCAGCATCAGGTTGTCGGCAGCGTCAAAGACCTGCTCTTTGTCCTCTTGCATGTCCTTGGAATAGGCCAGCGGCAGCCCCTTCATCACCATCATCAGGGCGGTGTTGGCCCCAAAGATGCGGCCCACCTTGGCACGAATGAGCTCGGCGGCATCGGGGTTCTTCTTTTGCGGCATGATCGACGAGCCGGTCGAGAAGCGATCCGACAGCGCCACAAAGCGGAACTGCGCGGAGGACCAGATCACCAGTTCCTCGGCGAAGCGCGACAGGTGCATGGCGCAGATGCTGGCGGCTGACATGAATTCCAGCGCGAAGTCGCGGTCGCTCACCGCGTCGAGGGAGTTCGCGGCGGGGCGGTCAAAGCCAAGCGCCTCTGCCGTCATCTCGCGGTCGATCGGGAAGGAGGTGCCAGCCAGTGCGGCGGCCCCCAACGGGCATTCGTTCATCCGCGCCCGCGCATCGCGGATGCGCGACAGGTCACGGCCAAACATCTCGACATAGGCCATCATGTGATGCCCCCATGTCACGGGCTGCGCGGTTTGCAGATGCGTAAAGCCCGGCATGACCCAATCGGCCCCCGCTTCGGCCTGAGACAAAAGCGCGCGGATCAGGGCTTGCAGCCCCTCGTCGGCGGCGTCCAACTGGTCGCGCACCCAGAGTTTGAAATCGGTGGCGACTTGGTCATTGCGGCTGCGGCCCGTGTGCAGGCGGCCTGCGGGCTCACCAATCAGGTCTTTCAGCCGCGCCTCCACGTTCATATGGATGTCTTCGAGCGCGGCGGAGAATTCGAACCGGCCCTCTTCGATCTCTGACAAGATTGTGAGAAGCCCTTCCCGTATCGCGTCAGCGTCGTTATCAGTCAGGATGCCTGTGGCTGCCAGCATGGCGGCATGGGCACGCGACCCTTTGATGTCTTGCGCGGCCATCCGTTTGTCGAACCCGATCGAGGCGTTGATCGCCTCCATGATCGCATCCGGTCCGGCGGCGAAACGCCCGCCCCACATTTTGTTCGAGGTCGTGTCGGTCATGTTGAATACCCTTGGAGGGACGTATGAAAAATCTTGTGCTCGGCCTCGTTTATACGCTGCTTGTCGCAGGTGCAAACCCCGCCCTTGCCGGAACGGCTGACATCGCGGGGCTGCGCGAGGGGGACATGAAGAAGCTCGTGATCCATGACGCGCCGCAGGCGGCCTCTGACGTGACCTTTGAGCGTGAGGACGATGGCGAGGCGATGTCGCTGGCGGATTACGAAGGCAAGGTCGTGCTGGTGAACTTCTGGGCCACATGGTGCGCGCCCTGCCGCAAGGAGATGCCGCAGTTGAACGCCCTGCAAAAGGAATTCGGCGGCGATGACTTTCAGGTGCTGACCATCGCCACGGGGCGCAACTCTGAGGAAGGGATCAAACGGTTCTTCGAGGAAGCGGGCGTCGACAGCCTGCCCCGTCACCAAGACCCGAAGCAAAAGCTTGCCAGCCAGATGGGCGTGTTCGGCCTGCCGATCAGCGTGATCCTAGACCGTGAGGGGCGCGAGATTGCCCGCTTGCAGGGCGATGCGAAATGGGATTCCGACAGCGCACGGGCGATCATCGCGGCACTGATCCAAGAAGGCGCCGAGAGCTAAGCGGCCAAGTCGGGCGCCCGGGCCCGGCCTTCACGCCACATGCCGCAGGATCGCCGCCTCGGATGTGCTGAGATTGCGCCGCGCGAAACCGCCATAGCTGTGCGGGTCCGTCTCAAGCTGCGGATAGGCCGCCAGCAGCCGCGCCCGATCCTGCGTGCCAAGGCTGGTGAGCGGGGCGGAGGCAGGATGAAAGCTTTCCGTCTCGACCCCATTGGCCCACATCACCTGATGTTCGGCCAGCAACACATGGACATAGGTCACCTCGCGCAGGGACATATCGCTTGCCACGCTGCGGCCGTTGATCAAGTCCTTGGCGGCGACCAGCACTTCGTCACAGTTGAACAGATCACGGGCCTGAGCGCCTTGCAGCACGATCCGGTGATCGGGCGAGACCAGCAGCGCGGCATCGGGCCGGGCAATCCCCAAGGCGCCGGGGCGGAAGCGCACGGGGCGCAGATGCGGCATGGCATGCAGCCGTGCGCCGGTCATCCGGCGGCTGCCGATCCACTCCAGCGGCTGTGCGCCATTGTCCTTGGTCTGGATCAGATCGCCCTCGCGCAACTCTTCGATCAGGGCGCTGCCCTTCGGCGTGCGAATGCGGGTGCCGGGAGTGAAACAGATCACCCCGCCGCGCACGGGCCGGTCATCGCGGCACGGGGTCAGGGTGCTGTGCATCACCCAAAGCTCACTGTCGCGCGGGGGCAGCTCATCGACGAACATCAGCAGCGGCATCCGCCCCGGGCCTGCGTCAATCAGGGTGACGGTGTAGGTCCGCGCCCCATTGGTAACCATGAAGCTGTCGTCGGGCAGCGGCGCCGTGCCTAGATCGCGCCGCGGCGCAGGCGGCATCATGCCCCCCTCCTCAAGCGCGGCCCCGATCAGGCGCTGCACTTTGCGGGCCGCGCGTTTGCGCAGCCGCTCTGCCCCGTCCGCCATATCCAGCCGCAGCACATCATTCGCCCCATCCACCCGGATGGTATCCCCGCGCCACGCCCAGGCCGAGCCCAGTTCGAGCGACTGCACCGGCGCGGCCTCCAGACCGTCGATCTCTGTTTGCGACCAGCTGATGACAAACGTGCCCCGAAAGCCCGTTTTCATAACTGCTCTGCCTGCCTCGTTTATTATTGCCAGCAGCCTAGCAAAGCCGGGGGGCGCGCGAAAGATGGCGTGAATGTGGCGGCGCAACCTGTTGCAAATTGATCTTTGCCCCTGCCGCACCGGAGATGCGCCGCGAAACGCTTGTAAATTGTTAGCGTCTTGGTAACGTCAGAGGGGTCAAACAGCCGGAGGCACCGCATGTCGGAAGAAGTACCCCCCACCCCGTCACGCCGCATCGTCTCTTCACGTCATTTGGCCGAGGGCGATGGCTGGGAAGCCTCCGAACTCGAATACGGCATGATCATCGCCTATAACGCCTTCACCCGCTGGATGTCGCGTTGCATGGCGGCGGCGGGCAATGGCGATCTGACGCCGCTGGAAATCCTGGTGCTGCACAACGCCAATCACCGGGGCCGGGAGAAGCGGCTGACGGATATTTGCTTCCTGCTCAACATCGAAGACACGCATACGGTGAACTACGCGCTGCGCAAGCTGGTGAAGGCCGAATTGCTGAGCGCAGAGAAGCGCGGCAAGGAGGTGTTCTATCGCACCTCGCCTGCGGGCGCCGAGCTATGCGAAGCCTATCGCGCGATCCGTCAGGCGTGTTTTCTGGATGGCTTGCCGCGCACCGATATTTCGGGCGAGGAACTGCGCAAGATTGCGGCGCAGCTACGGGCGATGTCGGGGCAATATGACCAAGCGAGCCGCGCGGCGGCCTCGCTGTAGAGCGCGGGCGCGAGGGCTGCCCCCCGCGCCTGCCAAAGCTTAGATCAGCGCGGCAATGGCGCGCGCGGTGTCGTTCATGCGGTTCGAGAAACCCCATTCATTGTCATACCAGCTAACCACGCGGATCATCCCGCCATCGGTCACCCGCGTTTGATCGGGCGCGAGGGTCGAGGAATGCGGGTCGTGGTTGAAATCGGTCGAGACCAGCGGCGCGGGCTCATAGGCCAACACGCCTTTTAACGCGCCATTGGCCGCCTCTTGCATCGCGGCGTTCACCGCCTCTGCCGTGGCGGGGTTCTTGGGCATGATGCACAGGTCCACGAGCGAGACATTGGCCGTCGGCACGCGCACGGCGGACCCTTCGAGCACACCTTTCAGATGGGGGATCACCTCGGAAATCGCGGCGGCGGCGCCGGTCGAGGTGGGCACCATCGACAGGGCGGCGGCGCGGCCACGATAGGGGTCGCGGTGCGGGCTGTCATGGGTCGGCTGGTCGCCGGTATAGGCGTGGATCGTAGTCATATAGCCGGTTTCGATCCCGAAAGTATCGTCCAGCACCTTGGCCACGGGGGCGAGGCAGTTGGTGGTGCAGGAGGCGTTGGAGACGATCACGTCTTCGCCGGTCAACTCGTCATGGTTGACGCCGTAGACCACGGTGCGGTCCACCCCCTTGCCGGGGGCCGAGATCAACACGCGTTTGCTGCCATTCTCCAAATGTTTCGCCGCCGCCTCGCGGGCGGTGAAGAAACCGGTGCATTCATAGGCCACATCCACATCGCCCCAAGGCAGTTTCGCCGGGTCGCGCTCTGCCGTCATGCGGATGCTCTGGCCCGCCACATGCAGGGTGCCGTCCTTCAATTCCGCATCCACCGGCAGGCGGCCATGGACGGAGTCGTATTTCAGCAGGTGCAGCAGGTTCTCGGCATCGGTCAGGTCGTTGATGGCAACGACTTCGATCCCGTCAAAGCCGTTCTCGATCAGCGCGCGCAGCACGCAGCGTCCGATGCGGCCAAAGCCGTTGATGGCGATTTTAGTGGTCATGGTGAGTCCTCCGGTGGCCCGGTTTCGGGCGGATTGGCGCGGTTAGCGCTAACATAGCATCGGGTGTGACGGAGTTCAATTGGCCAGAGGTAGGAAATCGGCACCCGGTTTCAAGGCGCCGATTTTGGGCCTGTTTTCAGCCCGGTTTCACGAATGCGCGCTATGGCGGCGGCGCACGCTGTCGGGCCGCCCCGGCAGGCTGAGCCGCGCGTCGTTGCGCGCTTGGCGTGAGATCACGCGGCCCTTGGCCACGACCCAGAGCCGGTCGGGCCGCAGGCGCAGCGCCTCAATTGGGTTGCCCGCGTCCAGCACCACCAGCGAGGCGGTCGCGCCAACGCGCAGCCCGTAGTCCTGCAACCCGAGGATCCGCGCGTTCACATTCGTCACCATGTCGAAACAGCGGCGCATCTCTTCGGGCGAGGTCATCTGCGCCACATGCAGCCCCATGAAGGCCACGTCGAGCATGTCGCCCGTGCCCATGGAATACCACGGGTCCATCACGCAGTCCTGCCCCCAGCCGACGTCGATGCCCATGGCCTGCATCTCTTTCACCCGCGTGAGGCCGCGGCGTTTCGGGTAGGTATCGTGACGGCCCTGCAGGGTGATGTTGATCAGCGGATTGGGGATCGCGGCGACCTGCGCTTCGGCCATCAGCGGCAGCAGTTTCGAGACATAGTAGTTGTCCATCGAATGCATCGAGGTAAGGTGCGAGCCAGCCACCCTGCCCTCCAGGCCGAGGCGTTGAGTCTCGTAGGCCAGCATCTCGATGTGGCGCGAATGGGGGTCGTCGGTCTCGTCACAATGCAGGTCGACCATGAGGCCGCGCTCGGCGGCCAGTTCACATAGGGCAGTGACGGAGCGGGCGCCGTCGGCCATGGTGCGTTCGAAATGCGGGATGCCGCCCACCACATCGACACCCATGTCGAGGGCGCGGATCGTGTTTTCATGGGCCGTGGGGGCGCGGTAGAGCCCGTCTTGCGGGAAGGCGACGAGTTGCAGGTCGATGTAGTCCTTCACCGTCTCGCGCACGTCGAGCAGGGCTTCGACGCCCAGGAGCCGGTCGTCGCAGGTGTCGACATGGCTGCGGATCGCCAGAAGCCCCAGCGAGGCGGCCCAATCGCAGTATTCCAGTGCGCGGGCTTTGACCTCGTCTTGCGTCATCACTTCCTTGAGTTCGCCCCAGAGGCCGATGCCTTCCAGGAGCGTGCCGGAGGCGTTGATCCGCGGGGTGCCGTAGCTGAGCGTGGCGTCCATGTGGAAATGCGGGTCGACGAAGGGCGGGCTGACGAGGTCGCCGCTGGCGTCGATGGTCTCGCGGGATTCGGCGGTGGAGAGGTCTTCGATGGCGGCAATGCGATCGCCCTTAATGCCAATGTCGGTGACGCGGCCATCGGGGAGCGTGCCGCCTTGGATGATGAGGTCGAACATGGTTTGGTCCTTGTGACGGGGGCTGTCCGGCCTGCGGTCGGACGGAAGGGTTGAGAGGGAGCGCTGCGTTCAGCGCTCACCCTTATTAAACGGCACCATCAGCGCCGCCGGCACCTGCGCCCGGCGGGACATGACGACCAGCGCAAGGATCGACAGGATATAAGGCGCCATCAAGAAGATCTGATAGGGGATATCCGCCCCAAGCGGCGTCTGTTGCACGCGGATCTGCAACGCGTCGAAAGCCGCGAAGAGCACCGCGCCCAGAAGCGTCTTGCCCGGTTTCCACGAGCCGAAGACCACCAGCGCAATGCAGATCCAGCCCCGCCCGTTGACCATCTCGAAGAAGAACGAGTTGAAGGCCGACATGGTGAGAAACGCCCCGCCCACGGCCATCAGCCCGCTGCCGACCATCACCGCCCCGATCCGGATCGCCGAGACGCTGAGCCCCTGTGCCTCGACCGCCGCCGGATTCTCGCCCGCCGCGCGCAGGGCAAGGCCCATGGGCGTGCGGTAGAGGACCAGCGTGACCACCAGCACCAGCGCGAAGGCGAGATAGGTCAGAGGGGTCTGGTTGAAGAGCGCGGGGCCGATCACCGGGATGTCCGACAGGAGCGGGATTTCCAGTGGCTGGAAGGCTTCGATCTTGGGGGGCGAAGTCACTTCAGGCAGCGCGAGGCGGTAGCAGTAATAGGTGAGCGAGGTCGCCAGCAGCGTAATGCCGAGGCCGACGACATGCTGGCTGAGGCCGAAAGGCACGGTCAGCACGCCATGCACCAGCCCGAAAGCCATGCCCGAAAGCATCGCCACCGCGACGCCGAACCACAGCCCGCCGCCGAGGTAGACGGTGAGCCAGCCGGCAAAGGCGCCGACGACCATGATGCCTTCGATACCGAGGTTCAGCACCCCTGCCCGCTCGCAAATGAGCTCGCCCAAGGCGGCGAAGATCAGCGGCGAGGCGATGCGGATCGCGGCGGTCCAGAAGCTCGCCTGAAGGAGAATGTCGAAAATATCCATCAGTCGCGCCTCACCCGGAATTTCGTGAGCATGATCGCCAGCACCATCGCCAGCAGGGCCAGCGCCAGCATGATGTCGGCGAGGTATGTCGGCACGCCCGCGGCGCGGCTCATGCTGTCGGCCCCGACGAAGATGCCCGCGACGAAAAGCGCCGCGACCACCACGCCCAAGGGGTTCAGCAGCGCCAGCATGGCGACGATGATCCCGGTGTAGCCAAAGCCCGGCGAGATATCCAAGGTGAGGCTGCCCTTGAGCCCCGCCACCTCGGAAAAGCCCGCCAGTGCTGCAAGCCCGCCCGACAGAAGCGCCGTCTTGATCAACACCGCGTTCACCGGGATGCCCGCGAAACGCGCCGCCGCGGGGTTCAGCCCCACCGCGCGCATCTCGTAGCCCAATGTGCTGCGGCGCTGGATCACCCAGACGACGAGGGCCGAGATCAGCGCGAGGCCAAAGCCCCAGTGCAGCCGCAGCCCCTCGGCGATGCGCGGCAGTCGCGCCTCTTCGATCAGCCGCGCGGACTTGGGCCAGCCGAGGCCCATCGGGTCTTTCAGCGGCCCTTCGAGCAGCATGGAGACCCAGAGCAGCACGACGAAATTCAAAAGCAGCGTGGTGACGACCTCATCGACGCCGAAGCGGGTTTTGAGGAAGGTCGGCACCAGCAGCACTACGGCCCCGGCAAGCATCGCGGCGACGGCAATCGTCGGCAGCAGCGCGAAGCTGGGCCATGCCAGCGCGCCGGTGCCCAGCACCACGGTGACCACCGCGCCCATGTAAAGCTGCGCCTCGGCGCCGATGTTCCACAGTTTCGCGCGGAAGGCGACGGCGACAGCGAGGCCGGTGAAGATGAGCGGCGTGGCGCGGTTGAGCGTCTCCAGCAGGGCGAATTTCGAGCCGAAGGCGCCCTTGACGATCAGGCCCAGCACCGAAAACGGCTGCGCGCCTGCGACCATCGCGAGCAGCGAAGCCACGACCACGGTCGCGAAAAGCGCCAGCGCAGGCAGGCCCAGCGAGCGGGTCCATGTGGGGTTGGCGACGGGTTCAAGCCGCATGGGAGGTCTCCTCGAATCCATCGCCCGCCATCCAGACGCCGAGCTCGGCTGGGGTGAGCGCGCCGCGGGCGAAGGGGGGCGAGAGGCGGCCTTCGGAGATCACGTGGATCACGTCCGACAGCGCCGTGACCTCGTCGAGGTCTTCCGAGATCAGCAGCACCGCCGCCCCGCGGTCGCGGGCGGCCAGGAGTTGTTCGTGCACGTAAGTCAGCGCGCCGATGTCCAGCCCGCGCACCGGCTGATTGGCCAGCACCACCGAAGGCGCGGTTTCCAGCACCCGGCCCAAGATCAGCTTTTGCATGTTACCGCCCGACAAAAGGCGGATGCGCGTCTCTGGCCCGGGGCAGCGCACGTCGTAGCCCTTGATGATTTTGGCGGCGAAATCACGCGCCGCGCGCCAGTTCATCCAGCCGTGGCGGGAAAAACCGGGGCGGGAGTAGAGTTCCAGCACCGCGTTCTCGGTGAGGTCGAAATCGGCGATGGTGCCGGTCTTGTGCCGGTCCTCGGGGATGCGGGCGATGCCCGCGCCGATGGCGGCATGGGACGACCAGCCGCGCGGCGCGTCGCCTTTGACGTGGAACGTGCCGGAGGCGGGGCGAATGAGCCCGCCAATGAGGTCCGCAAGCGCCGTCTGCCCGTTGCCGGACACCCCGGCGAGGCCAGTGATCTGACCCGCGCGCAGTTCGAGGTCGACGTTTTTCAGCCCCGGTGCAGAGCCGATGTCGGGCGTGGAGACGCCTGCAAGCGTGACCAACGCGGCACCGGGATCGGCGCGGCGCACGACGGGTGCCGCAACTTCGGAGCCCACCATCATCTGCGCCATCCGCGCGCGGTCGGTCTCGGCGGTCTTGGCCTCGGCCACCAGCTTGCCGTGACGCAGCACCACGACGCGGGAGGAGATCGCCATGACTTCATGCAGCTTGTGGGAAATGAAAATGACCGAGAGGCCAAGGGCGACCGCTTTTCGCATGGTGGCAAAGAGGTCGTCGGTCTCTTGCGGGGTCAGGACGGCGGTCGGCTCGTCGAGAATGAGGATACGCGCCTCGCGGTAGAGGGCCTTGAGGATCTCGACCCGCTGACGTTCACCGACGCTGAGGCTGCCGACCTGCGCGTCGGGGTCCACGCGCAGACCGTAGTCCTCCATCAATGCCACGATCTTCTGCCGCGCCTGTGCGCGGCCAAAGCCGGGCCGCCAGATCGAGCGGGTGCCGAGGACGATGTTCTCCAGAACGGACATGTTGTCGGCCAGCGTGAAATGCTGGTGCACCATGCCGACGCCAGCGGCCAGCGCGGCGCGGGGGTTACCGGCGGGCAAGCGCTGCCCGAACACTTCGACGAAGCCTTCGTCGGGCGTGTAATGGCCGAACAGGATATTCATCAGCGTGGTCTTGCCCGCGCCGTTCTCGCCCAGCAGGGCAATCACTTCGCCCTGCCGCAGATCGAAGGAGATCGCGTCATTGGCGGTGAGCTTGCCAAATCGCTTGGTAATGCCATCGAGGCGCAGGACCACCTGCGCCTCGGGGTTTTGATCGGTCATTTAGTTGGACTTCGGCTCTTCGTCGTTGATCTCGACGGTGAAGGACCCGTCGCGGATCGCCTTCTCGCGCTCCTCGATGAGGTCCATCGCCTCCTGCGGGACCTTGCCCTCGAAGGTGCCCAGAGGGGCGAGCGAAGAGCCACCCTCGGCCATGAAGGAATAGCGGCCGTAGTCGTCGGCCTTGAACTCGCCGGCCTTGACGGCGGCGATGGCGGCGTCGAGCGTCGGCTCGAAATGCCACAGGGCGGAAGCGACCACCGTCTCGGGGTATTCGGCTTGGGTGTCGATCACGTTGCCGATGGCCAGCACGCCCTTCTCCTGCGCCGCGTCCGAGACGCCGAAACGCTCGGCATAGAGCACGTCGGCCCCCTGCTCGACCATAGCGAAGGCGGTTTCCTTGGCCTTGGGCGGGTCGAACCACGAGCCGATGAAGCTGACCTGAAACTTGATGTCGGGGTTCATTTCCTGCGCACCGGCCATGAAGGCATGCATCAGGCGGTTCACCTCCGGGATCGGGAAGCCGCCGACCATGCCGACGTTGCCGCTCTCGGTCATCGACCCTGCTACGATGCCCGACAGATAAGCCGCGTCTTGAATGTAGTTGTCGAAGACCGCGAAATTGGGCAGCGCATCGTCCTGCTTGAAGCTGGAACCCATGAGGAAGGCGACCTCGGGGTAATCGGCGGCTACTTCGCGGGCCTCGGCCTCGGCGCCGAAAACCTCGCCTACGATCAACTGGTTACCGGCTTCGGCATATTCACGCAGCACGCGGGCGTAGTCGGTGTTGGAGACATTCTCGGTGAAGGTATATTCGATGTCGCCGCGCGCCTGTGCTGCTTCGGCGGCCTTGTGAATGCGGCTGACCCATTGCTGTTCCACCGGCACGGTGTAGACGCCCGCGACCTTGATCGGCTCGGCGGCCAGCGCGCCCTGCGGCAAAAGGCTGGCACCCGCCAGCATGGCCGCCGTGCCCAATAGGAAGCGGCGTGTGAGATTGCGTTGTGTCATTTTTATCCCCCGTTGGTTAGGTATTTTACCGTTTGATAAAATATTTTACCTGTCAAGCTTCTCCTGACCCTAGGTCAGCCCAAGCTTTTCCGAATACGCGCCTTGTGCTGATTAATGTGGCAGTCAGCAGGCGAAGCGGTAAATAGGGTCGACCCCAAGGATCGGATTCTACGATGAGCCATGTATTGCACCGTAACCTGCGCGCCACGCAACCTGTGATCGTACGCGGAGAAGGAAATTTCCTTATTGATGACAAAGGGAAGCGCTATCTGGACGCCTGTGGCGGTGCGGCTGTATCAAGCCTTGGGCATGACAATGCCACCGTGCGCGCCGCCGTCGCCGCGCAGATGGACAAGCTTGCCTTTGCCCATACCGGCCTTTTCACCAACGCCCCGGCAGAGGCGCTGGCCGACCATCTCATCGCCCGCGCGCCTGAGGGTACGGGCGAAGGCCGGGTCATGTATCTGGGCAGCGGGTCAGAGGCGATGGAGGCGGCGCTGAAGCTCGCGCGGCAGTACCATCTGGAGCGCGGCGACACGGGCCGCGCCAAGATCATCGCACGCAAGCCCAGCTATCACGGCAACACGCTCGGCGCCTTGGCGGTGGGCGGTCATGCCGGGCGCCGCAAACCTTTTGCCCCGATGCTGATGGATGTGGAACATATCGACGCCGCCTATGCCTACCGGCTGCAACGCGAGGGCGAGAGCGCGGCGGATTTCGCGCGGCGGCTGGCGGATCAGTTGGAGGCGCGGATCGTCGAGCTGGGGCCGGAGACGGTGGCCGCCTTCGTAGCCGAGCCGGTGGTCGGCGCCTCGCTCGGCTCCCAGCCCGCGCCCGAGGGGTATTTCAAACATGTGCGCGAGATCTGCGACCGCCACGGCGTGCTGCTCATCGCCGATGAGGTGATGTGCGGCATGGGGCGGACGGGCAGCCTTTTCGCGTTGGAGCAGGAAGGCATTTGCGCCGATATCACCACCATGGCCAAGGGCCTCGGCGCGGGCTACCAGCCGATCGCGGCGGTGATGGCGCGGCAAAGCGTGATTGACGCGATCATGGCGGGCAGCGGCAACCTGTGGAACGGGCACACCTATATGTCCCATGCGGTGGCGACGGCTGGCGCGCTGGCGGTGCTGCAAGAGGTCGAGAGCCGCGATTTGCTGAGCGCGGTGCGCAGCCGGGGGCAGCAGTTGGAAACCGCGCTGCGCGACCGCTTCGGCCAGCACGCCCATGTCGGTGACATTCGCGGGCGCGGGCTGTTTTGGTCCATCGAACTGGTGGCCGAGCGCGACAGCAAGACGCCCTTCGACGTCAGCCGCAACCTCGCGGGCAAGATCCAGCGCGCGGCGATGGAGGCGGGGATGATCTGCTACCCTTCGCAGGGCTGCGCCGATGGCACGGCGGGGGATCACGTTCTGCTGGCCCCGGCCTTCACCTCCCCGCCCGAGGAAATCGAGATGACAGTCGAGATGCTGGGCGCGGCGGTCGACGGGGTGATCGCGGAGGGCTGAGCCCTCCGCCTGCCCGTTACCGGCCTTTGATCTGGATCGAGAAGTTGCGCCGCGCCCCAGCGGGCGGACGCGGGAATGGGGCGGCCTTGCGGATGATGCCAAGCGCCGCCTGATCCAGCGCCGCCGAGCCGGAACTGCGGGCCACGCGGACCCCTGCCAACTGCCCGCCCCCACCGATGGAAAAGGCGATCACAGCCGTCCCGCGGGAGCGAACGCGCGGCTTGCCGACGCGGGCGATGCGGCTCATCACCTTGCCCGGATAGTTGCTGGCCGCCGCATTGCCCGCAGGTGCGGCGGCCCGCTGACGGGTGCCGGATTGCGCGGCGTTGCCCGCGCGGCTGGCGGTCTGCGCGCCCTTGGTGTTGTTGCGCTTTGCATTGCCGCGCGTGGTCTGTTTGGGCTTCGGTTTCGGCTGCGGCTTGGGCTTGGCCTTCTTGGCCGCTTCGGCGGCGCGCTCGGGATCGCGGCGTTGCGGGCGCTGCGACAGGCGCGGCGCGTCATCCTCGGCCTCGGCGGTGAGGGTTTCGACCGGCGGCACCGGGGCGGCAGCCGTGATCGTTGGCGTGGCCTCAGTCGTCTCGGGCGGGGTTTCGACCGGGGTCAAGGCGGGCAAGACTGGCGTCTCTGTCGGCGCGGCGGCGGGCGGGGCCACGGGCATGGGCTCGGCCTCCACCGTCTGCACCGGCTCTGCGACGGGCGCAGGCGTGGGGGTGAGCGTGGGCTCGGGCGCGGGGGTCGGCGGTAGGGCCTCTGCGGTCTCCAGCGGTTCGGGTTCGGGGGTTGGGGTGATCTCTTCCACCGGTTCGGCATCCAATGTGCCGACCGCCATATCCTCGAACCGCGTGCCAAGCTGGGCCGCGGCGGGCGCGCCGCCGCCTGCGATCTTGGCGCTGTCGTCGATCTGGGCGAGTTGCGACACCCCCACGACCAGGCTGGCCGCGACGCCGATGGAAAGTGTTTTGACGAGACCGGAACGGGGGATCATTGCAGCGCCCTTTCGGTGACAAGCATGACGCGCGCGGCCCCTGCCCCGCGCAATTCGCGGGTCAGTTCGACAAGGCGGCGGGCGGGCAGCGCGCGGTCGGGGAGAAGCCGCACGGTGTCGCGCTCCTCTTCGGGCAGCGCGTCGATGAAATCGACCACGCTGGCGCGGTCTTGGCCTGCGTAGGTCATGCGGCCATCGGCATGGACCACCAACGCGTTGGGCGGGGCGCGCCCCTCAAGCTCGCGGGTTTCGACGAGGTTGAGATCGGAATCCAGCGGCTGCGACAGGGTGCCTGCGACCATGAAGAAAACCAGCATCAGAAAGACGATGTTGATCAACGCGATGGTCGGTTCGCGTTGCGGTTTGGCCTTGGCGATGGGTCGCATGGTCAGCCCTCCAAAACCGAGACGCTGAGCCCCGGCAGGGCGCGCAGCGCGATGAGCAGATCGGCCAGCGCCTGCGCCTCGACCTCGGCCCCGAGCGAGACCAAAAGCGGGGTGCCCTCCTCAGCCTCGGCCAAGGGGCTGGCGGTCAGCCCCTCAAGCGCCAGCGCATCGCCGTTGAGGCGCAGCCCCTCGGTGGTCAGTTGCAGGAAATAGGGTTTCGCCCCCGTCTCGGCCCCTGCCCCGGATGTCGCTGCGGCCAATTCGATCTCGGCAAATTTTGAGAAGGTCGAGGTCAGCATGAAGAACAACAACAGCAGAAAGATCACGTCGATCAGGGAGGTCATGGAGAGGCGGTTGCGCCGCCGGCGTGGCCTAGCCATGGGCTGGCCGGGGCGCGGCGGCGGCAAAGGGGGTGGCGGCGGGCGCAGCGGCGGGGGCCGCGTTCTGGCCGGGATGAAGCACGGTGAGGATCGCCTTGTCGGCGATGACGCGCTCGTTCTCCATGCGTTGCTCAAGCCAGCTGAGCACCAGCGCGGTCGGCATGGCCACGACCAGCCCCACGGCAGTGGTCAGAAGCGCCACCCAGATGCCACCGGCGAGGATCGACGGGTCCACTTGAGAGCCTGCATCCTGCAAGGCGCGGAAGGCTTCGATCATGCCCAGAACCGTGCCGAAGAGCCCCAAGAGCGGGGCAAGCTGCGCCACGGAATCGAGCAGGCGGAAGCCGCGCTCCAGCTTGGCAAAACGCATCTCGGCCTCGGCCTGCAAGCGAGAAGCACCCGCCTCAGGCGCGGACATGGCCAATTCGATCACCGGGGCGAGGTAGCTTTTCGACCGGCCCAGCGCCGCGCGGGCGGCGGCGGCATCGCCGCGCTCCCATGCGTTGACCGCTTCGGACAGCGCCCGGTGGCGGCCCACGGCGGCGGCGCGGAACTGCCATGTTTTATAAAGCGCGACCGCAAGGGTCAGCACGGCCACGGCCATCAGGATCACCACCACCGGGCCACCGGTTTCGGCAATGCCCCGCAGCGGAGTCAGCAGCGCGTCAAGTTGATCCATCAGCCCAGCACCTCGATCTCGGTCCGGGTTGCCGGGGCCAGCGCGCTTTCGCAGGTGCCCGCCTCGATCCCCGCGCCGTCACAGCTTTGCGCGCCGTTAAAGAGGATGCGGCCAAGGTTTTCGCAGGTGGTCTGCGGCACCACGAACTGACGCACGCGCGGGCGGCCAACGGGCAGTTCGCCGAAATCGAAGAGCGTAAGCCGGTTTACGGTGCCTTCACGGTCGAACAGCACGGTTTCATAGACCGCCTTGTCGAGCGGGGCGGAAAGCTCGTTGGTGATGAGGAAGGTCAGCTTGCAATTCGCCTCCGTGGTGTCGGCGGCGTTCAGTTCGACCTTGAGCGCGGGCGAGGCGCTGGCCGGGGTTGCGGCGGGCGTCTCGGCGGCGGCGCCTTGGGCGATGGTCAGGGACAGGGCCGCGAGGAACGCGGAACGAAAATGCGGCATGGGGGTGGCTCCCGATGGGTTTGTCTTTGATCACGGCGCAGGTCTGGGGCGCCTGCCACAGCGGGGCAGAATCGTCGCAGCACCTCTTGCGCCAAGCGGAATTTCTGCCTGCTGCCTAGCAAAACCGGGCGGCGGTGACAATCCTGACTTTAATACTCGGATTATATCTGCGCAGCGCGGCCCGTTCTGCCGAGCAGGGAACAGTTGCGCCGGGCTGGGGTTGGGCCGCTGAAACCACCACGCGCGGGCGACTGCATCCGCGCAGATAAGGAGGCCAGAATGACCGACGATAGCCAAAAGATCGCGACCATCGACCCTGCTCATAACGTGGCTCTGTTCATGCCGGACGCCAAAGCGCTGGAGCAGGCGGCTTCTGCCGGGATGAAAACGGTGGTGAACTTCCGTGCCTCAGATGAGAAAGGCGGCCTCTCCCCCGATGCAGAGCGGCTGGTGGCCGAGAAGCTGGGGTTGAACTACCTGCACCATCCGGTGACGCCGGACAGCCTTGGCCCCGAGACGGTGGATGAATTCCGCAAGTCACTGGACGACCTGCCCCAGCCGGTCTTTTTGCACTGCGCTTCCGGCAAACGTGCGGGGGCGATGACCTTGATGGCCCTTGCAGCAGATAAGGGTTGGGACGGTGACACGGCCCTGCAAGAGGGCAAGGCCCGCGGCATCGACCAGACCGAAGAGAAGATCGGTCAGTTGGTCAAATCCTACGCGGATAGCAAAGCGTGAGAGAAGCGCCCGGTTTTGCCGGGCGTTTTATTTTTGCGCGCAGTAGAGGCCGTGCAGCGTTTCCAGAACGGCCACGGCCTCCTGCCCCTTTACCCGGTAAAAGATCGTTTGCCCCGCCCGGCGGCTGTCAACCAGACCGGCGTCTTTCAACTTTTTCAACTGCTGCGACATGGTGGATTGCGACAGACCGCAGGCCAGCGCCAAATCCCCAACCGAGCGCTCCCCACCGATCAGACGGCACAGGATCTGCAACCGCGCCTCTGACGCAAGCATCGTCATGAGCGCCGCAGCCCCGGCGATATCGCCCTCCAGAAAGTCGTCCGTGTTTTTCATATTAGCATCATTGAATATTATGAGAGCGTAATATATACTGGTTTCCAGTCTGACACAAGCCAGCCGCTTGGTGGGCCGTAAGGAGTTGAGAGATGGAAACCGAATTCACACCATGGCTGTCGCTGGGCGGCGGGGCGCTGATCGGGGCCTCGGCGGTGCTGCTGATGGCCACGAACGGGCGCATCGCGGGGATCAGCGGGCTGACCTCTCGGCTCTTCGCCCGCGACAGCGACGGCGAAGCGCGGGGCGTGTCGTTTTTCTTCGTATTGGGGCTTTTGTTGGCCGCCCCGCTCTGGCTGATCACCTCGGGTGGATGGCCGCAGCAATGGGTGCCCTCGAACCCCGTTCTGATGGCGGTGGCCGGGCTGCTCGTCGGCTTTGGCGCGACCTATGGCAACGGCTGCACCTCGGGCCACGGGGTCTGCGGGATCAGCCGTGGCTCGGCGCGGTCGATCGTGGCGACGCTGACCTTCATGGCGACGGCATTCGTGACCGTCTTTGTCATGCGCCATGTGATCGGAGGGTGACATGAAACAGTTCTTCGCCCTGCTCTCCGGCCTTTTGTTCGGCATCGGCCTGATCGTATCCGGCATGGCCGACCCGGCCAAAGTCCTGAACTTCCTCGATGTTTTTGGCACATGGGATCCCAGCCTTGCCTTTGTCATGGGCGGCGCCATCGCGGTGACGGCACCGGGGTTCGCATGGCTGTTCCGCAGCCGTCAGACCCCCTACTTCGACCATAAATTCCGCCTTCCCACCCGCAACGATCTTGAGCCGAAACTGCTGACCGGCGCCGCGATTTTCGGCATCGGCTGGGGCTTGGGGGGCTTTTGCCCCGGCCCGGCATTGACCGCCCTGCCCATCGCGGCCAGCGGCACCTTGATCTTTGTCCCCTTCATGCTGGGCGGCATGTGGATCGCCCGGCGCAGCTATGATTTGACCTCACTAACCAAAGAAGGACCAGCCAGATGAGCGACCCTCTCAATTCACCCGTCGTGCGCCACTCCCCTTCGAACGGAGCAGGCAGCCCCGATGTCTGGGGCATCTATGAGCCTGACACCGGCTCGATCCAATACATCTGTGCCGATCCGGCAACGAAGAAGGCCGCGCTGATCGATGTGGTGTGGAACTTTGACCCGAAAAACTACAAGTTCACCACCGAAAGCATGGATCAGGTGCTGGACCTCGTGAAGGAAAACGGCCTTACCGTGGAATGGGTACTGGATACCCACCCCCATGCGGATCACGTCATGGCCTCGGCCCAGTTGAAAGAGCGCACGGGCGCGCCCAATGCCATCGGCGCACTGGTGCCCGAGATCGCCAAGATCTGGGCCGATCTTTACAACATGCCCGATGCCTTTGACCCGGATCGCGATTTTGACCACCTGTTTCAGGAGGGTGAGACCTTCAAGATCGGCGACCTTGACGCCAAGGTGATGCTGTCGCCCGGGCATACGCTGGGGTCGATCACCTATGTCTGTGGCGATGCGGCTTTTGTGCATGACACGCTGATGCAGCCCGATGCGGGCACCTCGCGCTCTGATTTCCCCGGCGGCACGACTGAGGAGCTGTGGGACTCGATCCAAGACATCCTCGCCCTGCCCGGCGACACGCGGCTTTACATCGGCCATGACTACGGCACCGATAACCGTGACGAGCCGCGGTGGGAGGCCACGGTGGACGAGCACCGCGCCCATAACATCCACGTCAAGGATGGCACCAAGCGCGAAGATTATATCGAGCGCCGCCAGAAGCGGGACGCGACCCTGTCGCTGCCCAACCGCATCCTTGCTGCCTTGCAGATCAACCTGCGCGGCGGGCGGCTGCCCCCGGCGGAGGATGACGGCCATCACTACCTGAAACTGCCCGTGAACCGTTTTGACTGAGCCAACCCGGTGGCCCCTTGGGGCCGCCCCTTTCTAACGGATCGCCGCCCATGCCTCTCCCTTCGCTTTCGCGCTACCTGCCGATCCTCGACTGGGGGCGGCGCTACGACCGCGGCCAATTCACCGGGGATATGATCGCGGCGGTGATCGTCACGATCATGCTGATCCCGCAATCGCTGGCCTATGCGCTCTTGGCGGGCATGCCGCCCGAGGCTGGCATCTATGCCTCTATCGCGCCCATCGTGCTCTACGCCATCTTCGGCACCAGCCGGGCGTTGGCGGTGGGGCCGGTGGCCGTGGTCTCGCTGATGACGGCGGCGGCGGTGGGCGAGATCGCGCAGAGCGGCACGGCGGGCTATGTCACGGCGGCGCTGACGCTGGCCTTTCTGTCGGGCGCGATGCTGCTGGCGCTTGGGCTGTTTCGGCTGGGGTTTCTGGCAAATTTCCTGTCGCACCCGGTGATCGCGGGCTTCATCACCGCCTCCGGCATCCTGATCGCCGCCAGCCAGTTGCGGCATATCCTCGGGATCGAGGCCGAGGGGCACACGCTGCCGCAGATCCTGTCGAGCCTCTGGGCGCATCTGGGGGAGGTCAATGTCATCACCCTCGGCTTGGGCTTGGCCGCCACGGCCTTCCTGTTCTGGGTGCGCGGCGGGCTAAAACCGCTTCTGCGGCGCATGGGGCTGGGGCCGCGGATGACGGATATCGGGGCCAAAACCGGGCCGGTGCTGGCGATTGTGGCGACGACGCTGGCGGTCTGGGGCTTCGATCTGGGTGCGCGCGGCGTCTCAATCGTGGGCGAAGTACCGCAGAGCCTGCCGCCGCTCACCCTGCCCTCCTTTTCCCCTGAGCTCTTGTCACAGCTTTTCGTCCCGGCGCTGCTGATCTCCGTCATCGGCTTTGTCGAGAGCATCAGCGTGGCGCAGACCTTGGCGGCGAAAAAGCGCCAGCGGATCGACCCGGATCAGGAGCTGATCGGCCTCGGCAGCGCCAACCTTGGCGCGGCCTTTACCGGGGGCTTTCCGGTCACCGGGGGATTCTCGCGCTCGGTGGTGAACTTCGACGCGGGCGCCGAGACCCCTGCCGCCGGAGCCTTCACCGCCGCCGGACTGGCGCTGGCGGCGCTTTTTCTGACGCCGCTCATCCACTACCTGCCCAAGGCCACGCTGGCCGCCACGATCATCGTCGCGGTGCTGAGCCTCGTCGACTTCTCCATCCTGAAACGCGCATGGGCCTTCAGCCACGCCGATTTCGCCGCCGTCAGCGTGACGATCCTGCTGACGCTGATTTTCGGCGTCGAAGCGGGGGTGAGCGCGGGCGTGGTGACTTCGATCCTCGTGCATCTTTACAAGACCTCGCGCCCGCATATGGCCGTGGTGGGCCGGGTGCCGGGGACCGAGCATTTCCGCAACGTGCTGCGTCACGAGGTTGAGACCCAGCCACATGTGCTGAGCCTGCGGGTGGACGAGAGCCTCTATTTCCCCAACGCGCGGTTCTTGGAGGATCAACTGGCCCAATATGCCGCCGATAAGCCTGACCTCACGGATGTGGTGCTGATGTTCCCCGCGGTGAATGAAATCGACCTCTCGGCGCTGGAATCGCTTGAGGCGATCAACACGCGGCTGAAGGACGCCGACATCCGCTTGCACTTGAGCGAGGTGAAAGGCCCGGTGATGGACCGGCTGAAGCGCAGTCATTTTCTGGAAGAGCTGACCGGGGAGGTCTTTCTAAGCCAGCATGAGGCGGCCTGTGCGCTGGCCAAACACCCCCGGTGACGCCGCAGGGTAAATTATCGGGAACCGCGCCGCCCGCTGCGCGTTTGCCTGCCATGAATAAGACATTTGCCCGCGCCGCCGCCCTCTCTGCCAGTATTTTCGCCACCACAGCCAGCGCCGAAGAGGTCGGCAAGGTGGATGTGGATTGGCTGGGCAATGACATCATCGTCGAAGCCGTGGCCGACCCAAAGGCGAAGGGCGTGACCTGCCATCTGGCCTTTTTCGAACGCGGGCTGATCGACCGGCTGCAAAAGGGCAATTGGTTCGAAGACCCGTCGAACTCTTCGATCTCCTGCCGCCAGACCGGCCCGATTGAGATCGGTGACATTGACCGTGGCGACGAAGGCGAAAACGTCTTTAGCGAGCGCCGCTCGATCATCTTCAAGACCCTGAAGGTGAAGCGTATTTTCGACGAAGCGAACAACACGCTGATCTACATCAGCCACAGCCAGCGGGTGCAAGACGGCTCGGCCAAGACATCGATGTCGACGGTGCCCCTGTACCAGCCCGGTCAGTAGCCGAAAGCCAAGGTTCGCTTAGGCAAAGCCTTGCCATTGGGGCGATCCCGCCTTGTCGGGCGACCTGCCTGCGATATGCTGCGCAAAAGGCAACAACGCAGCGACAGGCAGGTTTTATGAGACATTCACGCAGAACATTCGCATTCGGCCTTGCCGCATTAGGGCTGACCTCGGCCTGTTCGACCGGGGGCGGCACGCTGGGCCCCGCGGCGGCGGCGGGGGTGCCGGACGATCTGCGCCCCGTACCCAACGCGGGCTATGACGCATGGGTCGCGGCTTTCAAAAACCGTGCCGCTGCACAGGGGATTTCGGCCAGCACTCTGACCCGCGGGTTCCGCGGCACGGGCTATCTGCCCGGCGTGGTCAAACGCGACCGCAATCAGACGGAATTCAGCCGCAGCTTGGAAGATTACCTGTCAATCGCCGCCTCGGACGAGCGGGTGTCAAAGGGGCGCGCAGCCTTTGCCCGCCACCGCAGCACATTGAACGCGATTGAAAGCCGCTACGGCGTGGCGGCAGAGATCGTCGCGGCGGTCTGGGGGCTGGAGAGCTATTTCGGAGAGCGGCGCGGCAATGTGCCTGTCGTCTCGGCCACCTCGACATTGGCCTATGATGGGCGGCGCGGGGCGTTTTTTGAAAAGCAGCTGATCGCGGCGCTGAAGATCCTGCAGAACGGCGATATTACTGCCGACCGGCTGACCGGGTCATGGGCCGGGGCCATGGGGCATACGCAGTTTATCCCCACCTCTTACCAAGCCTTCGCGGTGGATTTCACCGGCGACGGGCGGCGCGACATCTGGTCGGAAGATCCCAGCGATGCGCTGGCCTCCACCGCCGCATATCTGTCGCGCAACGGCTGGACACGGGGGCTGAAATGGGGCGGTGAGTTAGGCAGTCTCCCCGCCAGCGCGGGGTCGGTGATCCAGCCGCAGGCGAGCGGGCCGCAGTTCGTGGTGACCAGCAACTTCCGCGCGTTGAAACGCTACAACAACTCCGACAGCTATGCGATTGGCGTGGGCCATCTGGCGGATCGCATCGCGGGCGGCGGGCCGCTGCGCGGCAGCTTCCCGCCCGACGCCAATGGGCTGACCAAGGACGACCGCATCGCGCTACAGCAACGGCTGACCGCGCGGGGGTTCGATACCGATGGCGCGGATGGGGTGATCGGGCCGAACAGCCGCAAGGCGATCAGCGCCTATCAGGCCAGCGTCGGCCTGCCCGCGACGGGTGAGCCTTCGGTCGAGTTGCTGCGCCGGTTGCAGTAGGCGACGTAGGTCGGCCTTTCCCACCCTCCACGCTGGGGGTGGCGGCGGGGCAATCGGGGCGAGATTTTTTATACCACGAAGGGCAGCGCCGACCCGCGGGGTGGTGCTGAAAGCGCCGCCCCAGGGGGGCGGGTCGGCGCTGCCCGGCCTGCTGCCGGGCGACCCTAGAAGGTCAATCTGCGGTAAGGCTCAGCCCGGGCTGATGCCTGCCCGGTCGAGCATCCCCGCCACCTCGGCGAAAGAGGATTGTGGCGGGGTGTGTTCAGCCTTGCGCTGGCTCAGGAAGGCTTCGCAAGGTCCGGCAAAGGCGATGGCGCGGTCAAGCTCGGGGTTGCTGCCCGCGCGGTAGGCCCCGATGCGGATCAATTCCTCCATATCCGCGTGGGCCGCCAGCGCCTTATGGGCGGCGGTGAGCAGCGTATATTCCACATCACTGTGGCAATCCGGCAACGTCCGAGAGACGCTCGCCAGCAGGTCAATCGCCGGGTAGCGCCCCTTTTCGGCGATCTTGCGGTCGAGCACGATATGCCCATCGGTGATCCCGCGCACGGCGTCGGCGATGGGGTCGTTCATATCATCGCCATCCACCAAAACGGTGAAAATCGCGGTGATATCCCCCTTGCCCACCGGCCCCGGCCCGGCACGTTCCAGCATCTGCGGAAGCTCCGAGAAAACCGTCGGCGGATAGCCCTTGGCGGTGGGCGGTTCGCGCGAGGCAAGGCCGATTTCGCGCTGCGCCATGGCGAAACGGGTGACGCTGTCCATCAAGAGCAGCACATGCTGGCCCTGATCGCGGAAATGTTCGGCCACGGCCATGGCGGTCCAAGCGGCTTGGCGGCGGGTCAGCGGCGGCTCGTCCCCGGTGGCGACGACGAGCACCGCCTTTTCCATCCCTTCGGGGCCGAGGTCGGAGGCGATGAAATCCTGCACCTCGCGCCCGCGTTCGCCGACCAGTGCCATGACCACCACATCGCACTCCGTATAGCGTGCCAGCATGGCCATAAGCGTCGATTTCCCGACGCCGGAACCTGCGAAAATGCCCAAGCGCTGGCCCTGACAAAGCGGGGTGAAAACATCGAGCGCGCGCACATGGGTCGCCAGTTTCGGGCCGATGCGCTTGCGGTCAAAGGCCCCCGGCGGGGCGGCGCGCAGCGGGCGGGGGTCGTTGCCCTCGGGCAGATGGCCCTTCCCGTCGAGCGGCGTGGCCGAGGCGCTGATCACCCGGCCCTTCCAGCTTTCATCGGGGCGGATCACATCGCGGCCAATCGCGACCTCGACCCGGTCGCCCGCCGCCACCCCGCGCCATGAGCCGAAGGGGAGCAATTCGGTGCCGTGACTGCCCAGCCCCACCACCTCGGCATGGACCGGCCCGTCGGAGCCATGCACGATGCAGCGCTCGCCGATGCCTAAAACCCGCTCCAGCCCCACGGCGGTCAGCGTGATGCCGGTGATCGCGCGCACTTCGCCGGTGATCTCGGCCTCGCCTGCCTCGCGGGCGAAACTGGTCAGCTCGGAAAAGAGTGTCTGCATGGATAAATTTCCTCTAGGAGCGCGGGGCAATATTTACTATACAAGGATTAAACAGGCCATAGGCAAAAAAATGAACTTGTCTAATCTTTCTATTCTTGGACTGGCGTCGGACCGGATGCAGTGGCTTTCGGCCCGGCAAAAGGTCGTGTCTGAAAACGTCGCCAATGCCTCGACCCCGAACTACAAGGCGCGCGATGTATCGTCCTTTGAATCGATGCTCAGCGGCGAGTTGTCGCGCGATACCGGGTTGGTGACCACCCATGACAAACATTTCACCGGCGTCGCCCATGGCACGCCCGGCGTGCGCGAAGTGACGGATGGCCACGCCAAGGGCACCACGCTGGATGGCAATACCGTGAACCTTGAAGAACAGGCCGTGAAGGCCGCCGAGATCGGCGATCACTATAGGTTGGCAGCACAGCTTTACCGCAAAAGCTATGACATGCTGACCATGGCCGTCACCGGAAACAGGTAAGGAAAGCCCATGGATCCGCTTCAGTCCATCGCCAAAATCGCCGCCAGCGGGATGACCGCGCAGACCGCGCGTTTGCGGGTGATCTCGGAAAACGTGGCCAATGCCGATTCAACGGGCACCACGCCCGGCGCCGATCCGTTTCGCCGCAAGACCATCAGTTTCTCAGAGTTGATCGACCGCAATGGCGGCGGCTCCTTGGTGGAGGTCGACCGTATCGGGCGCGACCAATCCCCCTTTCGCCGCGATTATGACCCGGCCCATCCGGCGGCGGATGAAACGGGCTATGTCAAACGCCCCAATGTCGATCCGATCATCGAGATGGCCAACATGCGAGAAGCCTCGCGCAACTACGAGGCCAATATGAACATGTTCGAGTCGGGCCGCCGGATGCGCGGTCAGATGCTCGACCTGCTGAAGTGAGGCTGACCTGAGATGAGCGATCCCGCCTCCCTGATCTCGACCGCCGCGGTTCGCGGTGCCTATCGCACCTCGCAATCGCTGACGGCGCAAAAGGGCGAAGCCATCGCCGAAGAGGCAGGCGCCAGCGCCAATAGTTTCACCAATATGGTGCAGCAAGCCTCGGAAAGCGCGCTGGAAACGGTGCGCGAGGGCGAAGCCGTGGCCCAAGCCGGGCTGCGCGGTGAGGCGGATACCCAGCAGGTGGTCGAAGCCATGCTGGCGATGGAATCCACCGTCAAAGTGGCCGTGTCTGTGCGCGACCGCTTTGTCGAAGCCTATCAGGAAATTCTGCGGATGCCGATCTAGGCCATGACCGAAACCCAGACCTATGACATCATCTCTGCTACCGTCTGGGCCGTGCTTCTGGCCTCGGGGCCGGTGTTGGGGGTGGCGCTGGCGATTGGTCTGGTGATCGCGTTTTTCCAAGCACTGACGCAAATTCAGGAAATGACGCTGACCTTCGTGCCCAAGATCGTGATGATCTTTGTCACCCTGCTGGCGGCGACGCCGTTTATGTATGCCACGCTGAAGAACCTGTCGGACACCATCTTTGACCTCGTGCAGAACGGTGGGCTGTGAGAGCGCTTTGGCATATGGCCCGCGCAGCGCTGCTGGGGGCGGTGCTTGCGACCCCTGCCCTCGCGCAGGGCTGGGGGTCTTTCTATGAGCCGTCGCAGAAGAACGCGGTGACCAAGACGGCCCGGACGCTGGCCGCCAAGGGCGGGCCTGAAGGCGTCTGCATCCGCGAAATCCTCGCCGCCCAAACCCGGCATGGCATCCCCGACAATCTGCTGCTGGCCATCGGCCTGCAAGAGGCGGGCACCCGCCGCAACGGGCATTTCACGGTCTGGCCCTATGCGGTCAACGCCGCGGGCGAAGGGCGGCTGTTTGACAGCCGCACTGCCGCGCTGGATTGGATCGCCGAGCGTCAGGCAAGCGGTATCCGCTCCATTGACGTGGGCTGTATGCAGATCAACATGCGCTGGCACCCGGATGCCTTTGACAGCCCCGCCCAAGGGTTCGATCCGCGCGTGAATGTCGACTACGCGGCGCGCTTCCTCAAGCGGTTGCATCGGCGCACGGGCAGTTGGCTACAGGCGGCGGGGTCGTATCATTCCTTTGAGCCGGAATACCGCGACACCTACCTCGACCGGCTGCAAAAGAACATTTCCGCCGCCAATGCGCGGCTGCCGGAGTTTCAGGCGCTGGCCAGTGCCAGCCCGGCGACGGCCCCTGCCCGCCCGCGCAAAACGGCGCGGCGCGAGGCGGGCCGCTATGACAGGCTGGCGGCCAAGGCGACATGGGGCGCGCAGATCGGCGGGGCGGCGAACGCGCGGCGCTCGCTTTACTCGGCGCATGAGATGCAGCCGGTCCTGCCGCAGTTCACCACCGTCCCTGCGGAGGATGCGGGATGAGCACGAAACCCAATACCCTCTTGCCGCAACTGAGCATGTTTGGCGCCAATAAGGACGTGAGCTTTGCCGTCGGCATGGCGTTGGTGCTGGCGGTGCTCTTCCTGCCGCTGCCGCCGATCCTGTTGGATTTCGGGCTGGCGCTGTCGCTCTCGCTCTCGGTGCTGATCTTCATGGTGGCGCTTTGGATTCCCTCCCCCTTGCAGTTCAACTCTTTCCCGACGCTGCTGCTCGTCACCACCATGCTGCGGCTGTCGCTCAACGTGGCCTCGACCCGGCTGATCCTCAGCGAAGGCCATGCGGGGATGCATGCGGCGGGGGATGTGATTCAAGGGTTCTCCAAATTCATCGTGGCGGGCAATTTCGTCATCGGCGTGGTGATCTTTGCCATCCTCGTGATCATCAACTTCGTCGTGATTACAAAGGGCTCAACCCGTATCGCCGAGGTCGCCGCGCGGTTCTCGCTGGATGCGATGCCGGGCAAGCAGATGGCGATCGACGCCGATATGGGTGCGGGGCTGATCGACGAGGATGAGGCCCGCCGCCGCCGCACGGAGCTTGAGGACGAAAGCGCCTTTTTCGGGGCGATGGACGGTGCCTCGAAATTCGTGCGCGGCGATGCGGTGGCGGGGCTGATCATCACGCTGATCAATGTGATCGGCGGCATCCTCATCGGCGTCGTGCAGCGCGGCATGGGCGTGGGCGATGCCTTCAACGTCTTTACCTCACTCACCATCGGCGACGGGCTGGTGAGCCAAATTCCGGCGCTTGTCGTCTCGCTCGCCGCCGGTCTGATCGTGACCAAGGGCGGCACCCGGGGCGCGGCGAACGAAGCTGTCTTTGACCAGCTTTCGAACTTCCCCAAGGCGCTTTACATGGCGGCGTTGCTGCTGTTCGGCATCGGCCTCTTGCCCGGCTTTCCGCTGCTGGTCTTTGCCCTTCTGGCCGCGGCCATGGTGGGCTTGGGGCTAATGATCCAGCGCGGCGCGGCCGAGGCGGCAGAGGCCAAGGCGAAGGCCGATGCCGAGGCGCAGAAAAAGCAGGAGATGCCGGAGGTCGACAACAATCCGATGCATCTGGATGAGCTGCGGCTGGTGCTGGGTGAAGGGCTGGTGGCGCTGGCCAACCGCCCTGATGCGGTCTTGCCGAGCAAGATCAAATCCCTGCGCAAACATTTCGCCGAAGAGTTCGGCTTTCCCATGCCCTCGGTACGGATCAAGGATGACGTGAGCCTGCCGATCAACAGCTACGCCTTCCAAATCCACGGCGTCGACGCGGCCAAGGGTGACATCCGCGCCAACCAGATGATGGTCATCAATCCCGAAGGCGCGCCGCTGCAACTGCCGGGTGAGGCCACGCGCGAGCCGACCTTTGGGCTGGATGCGCTTTGGGTCGACAGCAAGGTCGCCGATCAGGCCGAGGCGCAGGGCTATACGGTGGTGGACCCGGAAAGCGTGATCACCACCCATCTGACCGAAGTCGTCAAAGAGAACATGTCGGAACTGCTGACCTATGGCGCGGCGAAAGAGGCGATCGAGGGGTTGGACCGGAACTATCAAAAGCTGGTCAACGACCTGCCCGTCCCCTCCCCCGCCATTCTGGTGCAGCAAGTCTTGCAGGAACTGCTGCTTGAACGCGTCTCGATCCGCAATCTGCCGCTGATCGTCGAGGCGATGGCCGAGGCCACGCGCCAGACTTCCAAGCCCGCGCTGGTGCTGGAGAATGTGCGCCGCCGCCTGTCGAGCCAGATTTGCCAAGGGCTGGCCGATGGGCAGGGCTTCGTGCCGGTCATTACCCTGTCGCCCTCATGGGAGGCGGAGTTCATCGAGGCGGTCAAGATCGTGGGCGAGGACCGCACCTTTGTCATGTCGCCCAAACGGGTGCAGGAATTCGTGCTGCAAGCGCGCCAGCAGATCCAGCGCTTCGCCTCGGAAGACAGTTGGCCCGCGTTGATGGTCAACCCCGAGGCGCGGTCCTATGTGCGCTCCATGCTGGAACGGGTCAGCCCGATGACGCCGGTAATCTCCAACGCCGAGATCCATCGCAAGGTATCCCTGCGGACCGTCGCCACCATCGGGGGCTAGGGATGGACCTCTCAGCCCTCCTGACCGACGCCCTGATGGGGTATTTCGTCGTTTTCGCCCGGATCGGCAGCGCGCTTGTGTTCATGCCGGGGTTCGGGGAGACCTCGGTGCCCATGCGGCATCGGTTGTTCTTTGGTCTGATCCTGAGCGCCGCGCTCTATCCCGTGACCGGCCTCGGCCCGGTGGCCGAGGACCGCCCCGCCGCGCTGCTGCTGATCTTTGGCTCGGAAATCACCGTGGGGCTTTGGATTGGGCTGGTGGCGCGCACGCTGCTTTCGGCGCTGCAATTCGCGGGCTATCAGATGGCACTGATGTCGGGGCTGGCCAATGCTTTGGCCCCGAACATCGGCGCCTTTGAGGGGGCGACCTCTATGGCGGCGATGCTGTTGATCGGGGCCACGGCGCTGATCTTTATCACCGACCTGCACCACCTCATCATTGAATCGCTGCTGGTGTCCTATCAGGTCTTCGTGCCCGGCACCTTCATGCTGGCCGATCTGACCGACCAATTCGCGCGGGCAACGCAGGTGAGCCTCTACCTTGGCCTGTCCATCGCAGCACCCTTCTATGTCGCCGGTCTGGTGCTGAACGTCGGGATGGGTCTGGCCAACCGCATGATGGCGAGCCTTCAGGTCTTCTTTATCGCCCAGCCCCTGCTGATCGCCGCCGGGCTGGCCTTGATGGTGCTGGCCGTTCCGACCATGATGCGCGGGTTTCTTGAGCCTTTCGCGAATTGGCTCACCACCTACGGATTCTAGCCCATGTCGGAAGAGGACAAGAGCAGTAAGACCGAAGAGCCGACGGAGAAAAAGCTCCGCGACGCGCGCAAGAAAGGCGACGTGCCGCAATCGCGCGAGACCGGCACCGCGATGCTGGTCTTTGCCCTGCTGATGATCCTGATCTTCGTGCTGCCCGCCTCGATCGACGGGATCGTGGCGGCGCTGCAAAGCCCCCTTTTGGGGGCGGGTGTCACCGCCATTGGCACCGGCGGCACTGGCGTCGCCGAAGCGGGCCAGGTGCTGAAATCGCTTGGCTTTACGCTGGGGCTGGCGATGATGCCGGTGGTCGGGATCATGGTGCTGGCAGCCCTTTTCGGCGTGTTGATCCAAGGCGAGACCGTCGTCTCGGCCGAGCGGATCAAACCGAAGTTCTCCAAGCTGAACCCGCTGTCGGGGTTCAAGCGGCTGTTCTCGGCCGAGGCTTTTGTCGAATTTGCCAAGAATACGGCCAAGGTACTGGTGATCGGTTTCATCACCGTATGGGCCGTGCGCGACATCGCGCAGTCACTGGGCCAGACGCAGGCTTTCATCCCCGAGACGCTGCTGCAAGCGACCCTGCAGAAGGTGCGCTGGATTTTTCTGGTCACCACCGTGCTTCTGGTGCCCATCGCCATCGCCGACATCATCTGGAAGCGGGCGCAGTGGAAAAAGAAACAGATGATGAGCCTCAAGGAGATCCGCGACGAGCATAAAGACAGTGAGGGTGATCCGCAGATCAAGGGCCGCCGCGCCGAATTGCGCCGCGCCCGCGCCCGCCAGCGCATCGCGCAGGCCATCCCCAATGCCAGCGTGATCCTGACCAACCCGACCCATTACGCCGTGGCGCTGAAATATGAACAGGGCGTGGACGATGTGCCGGTCTGTGTGGCCAAGGGGGCTGATGTGATGGCCCACCGTATCCGCGAGTTGGCCAAGGAACACGACATTCCGATGATCGAGAACCGCCCATTGGCCCGTGCACTTCACGCGGCGGTGGAGGTCGACGACCGCATCCCGATGGAGCATTGGCAAGCCGTGGCCGAGATCATCGGCTTTGTCATGGACCTGCGCCGCAACGTGCGCCGCAAGCCGCCTGCCGGGTCGTCAATCCGCGAGGAGTGACGCGCGCTCAGCGCAGGCGCAGCCCTTCGAGGTTGCGGTCGGCAGGGAGTTTGGAGCGTTCCAGCAGGATTTTCGTAATCAACCGCGCCCGGACAAGGCTGAACGAGCCCATGATCTGCGCCGCGTCCCGTTCGGGCATGGCACCGATGACCTGCACGGCGGTCTCCACGTCGATCTCATCCATGATGCCCGCCGCCACCTGCGGCTTCATGTTGCGGTAAAGTTCGACCAGTTTGGTCATGTCTTGGTTGTTGGCCTCTTCGATCACCTTAAGCTGCGCGCCGATCTCGTCGCGCAGGCTGGCGAGGCGGGTCTGTTCGGCCTTGAGGCTCTGTTCGGCCAGCGCAAGCTTGGCTTCGCGGTCGGCAATCGTGTCGCGTTGCTCTTTCAGCAGCGCCCGCTCTTCGGCGATGGCTTCGGCAATCAGATGGCTCGGCTCACACATGCCACTCTCGCCCGGGGCGCTGGCGTCATAGCTGGGCGGCGCGGGGGCGGCGGCAAGCTCAACAGGGACCGGGGGCGTGTCATCGGGGGTTTCGGCAATGGCCATCATCGGCATGAACTCAACCGTGAGCTTGAGCACACCAGCCACACCAAGGCCAAAAAGCGCGATCTTGGGCATGGAAATACGGCTCATTCCTTACGCTCCTTGGTGATGTCAAAAAAGGTACGGACCAGTTCGGATTTGCCCTGTACCGCTGCTTGGCCCCGGACCTGCGCACGGCCCTTGAGCCGCGCGGCGCGCATCTGGGCCGGGTTCTGGCCTGCCGGGCCAGGCTCGGGCGCAGCTTGGCGGGGCGGCGTCGCCTCGCGCTGCACCGGCGGCTCGGGGCGCTGTACCTTGGTGCTAAGGTCGCGCAGGTCTTCGACCGATTTCGCCGATTGATCGACCGCATTGGAAAAGGCCCCGACCATCGGCTCCATCTCTTTCAGGGTCGCCATCAATGCGCGGACACGGCGGTCGAGGATAAAGGCATAGACCAGCGTGCCGACCAGCAGCACGATGATGAGGATATCAATCAAGGCCGGCATCATCGTCGCTGTCCTCCTGATTTTCCTTAGGGAGCAAGGATTGGATCACCCGCAGCGCCAAGGCGCCATTGCTGCGCTGGCCAAAGGCCGCTTGAAACATCGGCTGGGCGTTCACCATGCCGACCACGGGGGTATCGACGGTCATGCCCAGATCGATCACCTGACCGGGCTTCCATTCCAGCACCTCATGCAGCGGGATCGTCACCTGCTGTAGCACGCCGGTGATGGTGACCGTGGTGCTGGAGATCTGGCTGTTCATATCCTTGCGCGCGTTGCTGTCGGTGGGCGAGCGCCCGCCAAGGAAGGGCTGCGCAAGCTGTGCGCTGACCTCGTCCAGCGTGCCATAGGGCAAGACCAGCGCCATATGGCCGCTGCGATCCTCGAACTGCATATGCAGCCGGACCAGCACCGTCGCCGTGCGCGGCGCGGCCAGCATGACCGACCGGGGATTGGATTCGAGCGATTGAATGTCGAATTGCACCGGGCTGACATCATGCAGGCAATGCGCCAAACCTTTGAGCGACAATTCCGCCAGCCTGCGGCCCAGTTTCTGCTCAATCGCGGTCAAGCCGCGGGGTTTCCACTGCTGGCTGGTGGCGCGGCGGCCACCCAGCATGATCTCGAGCACCGAAAACAGCAGGTCAGGCTCGACCACACAGGCGATCTGGCTGCCCCAGCTTTCCGCATTGGCAATGGCGATGAGCGAGGGCGACTGGATGCTCTCCATCGCGTCCTCATAGGGCATGTATTCAAGCGAGCTCAGCTCGATCTCGGGGGCGACGGTGCAATAGGATTTGAGGTCGGGCACCAGCGCCAGCAGCAGACGGTCGATGATGATCTCAAGCGTGGGCAGGCGCTGGAAGCTTTCCCGCGCCTGACGGATCATCGTCTCTTCGAGGCTCAGCGCATCGGGGGAGGCCGCTATCGTCATTGCACCACCATATCGGCAATCAGGATTTCATGCGGCGCGTCGGTGTGCCCCACCGCCCGCGCCCGGCGCAGCAGTTCGGTCTTTAGCATCGCCAGCCCATAGCTGCCCGACAGATCGCTGACATGCAACTGGCGCAGGAAATCTTGGAAGCTGTCGCGCAGATAAATCTCACGCGCGACCAGACGGTCCGCGCCCTCGGCGGTTTCATCATAGACCATCAGCATGTTGAGCTTGAGAAAGCGGCTGGTCTGCCCACCCTGCGGCCCGGTGTCGGTGACGTTCACGATGATCTCAGGAAAAGGCATGACCGGCATTTTGACTTCGGTCTTGGGCTTTGCGCCGTGGCCGTCTTCGCCGCCCTTCTCGCCGTGATCGTTCTCAGCCGTCTCAACGGTCTCTTCGGCGGTTTCCTCCCCCCCCAGCCCGGCCATCTCAAGCAGCCCCGAAGGCCCGATGGCCAGCGTGACCCCACCCAGACCCGCAAGAAGGCAGAGCAAGACGACAGCAAGGATAGCGAGAGGCTTTTTCATTCTTTCACTCTTAATCGGATCCCGCGCGAAGCGCCACATGCAAGAACAAATACATCTTCAAACAAGCTTTATTGCAACAGAAACCTGTTTATTTTTCGGATCGGCCAAGTATAAATCGATATATGCTTGCATAGTGAGGGCCGAGTGGAGAATGCTCGGGCCATACAACCGAGTGAGGGGCCGTGAATCAGATCGTTGAAAACCTTAAGGATTTGGGTCCAAAGCGGCTGGCTCTTCTCGGCGGCATCGGTCTGGCGATCACCGCGGCCATCTTCATCGGCGCGCGAACCATCCTCGCCCCTACCTATGTGCCGGTTTACAGCCAGTTAAGCCCCGGCACCGCCTCGCAAATGATGCAGACGCTGGAACAGGCGGGGCTGACGGTCGATCTGTCGCGCAACGGCGATACCATCTCGGTCGCCGAGACCGACATCGCCCGCGCCCGCATGGCGCTGGCCGATGCAGGGCTGCCCGGCGAAGGCGTCCCGGGGTGGGAGATTTTCGACAATATGTCCGGCATGGGGATGAACTCCTTCATGCAAAAGGTGAACCGACTGCGCGCGCTGGAAGGGGAGCTGGCCCGGTCGATCCAGACGATCAGCGGCATCAAAGCCGCGCGGGTGCATCTGGTGCTGCCCGAACGCGCCGCCTTTTCGCGCAGCCGGGCCGAGGCCAGCGGCTCGGTCATCGTGCGCTCGCAGGCCAATACCAGCATGACGCGCCGTCAGGCGCAGGCGATCCAAGCGCTGGTCGCCTCCGCCGTGGCCGATTTGGAAGCGCAGAACGTGACCGTCCTGTCGGCCTCCGGCGAGACGATCCTGGCCAAGGATGAGGGCGGCAGCTCCGACTTCTCGCTGCAAGGGCAGCGCAGCATGATCGAAGAGCAATTGGCGCAAAAGGTTGAATCGATCCTCAACGCCCGCGTGGGGCCGGGCAATGCCCGCGTGCGGGTCAGCGTCGATCTGACGACCGAGCGCGAAGTCCGCGTCTCGCGCAGCTTCGATCCCGCCCAGCAGGTCGCCCGGTCGATCGAAACCCGCGTGCGCAACTCGAACGAGACTGACCCGGCGGCGGCCACGGTGGATGTGGCCAACAACATCCCCGATGAGCTGCGCGACGATGCAGGCGGGGCCGCAGGCCAGTCCACCCGTTCGGAAAACGATGAGATCATCAACTATGAGATCGGCTCGGTTCAGAGCGAACTGGTGCGCGAGCCGGGCGATATCGAGCGTATCTCGGTCGCGGTTCTGGTCAACGGCAGCTATGGCACCCTGCCCGATGGCTCCGAAGGCTATATTGAGCGCAGCCCCGAGGAGATGGCGCGCCTGACGCAGCTGGTCAGCACCGCCATCGGCTTTGATCAGGCCCGGGGTGATCAGGTGCAGGTCGACAGCCTGCAATTCCTCGATTTCGATTCCGAGTTCAGCAACCCCGCCAGCCGTGGCTTGGGCGCGGTGCTGGCCGATAACGCCATGACCATCCTGCGCTCGCTCTTTGCCTTGGCGCTGGTGGCGATCATCATGGTGCTGGGCGCCCGCCCGCTGCGCATGGTGCTGGATGCCACCCTGCCCCAGCCCGCGCTGGCCGGTGCCGGGGCCGATGCGGCGCTGCTGGACGGCCCCGAGGAAGACAACGCGCCCAAGGCGCTGACCGGCGGCACCCAGAAAGAGACCCCGCAAAACCGTCTGCCCACCCCGGCGGGGGCGCAAACCGGTGCGGTGCTTGGCCCAATGGATGAGCTGCCCCGCGACATGGTGCATCTCGCCTCGGTCGAGGGGGCGGTTCAGCACAGCCAGTTGCGCGCCGTGGCCGAACTGGCCGAGGACAACACCGATGACGCCCTGCGCGTTCTGGGCGAATGGCTGTCGGAAGGGGATGATCTGTGATCACCAGCCTCAAGCTTCAGAACTTCGACGAGGACGGCAAGAGCAAGCCGCAAGACCCGGCGCTGCCCACCCCCGAAGAGATCGAAGCGAAGATTAAGAAGGCCCATAAGCAGGGCCATATCGAAGGCTATCTGGCCGGGGCCGATGCAGGCCGCGCCGAGATGCATCAGACCATGCAGGCCGAACATGCCGCCATGGCCGAAAAGCTCGCGCAGGAACTGGCGCGGCTGGCACAGGCGATGCAGGCCCATCAAGAAGCGCTGATGGCGCAGATCGTGGGCTTTACCCTGCAAACCTGCGAAATCGTCCTGCCCGAGGTGATCGAAAGGCTCTCGACCGCGCGGGTGAAAAAGACCGTGACCCAATCGCTGAAAATGGCCATCGGGTCGAGCCATATCAAAGTGCGCCTGTCGCCCGCCACGCTGGATCAGATCGGCCCCGAGTTGCGTCAACGGGCGGTCTATTACAAATGCGACAGGGTGCTTGACCTGCGGGCCGATCCCGAACTGCCCGATGGCGATGCGCGCATGGAATGGGACCACGGCAGCCTTGATTACGGGTTCAAAAAGATTTGCGACCGCCTGCTTGCCGAATTGCGCGACACCCATGCGCGGGCGCTGAAAGCACAAAAGGAGAAGGACGGAAATGGACAAGCCTGACCTGCAATCCCCCCAAGACGACAACAAGGCCACAGAAAGCAAAGCGCCTGACGCCACGCCAGAGCAGCCGCGCGCCGATGCCTTTGGCAACGCCGCCAGCGCGGGCGGCGATGATGCGGGCGTCTTCCCGCAGCTTGACACCGAAGATTCGCGCAACGCGCTGGCCCCCCGCCCCGAGGCGGGCGGCGCGGGCATCAACGCGATGCTGAACGTCGGCCTCGACGTGCAGATCGTGCTGGGCCAAGCCCGCATGCCGATTTCGCGTCTGCTGGAACTCACCCGCGGCTCTATCGTGGAATTGAACCGCAAGATCGGCGCACCGGTTGACCTCATGGTCTCGGACCGTCTGGTGGCGCGCGGTGATCTTGTGAAGGTCGGTGAAGACCGGCTTGGCGTGTCGCTGACCCAGATTGTCAAGGACTATGTCCCTGACTGACCGCCCCTCTCTGCGCAGCTATGCGTCGGGCCGGATAGGCCTTGCCCTGCTGGTGCTTCTCGCCAGCGGCGGCATGGCCATGGCCCAAGACGGCGGGTTTCTCAGCACCCTGTCGGATGTGATTGGCGATACCGCGCCGGGCAGTGATGAGAACGCCAACCTTTCGGGGCGGATCGTCCAGTTCATCGCGCTGGTCACCGTGCTCAGCATCGCGCCGGGGCTTTTGGTGGTGATGACCAGCTTCACGCGCTTTGTCATCGTCCTGTCGATGCTGCGCTCGGCCCTTGGGCTGAACCAGACACCGCCTAATATCGTGCTGACCTCGCTGGCGCTGTTCATGACCTTCTTCGTTATGCAGCCGGTGTTCGAGGACGCCTATGAGGCCGGGGTCGAGCCGCTGTTGGAAAACGCCATCGCCGAAGAGCAGGCGCTGGAGCGGATCGCCGCGCCCTTCAAGACCTTCATGTACGTCAACACGCGGCCCGAAGACTACGCCCTGTTCCTGCGCATCGCGCCCGCGGATGAAGAGGCCGAAGAAAGCCCCCTGCCCGCCTCGGCGGAAGAGGCCACCTTCCGCCATCTGGTGCCCGCCTTCATGATCTCGGAACTGCGCCGCGCCTTTACCATTGGTTTTCTGATCTACCTGCCCTTCGTCGCCATCGACCTTATCGTCGCCTCGGTCTTGATGAGCGCGGGGATGATGATGCTACCGCCGGTGCTGATCTCCTTGCCGTTCAAGGTCATTTTCTTTGTGCTGATCGACGGTTGGTACATGCTGGCCGGGTCTCTGATCGAAAGCTATGTGCCGCTTGCCGGTGGCTGACCTGCTCTGAAAGGATCTCTTCATGTCGACCAATGCCCTTTCCAAATCCCGCAGAAAGCCCATCACGGTGGAGGATCTGAACGGTCCGACCAAGGCGGCCATCACCTTTCTCTGCCTTGGCGAGCAGACCGGCTCGGAACTCATGCAAAAGCTCGGCACCGCCGAGATCGAGCGTATCACCAGCGCCATGAGCCGCCTTGGCCCGATCCCGGCAGAGGTGGTGGAACATGTGCTCAAAGAGTTCACCCAAAAGGTCGTCAGCGGCACCGGATCGGTCGTGGGGTCGCTGTCGACGGCAGAGTCCATGCTGCGCAAATTCATGCCCGATGAGCAGGTGACCAGCATCATGGAGGGGCTCAAGAACAGCGAGCGCGAAAGCGCCATGTGGCGCGGCTTTGGCGCGCTGGATGAGACGGTGATCGCCAATTACCTCAAGGGCGAGCATGACCAAACCGCCGCGGCGATCCTCAACAACGTCGACACCGGCGTGGCCGCCAAGGTGCTGCCGCTGCTGGGCCCTGAGCGGATGCAGGACATCGCCGAGCGCATGATCGCGATGGAGGCCGTGCCACTGCATATGATGCAGCAGATCGAAGAGACGTTGAAACAAGATATCCTGTCGAATGCGATGCACACCAATTCGGTCGAGACGCATCAGCGCATGGCGGATCTGTTCAACCAGTTGGATGTGCAGGCCTTTGAGGAGCTTTCCGGCGCGCTGGACGCGCGTATTCCGGACGCTTTCCAAGCCATCAAACAGCGCATGTTCGTCTTTGACGACCTGTTCAAACTGCCGATGCAGGACTTGGCGCAGGTCATGCGCGGGCTGGATGGGGCCACCCTGCCGATGGCGATGCGCGGCGCCAAGAAAGAGCAGCGCGATCACCTGATGGAATGCCTGCCGCAACGCTCGCGTCAGATGCTGATGGACGAGATGGCCGCCACCGGCCCGGTCCGGGGCCGGGACGTGCGCGCGGCACAGGCCGCCATGGTGGAATATGCCAAAAGCCTCGCCGATCAAGGGGTGATCGAACTGCCCTCGGCCGCCGATGACGACGAATTCATCGAATAAAGGGGGTCAGCGGTAGACGCTCGACGCGCTATAGCCGCCGGTGATCGTGGGGATGTCGATGGTGGCAGCCGTAAAGCTGCCGCCCTGCCCGATCGAAACAGCCCCCTGCATCAGCGAAAGCACCGTGCTCGACGACGAAGAGACACCTTCGACCGCATCGTAAATCGCCGAGAACCGCGAGACGAGCTTGTCGACCTCCGCCGGGTCTTGCAGCTTTTCGATGTCGAACTTCTGCTCGAAAAGCGCGATCTGACGGTCGAGATCGACTTGAATCGCCTCATCCGGCACACCAAGCGCGCGGCGCATGAATTTGCCGAGGTCTTCGTCCTTCAACACGTCGAGCCAGGAGTCGATCTCAGCGGCTTTGGCTTTGAACTCCAAGGCGATCCGCGCGCCTTCGTTGTCCTCTCCGGCCTCGTTCAGCACGAAACGTTCCTTGAAACGCTCGATCATCTCGGCCTGCCAATCGACCTTATCGAGGTTTTCGCTGCTCCCCCCTCCGGGCGTGAAGCCCAAAGTGAGATACATGTCGCGGATTTTGGGGTCACTGAGGCGGTTCACCAGCGCGGAACTGTCGGTGATATCGCTTTCCAACGTCTTGCGGATCATCGCCTTGCCAAAGATCTGATCTTCAAGGTCAAATGCCCGCATGACGAAAGTATAGACTTCCGTATCGGCAATCAGTTCCTGCGGGGAAGAGATGCTGCCGATACGCTCTTCAAAGGCTTCGATCTGCCGGGCGTTCAGGGCGTTGCTGGCGGCAAGGTCGAGCTGTTTGTCGCGCGTTGCGTCGAACAGTTTGACCGCCACCTGCGTGCCCATGCCGCCCAGCGAAATCATGCGTGCGCGGCCTCATGGCTAGAGGCGGGCGGCACCGGGCGAAGCTGCATGAGTTCGCTCTCGTATTTCAGGACCGCGCGCAGCTCGCTCATTGCCTTGTAGAAATCGGCCATGGAGACGAAATTCGCCGCTTCCATGATGCGGGCGCGCATGTCTGCGCCAAAGCAACAGGCCAGATCAGCCAAACCCTGTTGGATCATCGGCAGGATTTGATCGCGGGTGTCGGGACGGATCAGCGCGGTTTGCACCAAGAAGTAGACCTTGGAGACGGGCGTGGATTCAGCATCCGGCTTCAGCAGATCGGATTCGCGCACGATATCGGCGCGGTTCTCGACCGTCAGCGCCTGACGGCGGTCGCCGTTGCGAATGACGCAGCCGTTTACAACAACGCGTTCGCGGGGGCGGAGGGTGAGTTTCAGCATCTTACACCTCCTGCATCTGGGGCGCGGCCTGCCCGGCCAGACCGGCGGCGATGTTGCCGTTGATTTCGACAAGACCCGCCAAGCGGCCTTCGCCAGCCATCAGCGCGGTGCTGTGACGGTCCACCCAGAGCGCGATGGAAATGAGCGAGGCTTTCAACCCGTCGGGCATCTTGTTTTCCCGCTCCGCAAGGTCAAAGCGCAGGGCCGACCAGAACCGTTGATTTTCGTAGATCGCGTCGCGCAGACCGGAGGCGAGGATGTTCAACCGCTCGCTCTTATCGTCTGTCGCATCAAAGCCTTGGCCCTTTTCGGCAAGGTCATGTGTGACGCGGCTCAGGATGCGGCGCTCGATCTGCCGCGGGGTTTCGCTTTCGCGAATTGTTCGTTTGTATGCTGCCAGCCCCATAGGAATTCTTCCTTGTTTTTATCGTTTGCTGCCTGCCAACCGCAAATTCTGAGGCGGTTGGATCGGGGCCAGAGCGCTAGGCTCTGGCCCCGAAAACCCTAATCCTTAACGGAACAGGCTCAGGATGTTCTGCGGCGCCTGGTTGGCGATCGACAGGGACTGCGATGCCAGCTGCTGCTGAACCTGAAGCGCCTGAAGACGGGCGGCTTCTTCTTCCATGTTGGCGTCAACCATCGCGCCAACACCTGTGTCGAGGTTGTCGGAGAGCTTGGTCAGGAACTCTTGCTGGTTTTCGATGGACTTCTGGCCAACACCGAGTGTGGTAGCGGCTGCGATCGCTTCGGACGTAAGTCCTTCAACTGCAGTCAGAGAGTTCCGGAGATATTCTTCGCCATCAGCGGCGCTAGTGCCTGCGGCAGTGTCGTACCCTGACTTAAAGTTATCGGCGATCGCTTTGAAGTCGGTGTAAGTACGCTTCAAATCGACACCGTCCACAGTCATTGTGGTGGCGGTGACGCCCGATGCGCCACGGGTGATACCGGTGACAACGGTCAAGCTGCGAGCACCTTCAGTCGTGGTGGCCGCTGTGCCAATAGTACCATCCGCAGCAACGGTGGTTGCTGTAGCCACGGTGTTACCGGCCCCGATCAGATCGTCGCCATTGAATGTCGCCTGGCTAATGGACGCATCCATCTGCTTCACGATTTCGTCAAGCTCGTCTTTGATATCGTCGACGCTTCCGCCGCCTTGGGCAAATGCCACACGCTCAGAGAACTGGCGGGCCAAATCGTTGAAGCTGTCCCCACCGACGCTGGCAGTTGCCAACGAGTTTTTGCTCAGAGTCAGGCTTTCGTTGATAGCCTTCGTCATGCCGCTATCACCCTTCATCGTCTCGGAGATGGCGAAATAAGCGGCGTTGTCCTTGGCCGATTCGACCTTCAGACCGGTCGAGATACGATCCTGAGTTTGATTCAGGCTCGAATTGACGCTCCGCAGAGTCGACAGAGCGTTCATTGCGGATGTGTTTGTGTTGATCGAAGACATATTCTTATTCCAGACTATTCTAGTTCGTTATGTCGTCTTTCTGACAACTGCGGGGCGAACCCGCTTGATTACGTTTTTACGCGAAAAACTGGCAACATTGAGGCAATTCAGAAACTTTTGTCCACGGTTGTCATCAGTGTTGCGCGGTTGTCACGTTTCGCACCGCTTCGGCCGTAAATGCCTGCAATGCTGTGCTTTTCCCGGATTTGGGAAACCTGTGAGATCATCTCTGACGTGGCTTGGCGGGCCAATTGCAGGTGGTGATGATCGCGCGCGATCAGATCTTTTAGATCGCGCAATTTATCTTTGCTGACCGCCTCGGGATCGTGGCTGAGTTGCTCTTCCAGCACGGCGGTGAGTCGGGCCTTTTCGCTGGCGAATTCGACCAGCTGGTTGAAGGCTCCGCCCTCGACTGCGGCGATTTCGCGGCGCAGCAGATTGCCCAAGGCGTCAACGGCGGCGAGTGCTTTGCGCGGATCGCTCATCGGTCGGCCCCCGTTTGATAGCGCTGCATGGCGGTCTCAATCGTGCGGGCGATTCCGGTGCTGTTCTGCTCGGCGATGCTTTCGCCAATCGCGTTGGACAGGAAGCTGCGCCAAGTCTCTTCGGCATGCCCCCCGCCGAAGCTGCCGATGTCCACGGTCGAGAGCATTTCATCGACCATTTGCCCGAGGAACATGGCCTCGAACTCCTGCGCCTTTTCAGCGGTGACGGCATCGGCCTGCGGTGCTGCCGGTTTGGCCGCCGGGGTCGGCGCGGGGATTGGGAAAGATGCGAATTCCATGACCTGCCCCTAGATGATCTCAAGGTCGGCATGCAGAGCGCCCGCCGCCTTGATGGCTTGAAGGATTGAAATCGTCTCGGTCGCGCCGACGCCGATGGCGTTCAGCCCGTCGACGAGCCGTTGCAAGCTGACCGATCCATCGATGACGGCGAATTTCGCGTCTTTCTCTTCGACGCCGACCGAGGAATTCGGCACCACTACGGTGGTCCCGCCGATGGACAGCGATTCGGGCTGGCTCACGTTGAAATCATCGCGGACGGTGACGGTCAGCCCGCCTTGGCTGACCGCGACACGGTCGATGCGGACATTGGCGCCGATGACGATGGTGCCGGAACGCGCGTCGATCACCACTTTGGCGACCTGATCAGGCTGGACTTGCAGCGGCTCGATCAGGGCCATCGTCTCCATCAACGATCCTTTGCCGTAGGCCGATACGGTGATGGTGCGCGAGTCGATGGCCTTGGCAACCGGGCCCATGGCTTGGTTGATCGCGGCCTCGACCCGTTGTGCGGTGACGAAATCGGCGTTGCGCAGGGCCAGTTTGATGCTGTTCATCTCGCTAAAATCGAAATCAACCTCACGCTCGACGATGGCGCCATTGTCGATCCGCGCGCCTGTCGGCACGCCTTCGACGATGGAGGCGTTCAGCCCCTGTGCGGCGAAACCGGCGACGGCAATCGGGCCTTGGGCCACGGCGTAGATCTCACCATCGGCGGCGGTCAGCGGGGTGACGATCAGCGTGCCGCCGCGCAGCGATGACGCATCGCCCAGCGAAGAGACCACCACGTCGATGGTGCTACCGGCCCGCGCGAAGGGCGGCAGGGAGGCGGTGACCATGACGGCGGCGGTATTGGCCGTGCGCATCTGGTCTTCGGTCAGGTTGCCGATGCCGAGCCGCTCTAGCATGCCTTCGATGGCGCGTTCGGTGAAGGGCGCGTTGCGCAGGCTGTCGCCCGTGCCGTTCAGCCCCACGACCAGCCCGTAGCCGACCAATTGGTTCGACCGTACGCCCTCGACGGTGACGATATCCTTGATCCGCACCTGTGCTGCCGCCGGCGCGGCGAGCGCGAGGGTGAGGCCGATCAGCAAGAGTTTAAACAAGGCGTTCATGGGGTGGTTCCGGTTAGAGGTAGTTCAGGAAGGACAGGCGCGAGAGCCGCGCGGTGATGGCAAAGCTGGAGTCGAGTTGGTTCTGCAATTGGGTCAGACGGGTGGCCGCATCATATTGGTCGACCCCTTCGAGGTTCATCACCTCCCCATCCAGAAACAGCGCCCGGCTTTCTTGGGCCGCGATCGTATCGGCCAGCTGTGCGCGTTTCAGGCCGGTCTGGGTTTCCAGATCAGTCAGCCCTTCAAGCCCCGCCCCGATGGCGCTGCGCGCCTCGGTTAGCCACGCATCACGGGCGGCCTCATCGGGGATGTCGCTGGGGTTAAACGCGCTCAGCATGGCCAGACCGCGGACCAGATCGCGGATTGCCGGATCATTGGCTTGGGCGGTTTGGGTGAGGGTTTGCGTCTCTGAGGTGCGCGAGGTCAGCGGCGGGTTGCCTGTGGGCGCGCCGTTATAGAAGGTGTTCTCGAAATTATTGGCCGGATCGGCGGCGGTATCGTTAAAGGCCGCTTTCAGCCCGTCGATCGCCGTTTGCACATCGGCCAGCGTTGTGGGAACGCCTCCGATCACATTTGTCACTGCGTCAGCCGGGGAAACGCCGCTGTTGGGGTTCTGAACGTCCCACGCTTGCAGCGGGTTGGTGTCGCTGCGGGTGCCGGACATCAGGAAGCCCGAACTGTCGCTGACCGCCGCACGCTCCAACACCCGGTCAAGCGCCGTGCGCGCCGCCTGCGACAGATAGGTCGTCGAAAGCCCGCCCGCGCTGTCGGTGGTGAAGGCTTGCTCAAGCACCTCTTGGCCCACGTCGCGCATGGCCCCGAGCGAGGTTTCCACGGCGAGGAAACGGCGGTCCAACAGCGCATTGGAGGTCAGGAAACCATCGTTGCGAGTGATCTGCATGCGAATGGCGATGGCATCGGCAGAGCGATGGCCCAGATCATCATAGGGGTTGGCCTTCAGCCCGGTTGTCACCTCTTTCGACACGTCCGAGATCTCGGCGGCGAGGCGGCTGGTCTGTTCGCGCTGGCGCAGGCTTTGCAAAGCGGTGGAGACGGTGCGGGAAATCTCGGTCATCCTATCCTCACACGCTGGCCAAAAGGGTGTCGAGCATATCGCTCAGGCTGGTGAGCACCTGCGAATTCGCGCCATAGGCCTGTTCGATCTCCAGCAGCTTTTGCAATTCGGTATCAACGTTCACGCCCTCGATGCTGCTGCGGTTGTCCTCGAAGGTGACGAGCCGCACGCGCGCCGTCTCGGCCTGCCCATCCGCCCCGACCCGCAGCACATTTTGCTGGCTGACCAGATCGGCGGCGTAATCCCCCAGACGCGCGTTGGTGCTGAGACCGGTGGCCGCGTCAAAGGCCATGCCCGTCTCAAGCACATCGACGAAGGCATTCAACTGCGTGGTGTCGCCCGGCTCCCCGGGCACCGTTGCACCGGCGCCGTCGCGCAGCCGCCAAAGCGCACCGCCCTTGTCGGGCTGGACGCTGTCATTGAGCGCAAGCCGCCCGGCCAGCCCGTCCAACTGCGCCGGATCGAAAGCCCCGCCCGCATCGGTGAAAAGCCCCGGCTGCCCGGCCCCGACGGAGGCATCTGCGGTCTCGAAACTCTGCACCAGCCCGCGGGCGAGTTCATCCAATTGCAGCTTCATCTGCGGCAGGTCATTGGCGATCAGCCCGCTCAGCCCCGCAAGGCGGCCACTGTCGGACCCGCGCGCGGTGACACTGTTTGGCGTGATGTCGATGTCCCCGGCCATCAGCCGCCCTGTATCGGGGTTGGCGCTGAGCGGCACGGCGGTTTCGCCATAGACCAATTCCGTGCCGCCAGTTGTGTGCAGCGTCAGCGTTCCATCCGCTTCCCAACGGCTTTGGAAATCCATCTGACTGCCCAAAGCATCAAGGCGGCGGTTCATCTCATCCATCAGCCCGCTGGTGCCGGTGGGATCGGTCCCGGCAAGGGCCAGACGTTCATTCAACGCGGCGATATCCGAGAGCGCCGCGTTCACCTCAGCCACGCTCGCCACAAGACTGTCACCGGCCTGAGCGCGGCTGCCCTCAAGCCCGATGGCGGCCTCGTTGATGCTGTGCACCAAGGTCTCGCTGCGCGACAAAAGGTCGTTCTGCGCGGCGGGGTCGGAGGGGTTGTTGGCCAAAAGGTCGAGCCCCGCCTGAAACTCCGCCAGACGAGCGGCGGGGGAGACTTCATCGCCCGGCTCGCCCAAGGTGATCAGATAGCTGCCGAGTATCTCACTGGTGGCGGAAGCGCGGCCCAATTCAGCCGAAGCATTCCGCGACATGCCCGCAAGGCGTTCATCCACCTGCCGCGCAATGCGCAGCTCCACCGTGCCACTTTGACCGTTGGTCGTGACCTGCGCGGCCTCGCGCCGGACGTAGCCTTCGGTTTGCGCATTGGCGATATTGCCCGCAACGAGGTTGGCGCGGCCCTCTGTCGTGCTCAGCCCGCTGCGGGCAATGCTAAAGGCAGATGAGATGCTCATTCATGCACCGGGTTAGCGTTTGATGCTTAGCGTTTCACTCAGCATCTCATCGCTGGTGGTGATGATCTTGGCGCTGGAGGAATAGGCCCGCTGCGTCTGGATCAGGTCGGTCAGCTCTTCCGCGATATCCACGTTGGAGCTTTCGAGCGCCCCGCTGTTGATGCTGCCGAGACCGTTCAACATCGGGTTGCCGATGCTCACCGCGCCGGAATCCCGGGTCGCCACATAGGCGTTGCCGTCGACCGAGCGCATCTGGTCGGGGTTGGCGACATTGGCAAGCGGCACTTGGAACAGCGCGCGGCGCTGGCCATTGTCGAAGACGCCGTAAAGGATGCCACTATCGCTCATCTCGGCCCGCTCGAGGCTGCCGGTCTCGGTGCCGTCATCCGAAAAGGCCGGGGGCGTGTAGTCGCCCGAGAATTGGGTCATCCCCTCAAAGGTGCCGGGCGCGCCGAAGTCGATCTCAAGCGGTTGTGGGGTGCCGCCGTTGTTGATTTGCAGGGTCACCACGCCGGTCGCGGGATCAATCGGCAGGGTGCCGGGCGTGTAGCTCGCCGGGCTGCCGGCATTGACGCCGCTGTCGGTGAAATTCACCGTCGCATCGCCGTAGCTGTTGCCTGCCTCATCGCTGATGCTGACAGTCCATTCATTGGCCGTGGCCCCCGGTGTCCAAGACAGGTTCAGCGCGTCGCTGCCGCCCAATTGGTTCACATAGCGCAGGGTGGATTCAAAGGCCGTGCCGGTGGTGCCAGCGCCGGTTTCCTGCGCGGGGACATTGCCCGAAACGCCAACGCGGGTGCTGGGCGTGCCTTGTACCTGATAGCTCGCCACATTGACGGTGCTGAGGTCATTGTAGCTGGTGCTGCTGACGCTGCCCGTGGCGCCGCTGGCATCTGTGGGGAAGCCCGAGAGGAAGTAGCCCGCAGAGTTGCGCAGGTTGCCGTTCTGATCCGGGGTGAAGGAACCGGCGCGCGTCAGGTAGTAGTTGGATTCGACAGGATCGTTGGGATTGCGCGAGACGACGAAGAAGCCGTCACCCTGCACCGCCAAGTCGGTCGAGCGCCCCGTGCCCATGATATTGCCATTGGCCGAGATATCGGCGCGCACATCCGTCAGCACCCCCGCCTGCGTCGCCCCGGTGTTCTGTGTCACGAATTCCGAGAAGGTCCGCCGGTAGCCTACGGTATTGGCGTTGGCGATATTGCTAGAGATATTCTGGACGCGGGAGGAGTTGGCCTGCAACCCGCTGACCCCGATCTGAAGGGCGCTTGTAATGCTCATGACTTGATCCTGCTCGTTCTTGTTATTCTTGCCTTATACATGAGAAAGCCGATTCTTCATGGCTAAAGCAAGAATAAAATGTGTATTTGATATTTATGTCACTGACTTTCCTTGACGTCCGTGACCTTGGTTACGGCCTCTAGGATACGGTCCGCGCTTTCCATGCTCAGCCGCATCACGTCTGACCCCAGCGGCCCCTCTTCGGCAGGGCGCGCGCCCAGCCCTGTGGCGATCTCGGCCCAGCCGGGCAGGTCGGCCAGCGCGGGAAAGGCCGTGGCGGCTCTTGCGACCGTGGCACTGTCGCCCGCCTGATAGGCGGCGAGGGTCAGGCGCGTGGCATCGGCAAAGGCAAACTGCTGGGGGTGTGCCTCCCACATCTCAAGATAGGCGTGCCGTGCAGCGCCCCATTTGCCGGTCTCGTAGAGGGCCACCGCGCGGCTGCGGCGCAGGTCCATGTCTTGGGCGCGCAGGCGCAGGGCGGCGAGTTCATCCGACCGGCCCGCCTGCGCCAAGGCTTCGACCAAAAGCGCTTCGGCCTCGGCGCCCTGATCGTCGGCATAGCCGCTGAGCAAGTCCACTGCCGCATCCGCCTGCCCACCTGCCAAAAGCGCGCGGGCCTCACCGCGCCGCAAGCGGGCCATAAGGGTTGCATCGGGGGCAGTCGCCCCGCCCCGCTCCAAGGTCTGGGCCATTTCGCGCAGCGCGCGATACTCCCGCGCGGCAAGGGCGGTCATCCCGGTATCCAGCAGGCGTTGCGGCACGGCCATGGCATGGCCGACAAAGCCCGGATCGAAACGCCAGCGGGCGCTGATGCGGGTGTGCCCTTCAAGGAATGGCCCGAGGTCGATCTCCCCCGCCGCCCCCGCGGCATAGAAGGCACCGTAGATCGCCCGCGCCTGTGCACGCAGCGCGTCGGCCTCCCCCTCTGGGGCGGTGCGCAGCAAATTATGCAGCGCCCACAACGCGGTATCGGTGTCGCCCTGCTCTGCGGCGACTTCTGCCAAAAGCTGCGCGCCTTCGCGCCCGAGGGCATCCCCGCTCCACATCCAGCGCGCGGTTTTCAATAGCGACAGCGCGTCTTGCCCCGGTAGGGTCTCGGTCTCGCGCCCCATCCGAACCAGCGCGAGCCGCGCCCGTTGCGCATAGGCATCGCGGCCCTGTGCGGCTTGGGCATAGCCATCGAAAGCCATCAAAAGATCGCCCGACACCTCTGAGGCGCGGGCCAGAAGGTAGCGATAGGCGGGGCCATCGCGCAGCTCGGCATGGTCGGGGAATTGCGCGGCCAAAGCCTGCGCCACCTCCCAATCCTCGGCCTCCAGCGCCGCTTCGAGCAGATCGGGCAGAACGGCGGCTTGAATGGCTGGCGACAGGTCGGCGAGGCTTTCCAAGGTGCGCGGCATCAAGCGCGCCGCCTCCTCCACCGCGCCCAGCCGGGCAAAGGCCGCCGCCCGCAGGGCCTGCCCCTGCCCCCAGCCGACGGACCATGACACCGCCTGTCCCAGATCGCCACCCGCGCCCCCGTCGAGCAGGGCGAGCGCGAGGCTCAGGGTCCGGTGCCGCCGCGCCGCGTCGCCGGTGAGGGTTTCGGCGTCGAGCGCTTCCAGAAAGCCAGCCGCCTCGGGGCGCATCATCCAAGCAAGGTGCAATTCCGCCAGCCCCAGCAACACCTCGGCCCGCGCGGGTTCCTCCGGCGCGGAGACTTCTGCCAGCCGCGTCATCAATCCTTCGCGCGCGGTTAGAAAATCCAGCCCGCCCTGCTCGGCCAAAGACAAAGGCGCAAAGACAGCACCCTCCTCCGCCGTCGCGGGTGAGGCCAAGAGCAAAGACAAGCCAAGAACAATGTTGTGCAGATGCTTCATTATATGGATAGATGCACTTTATTCTTGTAAAGATCCATTCTTTATTTCACACTGATCTTCATAATGTCACGCCATCCTTGCCCAAACTGAGGCCCGTTATGACGGAAACCAGCCATATCAGCATGTCGCTGGCGACTTCCCTCCAGCGCCAACTCGACATCACCGCCAACAATATCGCCAACGCCAGCACCGCGGGCTACAAGGGCGAACATGTGGTGTTCGAGGCGCTGTTGCAGGACAACACTGCGCTTGGCGACGATCAGGCGGCTTTCGTCAGCGATACCGGCTCCTACATCGACACCCGCCCCGGCGCGCTGTCGCAGACCGGCAACCCGCTGGACGTGGCGCTGCATGGTGAGGGCTGGTTCAGCTATCAAACCGCCGACGGGCAGCAGGCCTTTGGCCGCGATGGCAGCTTTGCGATCGACCCTGAGGGCAATCTGACGTTGCTGTCGGGGGCCAAAGTGCTCGACGCGGGCGGTGCGCCGATCCAACTGGCCCCTGCGGGCATGGGCGATATCAACATTTCCGAAGATGGCACCATTTCGGGCAGTGAGACCGGCCCGCTGGGCCGGATCGGCGTGTTCGATATACCTGAGATTCAAAGCTACAAACGGCTTGGTGGCGGCATGCTCGTCGCACCTGAGGGGGCCGCCAAACCGGGCGTGGCCGAAGCCGTGCAGGTGCGCCAAGGCACGCTGGAGCTTAGCAACGTGAACCCGGTGCGCGAGATGACGCGGCTGATCGACGTGCAGCGCGCTTATGAGCGCACCAATACCATGATGGGCAATGCGGACGACCTGCGCCGCGACTCGCTCAAACGGATCGCGCAGGCGGTCTGACCCGGCATCCGTAGAACGGAAGGAACGAGACAATGAAGGCACTCAGCATCGCCGCGACCGGCATGATGGCGCAGCAGACCAATGTCGATGTGATCTCGAACAACATCGCCAACGCGAATACCACCGGGTTCAAGGCCAGCCGCGCCGCCTTTCAAGACCTGATCTATCAATCCATGCAGCGCGAAGGCGCCGTCACTTCCGAGGCCGGATCGACCCGCCCCGTGGGCATCGACATTGGCATGGGCGTGCAGACCGCCGGCACCGTGCGGCTTAACACCCAAGGCGGCATGGTGGCCACGGAAAACCAGCTTAACGTCGCCATTGACGGGCGGGGCTATTTCTCGGTCACGCTGCCCGATGGCGGCACCGCCTATACGCGCGACGGGTCATTCCAACTCTCCCCCGAGGGTGAGATCGTGACGATGCAGGGCTACCGCGTCGAGCCCGGCATGGTCGTGCCCGAGAACACGACGGCGGTCGAGATCAACGAACAGGGCGTCGTCATGGCCTATGTCGAAAACGATCCCGTGCCGGTGGAACTGGGCCAGTTCAACCTGACCACCTTCGTCAATGAACCGGGGATGCGCCCGGTGGGCAACAACTTCCTGCTGGCGACCGAAGCCTCGGGCGAGGCGCAGGTGGTGAACCCCGGCGATCCGGGCGCGGGGATGATCCGTCAGGGCTATCTTGAGGCGTCCAACGTGAACGTCATCCAGCAGATCACCGATCTGATCTCGGCACAGCGCGCCTATGAGATGAACTCCAAATCCATCGAGACCGCAGACCAGATGCTCTCGGCTGCGAACCAAATCCGCTAATGCGACGGCTCGCCGCCCTCTTCCTTGGCCTGATGGTGCTGACGGGCCCTGCCCTCTCGGCGCCCATCGGCGTATTGGTCGAGGAACGCGCGCGGGTGGACTACGCCGACAGCCTGCCGCAAGAGGGTGCTTTCGAGATCACGGTCAAGGACGCCCCCGCCGAAGAGGTGCTGACGCTGGCCGAGTTCTGGATGGACCCGCGCAGCGGCAAGTTTCTGGCCAATGCGGTGCTTGAGACGGGCGAGGTGCAGCGCATCGCGGGCTACGCCCTTGTCACCATGCCGGTCCCTGTGCCCATCACCCGCCTGCTGCCCGATGACATCATCATGGAAGACGACCTGACCGTCATGCGCCTGCCGGTGGGCAGGATCGGCGCCTATGTGATGACGGATATGGAAGAGGTCGTTGGCAAACAGGTGCGCCGCGTGCTGACGCCGGGGCGGCCCATTCAGACGCAGTCCATCATTCAGCCGCTGGTCATCAACCGGGGTGAGCGGGTGGAGATCTATTTCAGCGACGGGCTTCTGGCCCTCTCCTCTCCCGGGCGCGCGCTTGATGACGCGCATGAGGGGCAGGAAATCCGTATCGTGAACCTTGTCAGCAACAAAACGGTCACCGGCATCGCCACCGGCGAAGGGACCGTGGAGATCCTACGATGACCACCGCTTTCGCGCGCCTCTCTGCCTTGATGCTCGGTGCCGCCCTTGCCCTGTCCGCCTGCGATACCGCAGATCACTTCGACCGCGATCCGCAGCCCTCCCCAATCGTGGTGGATGGCCAAGCCATCCCCGAGGTTGCCCGCGTACAGGTGCCGATGCCCGCCGTCGCGATGGAGCCGCCCCGGCGCGGGAGTGCCAAGGCCTCGCTCTTTACCGCGCGCAGCCAGCCGCTGTTTTCCGACCAGCGCGCCGATGACATCGGCGATATCGTCACGGTCGTGATCTCCATCGACGACCGGGCACAGCTGCGCAATTCGACCGACCGTGAGCGCGAGGGGGCAAGCTCGGTCGGATTCCCGACATTCTTTGGCTATGGCGCGAAAATTGCCGCAATTCTGCCCGGAATCAGCGCCGCCGATCTGCCGAGCGGCGATATCGTCGAGGTGGGATCGGCCTCGGAGGCCAGCGGGTCGGGTGCCATTTCGCGCAATGAACGGATCGAACTGAAAGTCGCCGCATTGGTGATCGACAAGCTGCCAAACGGCACGCTCGTCGTCGCCGGACGTCAAGAAATACTGGTTAATCAGGAGCTGCGCGAGCTGCGCATGGCCGGGATCGTGCGCCCTGCCGACATCCGCGATGACAACACCATTTCTTACGACAAGATCGCCGAGGCCCGCATCGCCTATGGCGGCAGAGGCACGCTGTCGCGCGCGCAAGAGCGCAGCTACGGCGAAGACGCGATGGATGTGATCCTGCCCTATTAATTCCTGACTTGGTCACAAAGTGAGACCATTGCCGTCGCAATCGACCGTTAAACCTGACGAAAGCTCAGGAAAGGTCGAACATGAAAAAGGCAGCAATCGCATTTATAGCACTCCCCTTGCTTTGCATGGGTGCAGGCTATGGCGCCGGTCTGGCCCTCGCCCCTGCCCCAGCCGAAGCGGCGGGGACAAAGAGTGATGACAAGACCGCTTATGACGCAAAGGAGACGGCAAAGGACGCCGCCCATGCGCCCGAGAAAGACGCCCATGGCGAGAAAGGTGAGAAATCCGCCAAGGGCGATGATCACGCGCCGATGGACAGTTATGAACTGGCCAATGACCGCACGGTGGTGCGTCTTGGGCAGATGACGATCCCGGTGGAGAAGACCAACAGCGTTTCTTATGTGGTCGCGGATTTCGCGCTCAAGATGGGGTCACTGGAATTGGCCGAACGCTACCGCCGCGTGGAAGACGCGACGCGGATGCGCGATTCGCTCTTGCAGGCGATGAACCTAGCCGCCGAAAGCGCCGTGCTGCGCGGCGTGGCGATCGACAGCGAAGCCCTGTCGCGGCTGCTGCGGGATCTGATCAGCAAAGAGCATAAGGGCGTCGATGATGTGATGTTCGTGTCACTCTACAAACAAGACGTGGCGCGGCTCTGACACGCGCCACATCGCAGGTTTAGAGAACCGAACGCACCACGTTCGACAGCACGGATTCCCCGTTATCCAGTTCCAACTCCGGCCCGTAGGCAGTGAAGTTCACCCGCGTCACCTCGGACCGGGTCAGCGGGGTGACGCCCACATCGTTGCCCTCGGCATCCGTCGCCGTGATCTCAACCCGGAAGGTATCGGGCGGCACCGGCAGGCCCACGGAATCGAGGCGGTTCCACTCCACGTCGATCACCTCCCCTTCGGCGGTGGAGGGGCCGGGCATCTCGCGGATCAGGGTGCCGTCTTCGGAGAAGATCCGAACGGTCACTTCCTCCGCCCCGGCGTTGAGCTGATAGCTCAGCGGGAATTCATCTTCGGTCATGCGCACTTGGGTCGAGGGCACCAGCACGTCGCGCCCGATCAATTGCAGGTCCGACATTGCACCCACGGTGGAAAGCATGGTCGAGATTTGCTCAAGGCTCGCGTTGGTGGCGATGCTCTGCTCCACTTGGGTCAACTGCGCCAATTGCGAGACGAACTGCGTCGAATCCACCGGGTTCAGCGGGTCTTGGTTCGAAATCTGCGCCGTCAGCAGGGTGAGAAAGCTGTTGTAGCTTTCCTGAAGCTCAGCGGATGAGGTCGCCGCCGCCGAAGTGTTGGCGGTGCTCAGGGTGCTTGCTGTGGTCGCGTCGATCATGGTCTCGCCTTTCAGGTGAGGATATCTAGCTGCCCGGCGCCGAGGCGCGGGCTGGGGGTCTGCGCCGTGGGCGCGACGTCACCGCCATGCGCGTCATCGGCCTGTGCTGTGGTCTGGGTGAACGCCGGGCCCTGTTGCTGCCCGCCATTGCGGCGCCGGTCGCCGAAAGTCTGGAAATCGAGATCCGCATTCTCGGCGCTGATGCCGCGCGATTGCAGCGCGTCCAGCAGTTGCTCACGGTCTTGCCGCAGCATGTTCAGGACCGAGGCGCTTTCGGTGGTCATGGCGATCTGCATGCGCCCTGCCTCACTGCGCACAACCTCGATCTCGATCTCGCCCATACCGTAGGGGGAGAGCGAGAAACGCAGCTTGTTGTCCGCCGTATCAAGGCTGCGGATCTGTTGGCTGACGTGTTGGCGAAGCTGCTCTTCCGGCGCGGCGGCAGGGTTCGGCGCGGGGGCCGGCGTGGGCTGCGGCGGGCTGAGACGTAGCCCCTCGCTCTGCGGTGCCTGCGGCGCGGTCAAGGCCGCGACCTCGCGCAGGACGGCCTCTGCCGCCGGGGCATTTGTGCCGGGCTGGGCGGCCTTGGCGGCATCAACCGCCGCGCTGAAACGCTCGGCGGCAGCGGTGAGGCGCGGGTCTGCGGCTTCTCCGCTCAAGTCCACCTTGGCGGCGGTCGTGCTAGCCTCGGCCTTCGCGGCGAGGGGTGGTTCTGTCGCCCCCACGGTGGCGGCTCTCGGAGCCGATGTCTCACTCAGCATGACGGTTTTAAGCCCGCTCTGTTCGGCATGGCCTTCGGCCTGCAACACCGGCGCGCCCCCTTCGGAGGCCATCACGCGCGCCCCCTGCTGGGCCTGCCCCATGGCCATACGTCCCACAACCGGCAGCGCGGCCGAGGCGATGCTCAATTGGCTGGCCGGGGTGGGCAGGCGCAGGGCACCGGCGATCCTCTCCTCCAAAGCGGCCTCAAGGCTGGGGTCATCCAACTGCGCCACCGCCTCCAGCGCGCCGAGGTTTTCAGGCGGCGCTTCGCCCAAGGCTTCGGCAAATGCGGCGAGGGCGGCTTTCGGGGTGATCGGCTGGCTGGTCTCCTCCAACCCCGCCAGGGTGTGATCCATCAGGGCCATCAGCCCCTCTGCCGTCTCAAGGTCGATATCCTCGGGCAGCGGATTGGGGGCGACTTCCACCTCTGGCGCGGTGGCTTGCAGGTCTTGGCCCTGCGCCTCCGACGCGCCTCCCTGCCCCGCCAACCCCTGCATCAGGGCGGCAAAACCTTCGGCAGCCCCCTTCCCCGAGGGCTGCCCGAGACCTGCGGCATTCGGCACCGCAGGTGCTGCCTGAAGTTGAGCGATCATCTGACGTCCTCCAACTTGGGATCCACGGCGGGATTCCGAAGGCTCTTGTAGGATCAGGAGATCCGCACGTTCCCGCGCTGATCTTCAAAGGCGCGGCGTACGCTGCGGGCCTCGACGAGGGCTTTCAGCCGCAGGGTCCACTGGTTGAGGGTCACCGGCGTCTCTGTCCCGGTCAGCGCACGCAGCGAAATCTGCGCGCCCTCTGCAGGGGCTGCAAAGACCGAATGACTGTCGACCGGACGGCCCCAGTACTGCCCCAGAACCGCGCTTAGCCCCATGCGGAAGGCCGCAGGCTCAAGCCCCAGCTTGAGCAGCTCATCCGCCTCGGCGGCGTGGTGGTAGGCCTGCCCCAAAGCATGCAGAACGCTGTCTTCGTCCATCATCGGGAACAGGCCGCGCCCGATGATCCCGATCAGCACTTCGCCCACCAGCGCACCGGCGGCTTGGGAGATATTGGTGAAATTGTCGCTTTTGCGAATAACGACGAGCGAGCCATAAGGCACATCGGCGTCGAGTTCTTCGGCAAGGATATCGCCAAGGCAAATGCCCGGGATCGGTTCGATGCAATCTGGCATTGCCACCGGATGACCGGCCCAATCCTGCATCTCGAAGACCGAAGCTTGAACCGGAATCAGCGCCCGGATCAGCATGTTGAAATGACGGCCATCGGCCGATGAATCCATGTGGCAGGCACCCTTCCAGATGCCACCTATAAGTGAGTTTACCTGCATTTCCGCCTCGTTCAGGACGTTCTGTCCATGGTTTATCCGGGCGATTTTTAAAGATTTTTTGGGTGCCCGGTGCTCGATTATTACATAAGGTCTAGATCGCAAGACCTTGACCGTCAACAATTTTACAAGACCGTGCCATTTTTTTGGGAATCAGCGGCAGGGATGTCGCACTTTTGCCTAGGATGGAAATCTCGCACAACCGGGCCGATAGAGCCTTGAAAACAAGGTCTACTCGGCTTGATAGACCAAGCGAATCGAGATGCGGCGGTTTTCCGGGGCCAAGGGATCGACCGTGTTGATCGGTTGCGTGTCGGCCACACCCGACACCCGCATGAAGCGCGCCCCGGCAATGCCCGCGGCCATCAACGTGCGGCGCGTGGCATTGGCGCGGTCTGCCGAAAGCTCCCAATTCGTGTAGCCATTGTTCGCGCCAAAAGCGGCGGCATCGGTATGGCCCACGATCTCGACCGGCTGGTTCTGTTCGGCAATCACATCGCCGATGGCCAGCAGCAGCTCGCGGGTCTTCGGGGTCACCTCGGCACTGCCCCGCGCAAAGAGAGACCGCTCATCCTGATCCAGCACCTGAACCGTCAGCGCCCCGTTCGATTTCTCAAGCCGGACATTGCGCGCCAGATCGTTCAAAGCGCTGTCCGAGGTGATCCGCTCGGCGATGTCCTCCGCCATGCGGTCGATCTCGGACTGGCGGCGCTCGGATTCCTCGATCGCGGCGAGCGTGGCGGGATCGGCGGGCGCCGCAGGTTCGGGCGCTTCGGCATATTCCACGACCACCGCGGCGGGTTTATCACGCAGACGGCTGTCAAAGACCATCATCGGATTGTCACGGCCAAAGGTCGGCTTTTGCACATTGCCGGTGTTGTCGACCGCGCCGGTCATCACCCCTGCGGCCATCAACGGGCGCAGGTCCGCCGCCGCATCCGAGGAAGAACCGCCGTCCGACACCGTGGGGGTAAAGTAATTGGCCAGCCCGCGCAGTTTTTCCTCATCCGAGGCGGCGAGGATCCACAGCAGCAGGAAAAACGCCATCATCGCGGTCATGAAGTCCGCATAGGCCACCTTCCAACCGCCGCCGTGGTGGGCGTGGCCGCCCTCCGCGTCGTAGCGCTTGATGATGATCATCGCGTTCTTCTTGTCAGCCATCAAGCGGCCTCCCGATTACGCAAGACCGGGCACGGGGGCCAGATCAGGAAAGCTCTGCGTTGTTGTCCGATTTGTCGCGGCTGTATTTGCCCAGACCTGCGCGTTTGGCGTATTCGGCCTTGCGCTTGGAATAGCTCGGCGCGACCAGCGGCGTGTCGGCAGGCAGATTGAACATCACGCGGTATTCCGCTTCGGTCAGCCCATGTTCGGCCCCGAGGTGACGTTTCAGCATCTTGAACCCCTTGCCGCAGCACAAGCAAAAGATCGTGTCTTCGGTCATCGGCTGCTCGCCCGGTGCGGCGGTCATGCCCTGCGCCTTGGGCGCGACGGGGGCCACGGCGGCGGCGGGGATATTGGCCAATGCGGTGGCCGGGGCTTCAGCCGGGGTCGCGCGCAGACGCTCGACCAAGGTCAGGATATCGTCGATGGTCACGTCGCTGCGGCTGGCGAACCCCGAAACGATGGTCGCAATCGCGGTATCGCTCAGATTCTGCTTGGGGGGTACATTAGGCATGAAGCAACTTCCTTATTAAGTTAATCTTGCCTTCTGCAAGGTTCGCGAAGCATTTAAAGAGCGCCTCGCAAGGGACGCAGCAAAGATAAATAATTCTTCGCCGTTTATTCTTATCACGATTCGAATTGTATTTGGAACCCGCGCAAGCATTGGCAAGCACTTTTTCGCCATATCGTGCGGAATGCATCACGGCTCCATCTGCGCGACGGTCTTGAAGATCGCGCTTTTCGGGGCCGGGTCGGGGGCCACGTCATTGCCGGTGGTCTGGGCGATGATCGTGCTGAACAGACCGGTCACCCCCAGCCCTGCCACCGCGATCAGCGGCACATGCAGCGACTTCCACAGGCTCTTGCGGGGCGCGGGCGGCTGCGGCGCCAATGCGGCGGGGTCGAGCAACTCAGGCTCGGGCGCCGGGGGCACTTCGATCGGCGCGCCGAACTCGACAAAGATGCCGCGCGGCATGACGGCCACCTTCACTTCGCGCCGCGCGCAGCTGTCGCTGAAGCCCGCAGGGAAGAGTTCAGCCGGGATATCGATCACCATATCATCCTTGGGCCGCCACTCTGCCGCCAGCGTGTCACGGGGGATATAAACCGAGGCGAAATCATCCCGAAAGGCGATGTCACGGACCAAGGTCGGCACCATGGGCAGCGGCTGTTCCGGGTTGGAGGCGATTCGCATGCGCCCCCCGGCGAGCCACATCTCAAGACGGACATAGAAACACTCCCCCGGCTGCACCTCGGCAGAGGGCATATAGCCTTCGGGCGGGCCCGAGCGCAGCTTGCGACGCTTGCGGTTGCCGATGGGAAAGATCTTGTTGGTGCTGACGCGTTGGAACTGGTCCAATTCGGGCCGCTGGCGCATCAGCTCGTCAAAATCCAGCCCCTCTTCGCGGGCGAAGTTGTAGTTGATCAGGTAATCCGCCGCCGTTTCCTCAAGCGTTTTGCTGTCCTGAATGGCCTTCAACAGCGCATTTTCCTCAGAGAACAAGAGCCTACGGCAGGGGTGGCCCTCAACCTCGGGGCTGACGGCAAAGCTGCCCACGGGACGGTCGAGGATATCCGCCACCCGGTCGAAAACTGCATGTTCTTCGTCATTGTGAAAAACCACGAACTCGCAAAGACCGGCGGCATCCATGCACAACAGCAGCCGCATCTCTTCGGGCCAGCCCGGCACGAGCACCGAAAGCTCGGAGGGATCGACGAAATAGGCGAAGGCATCGGGCTCTTGCAGAGCGTCGACATCACCCTTCAACTCTTCTTTGACCGAAAAACCACTATTCATCATAGAAACCCAAGTTCTTTCCTAGATAATACTTGTATAGGCCCATTCACTCAAGGATAAAGTAAGAATAGTTTCTTTTTGGAGGCGTGTGCAGCAATGACACTCTTGCTTGGTCTTGTAATGGTCTTCGGTCTGGTCTTTGGCGGCTTCATGCTGTCGGGGGGCAATATGGACATCGTCCTGCACGCCCTCCCCTACGAGGGCATGATGATCGGCGGTGCCTCTCTGGGGGCCTTCGTGATCGCCAACTCCTTCTCGGTGGTGAAGTCATCGCTGGCCGGGGTGATGCGGGTGATCAAGGGGCCGCGCTGGAAGGCGGCGGATTACAACGATCTGCTGGCGCTGATGTTTGAACTGGCGCGTCTTTATAAGACCAAGGGTATCGTCGCGATGGACGAGCATATCGAAAACCCCGAGGCCAGCCCGATCTTTCAGCGCTACCCCAAGCTGATGAAAGACCACTTCCTGACCGACCTCATCGCCGATAGCTTTCGCATGATGTCGATGCAATTCGACGACCGCTTCCAGATGGAAGACGTGTTGAACCGCAAGATCAAAAAACACCACCACGAGGCGCTCGTCTCGGCCCGCGCAATCCAAAGCATGGCTGACGGCCTGCCCGCCATCGGCATCGTCGCGGCGGTTCTGGGGGTGATCAAAACCATGTCGTCGATCGACAAGCCGCCAGAGATCCTTGGCGCGATGATCGGCGGTGCCTTGGTGGGCACTTTCCTTGGGGTTTTCCTTGCCTATTGTATGGTCCAGCCCATCGCAGGCCGGTTGGAGCAGATCGAGGAAGAAGACGGCGCCATGTATACGGTGATCCGCGATGTCATCGTGGCCATCGTGGCGGGCCATCCGCCCAGCATCTGCATTGAATTGGGCCGGGGCAACATTCCCACGACGAAACAGCCGAACTTCTCCGCCGTGGAGGCCTCGCAGCGCGAACTGCCTGCGGTATGATGCGCCCCCTGCCCCTGATCGTGCTGATCGCGCTCCTTGCCGGGCCGGGGCTGGCGGCGGGACCGGCCAAGAAAAAGGACGCGGAAGAGGTCGACAAGACCGCCAAAGCAGAGGCCCGGCTGCCCAATTCCATGCGCCGCCACGGTGTCATCGGCCATGTCCCCCCGATGGAGGGGCTTCCGCTGCTCGACGCCGAAGTGCTGGAACGGATGCGCGAGCGGCTCATCGTGCTGTCTCAGGGCGCGCAGCAGTGAAGCCGAAGCGCGGCGACGGGCTGGCCGTACTCTCGCGGCTGAAACGCTTTGAGATGGAGAATGTCGCGCTGGAGATGGCCGAGGTCAACCGCGCGCTGACCCAGATCGAAAACGAACGCCACAGCCTGATGGAGCAGCTCAACGACCGGGGCGATCCCGATGCGGTGGAATCGACGCGCGTGGTCTCGGCCTTTATCCGCAACGTCTCGGAAACCATCCACCGCAAAGAGGCCGAGGCCGAGCGCCTGCGCGCCGACAGCGCAGGCATCCACGACAGGCTGAACGGGCTTTTCGCCGAGGCCAAGCGCATCGACCTGATCCACAACCGCCGCGCCGAGGCCCGCAGGCAAGCCCTGCAAGAAGCCGAGACCACCGCCCAAGCCGAAGGGTTTCTGTCGATCTGGCTGGACGATCAACGATAGTTACACGGCCATATCCAATTACGGGAACTATTTCCGAAAATTCCCCTAAATAGCGAATACCGGACAAGAAAAAACCGCAATTTGATTCCATCAATGCCCCATTGAAAATGCCGCCCTGGGGAGGGGGGCGCCGAGGCCAACGCGTTATTATTCCGGCTTCGGTATAGTTTGAGAGGATTTACGATGAAGCGAAGAGGATTTTTCACCGCCGCCGCGATCGGTGCCGCGTCTTTGAGCGTCAGCCCGCTCTGCGCACAATCGGCGGAGGTGACCATCGCCGAGGTGCGCGCCTTGTTCCAAAGCCGCGACCTTGGCGCGCGCCGGATGGTGCAGGACAGCCTGAAACACGAGGGCTATTACAAGGGGGCCATCGACGGCGCATGGGGGCCGGGGACCGAAGCCGCCTTTCGCGCGCTCATGGCCTCCGACCGCTACCAACGCCACGCGCCCACATGGACGTTTACCCATGAGGTTCAGGTCAGCGAAACGATGTTTTTCCTGACCTCCGACGCCTATATGTGACTGCGCCCGGGGCCCTTTCGGGCCTCGGCCTTACCCCGCCTCCGCGACCGCCAGTTCGGCCATGCGCAGCGCCGCGTCGCGGTTTGCCGCCACGGCGATGAACCGCGCGTTGTGGCAGAACTTGGCCCCCGGCACACCGCTTGCGGCCTCCAATTCGGCATCCGTTAGCCCGGCCCAAGCCTCGGGCAGATCGGCGCGGGCCTCGAAACTATCACCACTTTTGCGGATCGTGGTCAGGGCCCAATCGTCCCCGCGCGGATGCACGACGAAGAGCAGATGATCGACCCCGGCCTTTTCCACCGCCGAGCGGAAGGGCATGCCCGTGGGCAGTTCCAAGACGCGCCCGCTGCCTGCCGCTTCAATCGCCTGCATCACCATTGCCTCGGCCCGGCGTTTAGCGGCCTTGCCCTTGATCGCGGCCTCCACAAAGGCCCGCGCGACCGGCAGGGCGGCCAAGAAGGCGCGGTCGTCGGCATCCTCACCACGTTCGTCGAAAACGGGCTTCAGCGTCTCCAAGAGCACCGGCAGGGTCATGCCCGCCAGCGGCCCCGCGACCGAGGGTTCAAGCGCGCCATTGTCGATCAGGTCAACCGGCAGCACAAAGCCCTGATCGAAACTGTGGTGGATATCCTCCACATCCGCCTCGGGCACGTCGAAGCTGCGCAGATAGTCGCGGCCATAGTGCTGCCAGATCAGCCCGAAAGAGCTGTAGGGCTGACCATCCTCGCGCAGCGGTCCCGGGCGCTGGTGGTGGTCAAAGATAAGCGCGTCGGCGTCATAGTCGCGGCCCACGTCATAAATGATCCGCCCCGCGCCGGGGGTGATCCACGCGGCATCCCGGCTGCGCATCAGCACCGCCTCTGGGTAGAGCCGGGTCAGGATGACGGAGGATAAAAGCTCATCCGCGTGAAAGCCGCCCGAATGGGTGACAAGATGGGTTATGGTCATCGGGCTGGCTCCGCTGCGGCTGGGGAAATCGGTCAATGGTGGCTTGCGCCCCCATACTGCGCGGCGCGGGCCAAGTGCAAGCCGCCCGCCCTAGCGCGACAGCGCGACCAGCGTGGCCGAGACGGGGTCGAGGATGAAGGCCCCCACCTGCGCCCGGGCCTGCGCCAACCCATCGCGCCGCTCGGGCATCAACTGCACGAGAGAGGCAAAGCGGTTGTGATGGGTGCCGTCCACCGCGCCGATGGCCGAGATATCGACCAGCAAAACGCCATAGCGTTTGGCCAGCGCCTGCACCGCCGGGGAGCTGGCACTTGTGCGCCCGATCCGAGGCCGCGCCCCGGCAAGCCCCGCCGAGATGCGCAGCGCCCGGTCATCCGGCGCCACAAGGATGACCATGGGCGGATCGAGCGGCCCGATCACCTCTAGCTGCTTGCGAAAGACATCCACGTCGATATCGGGCGCCGCGAGGACCACATCGCTCAGCCGCGCGATCACCTCATCCTGCCCCGACAGGCGCAACTGCCGCAGCGCCTCCACCACCAGCCAGCCGCCCATGCTGTGGCCGAAAAGCGTGATCTCGCCCACGTCGGGGTCGGCGGCGAGGGTGCCGAGCATGGCGGCCAGTTCATCGCGCGAATAGGCCGCCGCGTCCTTATCCGCGACATAGCCCACCACCGTCCCGGCAGAGGGCCAAGCGAAGAGGATCGGCTGTTCGGGCAAATGCCCATCCGCCGTCACCTGCGCCAAACGAAAGAGCGATTCCGGGAATGTCTGGTTGTAGCCGTGGACAAAGACCAGCACGTCCTGCCGCCCCCGGCCAGAGCGGTGGATATCGAGCCCCGGCAGCGGATCGCGCGCCGTCACCGCAAAGCTGCGGCTCGGGTCTGGCTTCTCATTGGGCCATTCGATCTTGCTGGCCTCATGGTCGGGCGGGATGGCGATGGTGAACCGCTCGTAATTCAGCGCCCGCGCGCGGGCATCGCTATAGGTACCGGTCTGCGGATCGCGCCCGCGGGTCGAGGCCACGGTGATCGCTAAACTCTTCGCAGCTTCGGCCTCGGGCACCACGGTCAGAGTCTCCCCACCCGGGCGCGGCGCGCAGGCGGACAGGAGGACCACCAAAACAGCACAGAGCGTCCGCAGCCCCCTGCCCCCGATGCTATGTTCTTGCATGTCGCCCCCGCCCTGTCGTTCGGCGCAGTTTTAGCCCGATCAGCCGATGAATTCATAGGCAAAAGGCCGGTTGCCCCTGCGGCGAAACAGCCACCGCTCTAAGGCAGCCCCATCTCTCTGCTCGCCTCTGCCGCCAGCAGCTCGCGGCCCGTGTCGAGCACGCCGTCGACGATGTCATTGGCAATCGCCGCGCTCAGGGCCGCGCCATCGCGGGCAGTGAGGGCGGCCAGCACCTCTTTGTGGCGGTCGATCTGGTAGTATTCCGCGACCTCTGTGATGACCTGCCGCTGAAACGGGCCAAGTTGCAGCCAGATGCTTTCGATCATCGGCAGGGACGCCTGCGCGGGGTTCACGGAGTAAAGCATCCGGTGGAAGGCTTGGTTCAGCAGCGTCAGTTGATCCGCGTTCCGCTCGGCCACGAAACGGTCCATACTGCCGTCGATCTCGGTCAGCCGGTCGATCACGATGTCCGAGATATAGGGCAAGGCGCGCAGGGCGGCGTGGGTCTCAACCGCGATGCGCAGGGCGACCAGCTCCTCGAAGCGGTCGGGGGTCATCAGCGGCACGGTCAGGCGGCGGTTGTCTTTGATTTGGATAGCATGTTCCGAACTCAGCCGCCGCACCGCCTCGCGCACTGGGGTCGGGCTGAGGCCGAGCCGCTCCGCAATGCCGCGCATGGTCAGCGAGGTGCCGGGCGTGATCGCGCCCAGCATGATCGCATTGCGCAGCCGCTCATAGACATATTCCTGCGTCGTCCCGCCCGGAATTTCGGGGATTTCGGGAATGTTGAGCGCATCGTTATCAGTGTCGATCATCGGGCCGCCTTTGGTCTTTCGCCGCTGACCATACGCGCGGGGGCAATTGACAGACAAGCGGACAGTGATATGACATTCCTTTAAATGGTATCACATTTTTAGGTTCGATATCGAAAGGAACCCCATGTCCGAGAGCAAAGCCGAAGCGTGGCTGGCGCAACATCCCGAGATCGAATCGATCTTTGCCTGCGTTTGTGACCTCAACGGCACCATGCGCGGCAAACGGGTGCCGGCCGATCAGGTGTCCAAAGTCGTCGAAGGCGGGCTCCGCCTGCCGCTGTCCATCGTCGGCATGGATATCTGGGGCGAGGATGTCGAAAACAGCGAGCTGGTGTTCGAGACCGGGGATTCCGACGGGCTTTGCGATTTCACCGGGCGGCCCCTGATGCCCATCACATGGACCACGCGCCCCACCGCGCTGGCGATGCTTTGGATGCGTCAGGAAAACGGCAAGCCCTTCCCCGGCGATCCGCGTCGCGCGCTGGCCGAGGTGGCCGCGCGGTTCAAGGCGCGCGGCTTGACCCCCGTGGTCGCCACGGAACTGGAGTTCTACCTCTTCGATCCGACCGAGGATCACCCGCAGGCCCCCTGCTCTCCGGTCACGGGCAAACGGCTGGATTCCGACGGTGCGCTGTCGCTGGACGAGTTGCAGCATTTCGATGAGTTCCTGAACGAGGTCTATGACGCCTGCGAATTGCAGGGCATCCCGGCTGATGCGGCCATTTCGGAAAACGGCGCGGGGCAGTTCGAGATCAACATGCGCCATGTGGACGATCCGCTGCGCGCCGCCGATGACGCGGTGCTGTTCAAACGTCTGGTGCGCGGCATCGCCCGCAAACACGGCTTTGCTGCCACCTTCATGGCCAAACCCTATGGCGATCTGGCGGGCAGCGGCTTTCACGTTCACTTTTCCCTAGTGGATGAAAACGGCGTCAATGTCTTCGACAATGGCGGGGAGGAAGGCACACCCCTGATGCTCAATGCCGTCGCCGGTCTGCTGGCCACGATGCAGCAAAACACGCTGACCTTCGCGCCGCATGAAAACTCCTACCGCCGCCTGCTGCCGGGCGCCCATGCGCCAACCAATGTCGCTTGGGGCTATGAGAACCGCACCGCCGCAATCCGCATCCCGGGCGGCGACCCCAAGGCCCGCCGCATCGAGCATCGCGTCGCCGGGGCCGACGCCAACCCCTATCTGGTGCTGACCAGCATCCTGGGCGGCGCGCTGTTGGGGATCGAGCAGGACATGCAGCCCGTGGCCCCGATCACTGGCGACGCCTATACGATGAAGCTCGACAACCTGCCGCTCGACTGGGCCACGGCCATCGACGCCTTCCGCAAGGGGCCGGATGTGCCCGGCCTGTTCTCTGCCCGGTTGCAGACCATGATGGTCGAATGCAAGACGCAGGAGTTGCGCAAATTCGCGCGGCAAGTGACCCATTTCGAATATGACACCTATCTGGAGATCGTCTGATGTCGCGCCATCCCTACGCCGGAGACGGCAGCCATACGTCAAGCTACTACGCCGCCTCGGCCAACCCTGCCCCCGCGCGCCCCGAATTGCAGGGCGATCACGAGATCGACGTCTGCATCGTCGGCGCGGGCTACAGCGGGCTGTCGACCGGCCTGCATCTGGCCGAAAAGGGCTATAGGGTCGCCATCATCGAAGGCGCGCGCGTGGGCTGGGGGGCCTCGGGGCGCAATGGCGGGCAGATCGTTAACGGGCTGAACGCGAGCCTGCAAACGATCAAGCGCCGCTATGGGCAGGACACCGCGACCTTTGTCGCCGGCCTCGTGCAAGAGGGTGGCGAGATCATCCGCGAGCGGGTCCGCACCTATGACATTCAATGCGACCTCAAGGACAAGAACATCTTCACCGGCCTCACCACGGCGCATATGCGCGAGTTGGAGGAGCGGCAGAAGCTCTGGCAAAGCTACGGCATCGACAATCAAGAGATGCTGGACAAGGACCAGCTGCGCGCCCATGTCAATTCCGACCTCTACGAAGGCGGGCTGATCGACCATTCGGGTGGCCATATGCACCCCCTGAACCTCGCCCTCGGCGAAGCGGCGGCTTTTGAGAAGAACGGCGGCACGATCTATGAGATGTCCCCGGTCACGGATGTCGATCACGAGGCTGCCCGCCCTGTGGTCCGCACGGCCAAGGGGACGATGACCTGCAAGACACTGGTGCTCTGCGGCAATGCCTACCTCGGCCACGTGGTGCCGACGCTGGCCCCGCGGGTGATGCCCGTCTCGACCCAAGTGATGGCCACCGAACCGCTGAGCGAGGCGCAGGCCCATGCGCTGCTGCCCACCGATGCCTGCGTCGAAGACATCCGCTATATCCTCGACTACTACCGCCTGTCGGGTGACAAACGGATGCTCTTTGGCGGCGGCACCGTCTATGGCGGCGCGGACCCGCGCGACATCAAGGCTAAGCTCAAACGCAATATGGACAAGGTCTTCCCCCAGTTGAAAGACGTGAAGATCGACTATGCCTGGAGCGGGAATTTCGCCCTTTCCTTCAGCCGCGTGCCGCAGATGGGCCGGATCGGTGACAACACCTATTTCGCCCATGGCTACAGCGGCCACGGCGTGACCGGATCGCATACCTTCGGGCGCATCCTTTCCGAGGCGATCGACGGCGACCTCACCCGCTTTGACGTTTTCGCCAATGTGCCATGGTTCCCCTTCCCCGGCGGGCGCATGTTCCGCGTGCCCTATTCGGTCGTGGGGTCGTGGTGGTACGGGCTGCGCGACCGTTTGGGTGTCTGAAACCTTTTGACAGGGCTGGGGGTTTCTTCACAGTGACGGGCACGGCGCACGTCATGAGTGGAAGGACCCCCATGCCCGATCAAAAGCCCGCCTCCGTGATCGTCTTCGACGTGAATGAGACCCTGCTCGACATCACCACGTTGGAGCCGCTCTTCGCGCGCCTCTTCGGCGACGCTTCAGTGATGCGCGAATGGTTCGCTGAGCTGATCCTCTATTCCCAGACCATGACCCTCTCGGGCCGCTACACGCCCTTCGGCGCGCTGGCGGCTGGCGTCTTGCGAATGGTCGGCGCGAACAAAGGCGTGGCGGTGACGGATGAGGACGTGGCCGAGTTGAAATCCCGCATCGGCTCCATGCCCGCGCACCCGGATGTCGCCCCTGCCCTGCGCAGGCTGCAAGAGGCGGGGTTTCGGCTGGTCACGCTGACCAATTCGCCCCCTTCCCCCACGCCGACCCCGCTGGAGAAAGCCGGGATCGCCGAGTTCTTCGAGCGGAGCTTTAGCATCGACGCGGTCGCAAAGCTCAAACCTCATCCGGCGACTTACCAGATGGTGGCCGAGGCGCTTGATCTGGAAACCCATGATCTCTGCATGGTGGCCTGCCACCTGTGGGACACCATCGGCGCGCAGGCGGCGGGCTGTCAGGGGGCCTTCCTCACCCGGCCCAACAACAACCTGATCGAGGTGCAAGAGGTGCCGCAGCCGCATTACCTTTCCGGCGATCTGGAGGATTTGGCCGAGCAGATCATCGCCGCGAACGGGCGCTAATCCTCAGCCGCCCATGCGCCGCGCCAACCGCGTTTCAAGCTGCACCATGGCGTCATAGATCAGTACCGCAAACAGGCCGACCGCCAGCCCGCCCTGTACCACAAAGGCGGTGTTATTGGTCAAAAGCCCTGCGATAATCACCTCCCCCAAGGTCCGCGCCGCCACGGTCGAGCCGATGGTCGCCGTGCCGAGCGCGATGACCACCGACAGCCGAATGCCCGTCAGCGCTACCGGCAGGGCCAGCGGCAGTTCCACCCGCCAGAGCCGCTGCCAGCGGCTGAGCCCGATGCCGCGCGCGGCCTCCATCGTGGCGGGCGGCAGGTTGGTGAGGCCGGTGACCGCATTCTCGAAGATCGGCAGCAGGCCATAGAGAAAGAGCGCCACCAGCGTCGGCCCGGCCCCAAAGCCCAAGGCCGGGACGGCCAGCGCCAGCACCGCCACGGGCGGGAAGGTCTGGCCCATATTGGTGATGGTGCGCGACAGCGGGCGAAAGGCTGCGCCTGCCGGGCGGGTCACGAGGACCGCCAGCGTCACCGCCACTACCGTCGCCGCAGCCGAAGCCATGGCCACCAGCGCCAGATGGCTCAGCGACAGCGACAAGAGCGAGGCGCGGGTGTAGATCACCGGACCATTCGCCGGTGCCAAGGGCGCAAGCAGCGGCGTGAACCACTCAGGCCGCAGGACCAACGCCAGCAGCGCCGCCACCAGAAGCGGCCGCAGGAACCAGCCGATCCTCATGCGTGCTGCCCGGCCCGGGCGCGGATTGCATCAAGGGTCACCCGGCCCATCGGCACCCCGTCTTTCGCCACCGGCACCGCCGCGCGCCCCGTCCACAGGCAGGCCGAAAGCGCGTCGCGCAGACTGGCATCGGCGGGCAGCGCTTCGCCTTCGGCGCTGCCCTCTTCCACCAATTCAGCGACGGGGATCAATGAAAGAAGCCGCAGGGGCCGCTCTACATCGCCGACCATATCTGCCACGAAATCCGTCGCGGGTGCGGCGATGATCTCGGCCGGCGTGCCGTGCTGCACCAGATGCCCGCCGTCCATGACCGCCACCCGGTCGCCCAGCCGGATCGCCTCTTCCATGTCGTGGGTCACCAGCATGATGGTCGACCCCAGCCGCTGCTGGATGTGCCGCAGGTCTTCCTGCGCGCGGGTGCGAATGATCGGGTCCAGCGCGCCAAAGGGTTCGTCCATCAGCAACAGATCGGGCCTTGAAGCCAAGGCCCGCGCCACGCCGACCCGCTGCTGCTGCCCGCCTGACAGTTCCGCCGGATAGCGGTCGCGGAATTGCGCGGGGTCCATCGAGAAAAGCGCAAGCAGTTCATCCACCCGCGCCGCGATCTTCTCGCGCGGCCAGCCCAGCAATTGCGGCACCGCGCCGATGTTGCGCCCCACCTTGTGATGCGGGAACAGCCCGTGGCCCTGAATGGCATAGCCGATGCGCCGCCGCAGGATATGCGGCTTGACCGACAGCGTGGAGTCGCCGTTGATCCGCACCTCGCCCGAGGTCGGTTCCTCCAACCGGTTAATCATCCGCAAAAGCGTGGTCTTGCCTGAGCCGGAGGTGCCGACGATCACCGTGATCGTGCCCGTCTCAACCGTCATCGACACGGAATCCACCGCGCGAATGTCGCCATAGGTCTTGGTAATGCGGTCGATCTCGATCATGCGCTGTCCTTTGGGGTCTTGCGGGTCAGTTCGACCAATATGTCCATCACGATGGCCGCCGTCAGCGCCAGCACCACGGTCGGCAGGGCACCCAGAAGGATCAAGTCGGTCGCCGTTTGGTTCAGCCCCTGAAAGACGAATGTCCCAAAACCGCCGCCGCCGATCAGCCCGGCGATGACGGCCAGCCCGATGTTCTGCACCAAGACGATGCGCAGCCCGGTGAGGATGATCGGCAGGCCAAGCGGCAGTTCCACCCGCATCAGCCGTTGCAGCGGCGTCATCCCCATGCCCCGCGCGGCTTCAAGCGCCGCAGGCGGGGCAGAGGCCAGCCCCGCCACGGTATTGCCGACCACGGGCAGCAGTGAATAGAGCACCAGCGCCAGAAAGGCGGGGGCAAAGCCGATGCCCGCGATGCCAAGCGCCCGCGCGCCGGGCAGATTGGCCCCCACCCAGCCGAGGATTGGGATCATCAGCCCGAACATGGCGAGCGAGGGAATGGTTTGCAAAAAGCTCAACACCGGCAAGGTAGCCCCGCGCAGCCCGACAAGACGGTGACAGAGCACGCCAAGCGGGAAGCCAATCACCGCCGCCGCGGCGAGAGAGCCAAAGGCCAGCCCAAGATGGCGCAGGAACTCCCGGCCAAAGGCATCGGCCCGGCTGGCGTATTCCTGCATCACCGAAAGCTCCGACAGCGCCCCCGACCACAGGATCGCGCCAAGCACCGCAAGCACCCCCGCCAGCACGCCCCCGCGCATCAGCGGCCCCGGTGCCATCGCGGCAAGCGCATCTGCCATGAGCAACATGAAGACGACCAGCAGACACCAAAAGCCTACTGAGGGCGAGACACGGGCGTAGTCACCCGCCTCGGCCAGCAGGCCGGAGGCGCCTTGGGTCAGCAGCCACAACAGCCCGCCCAAGCCCAAAGCCGCCCCGGCAATACGCAGACCATTGCGGCCCGCAGGCAGCCCCATCAGCAGCCCCGCCCCGATCGCCGCAAGCCCCGGCAGCACTACCGGCAGGCTGGCCACGCCCCATGCCATCACCCCTTCGCCCGCCACGATCCGGTTGGCGGCGAGGGTCATGAAAGGCACGCAAAGCGCTGCCGCGCCCAGCACAGCGAACAAAAGCCCCGGCGCAGAAATCCCTGCGCCGGGGCCAATTATTGTGCGGGCGGCGGAGATCAGTCCAGCACCCCGGTCTCGGTCAGATAGGAGCGTGCCACGGCTTCCGCCGGCTCCCCGCCGACTTGAATCCGACCGTTCAGCTTTTGCAGCGTCGCCATGTCGAGCCCGGAGAAGATCGGGTTCAGCACTTCGGCGATCTGGGGGTATTCCTCCAACACTTCGGCGCGGACGATGGGGGCGGGTTCATAGACCGGCTGCACGCCCTTGTCGTCTTCCATCACGACCAGACCCGTGGCCCCCACGCCGCCATCGGTGCCGTAGACCATCGCCGCGTTCACGCCCGATGTACCCCGTGCCGCCGCCTGAATGGTCGCCGCCGTGTCGCCGCCCGACAGGATCACGGTCTGATCTTGGCTCAGTTCGAAACCATAGGTCTCCTGCATCGCGGGCAAGACAGCCGGAGAGGACACGAATTCGGTCGAGGCCGCGAGCTTCACCTCACCGCCCTCGGCCACCCATGCGCCGAAATCGGACATGGTGGTGAGGTCATTCTCCTCGGCCACCGGGCCGGTCACAGCGATGGCCCAAGTGTTGTTGGCCGGTGCGGAGTCGAGCCATGTGACGTTATTCCCACCGCCATCCAATTCCTTGGCACGGGCATGGGCCTTGGCCGCGTCTTTCCAAACATCGCTTTCCGCTTCGTTAAAGAAGAAGGCCGCGTTGCCGGTGTATTCGGGGTAAATGTCGATCTGGTCCGACAGGATCGCTTCGCGCACGACCTGCGTGCCGCCGAGTTGCAGACGCCGCTCTACCGGCAAGCCCGCATCTTCGAGCGCCAGTGCGATGACGTTGCCCAACAGGCCGCCTTCGGTGTCGATCTTCGACGATACGGTGATCTCAGCCGAGGCGGCAGAGGCCAAAGTGGCGGCAAGGCCAGCGGCGGCGGCAGTGGAAAGAATGCGGGGACCCATGGGCGAGAACTCCTTGAAACAATGGCCTGACACGGCGACATGCCGTTTGAAAACGGTAAGGTAGCTGGCATTTTCGCGAAACCAAGGCGGGATTGCACGGCGGCGCGGAATTTTTACCGCCCGGATACGACAAAGGGCGCGCCCGGAGTGACCGAACGCGCCCTTTGCCTCGCCGCCACGCGCCGGTCAGGCGGCGCGGGCAGCCTCCGCCTCACGCGCGGCGCTGCGCTTGAAGAAGAGGAAGTAGAGCACCGGTGCCGCGATCAGCGTCAGGACCGAGGCAAAGGCCAGCCCGCCCATGATCGTCGCCGCCATCGATTGGAAGAAGGCATCTGACAACAGCGGCAGCATCCCCAGAATGGTCGTCGCAGCGGCCAAGAAGACCGGGCGCAAACGCGAGGTCGAGGCGGTGACGATGGCCTCTTTCAGGTCCAGCGTCGGATCGGCGGCGCGGGTGAGGTCGATCTCTTCGACCAGCACGATGCCGTTCTTGATCAACATCCCCGAGAGCGACAAGAGCCCCAGAAGCGCGGTGAAGGTGAAGGGCAGCCCCGTCCCCAAAAGCGCCAGACTGACCCCATTCACCGCCATCGGCACCAAGAGCCAGATGATGATCGGCTGTTTCAGCGCGTTGAACAGCAGGACCGAGATCAGAACCATGATGATGATGCTGAAGGGCAACTGCTTGCCCAAGGCGGCCTGCGCCTCGCCCGCGCTTTCCAACTCGCCCCCCCATTCCATGGCATAGCCTTCGGGAATTTCCATCGCCTCGATGGTTTCCTGCACCTCGGCCTGCACCTGCGCTGCCGTGACACCGCGCGGGATATCCGCGCCCACGGTGATCACATCGGCCCGGTCGCGACGGTAGAGCAACGTGTCCTGCGGCTCGAACCGGAAACCGTCGATCACCTGCTCCATCGACACCAGCGCATTGGTGTTCGATTCGTAAAGGACATGGTCCGTCAGCGCCAGATCGGCATCCTGCGGGGCGCGGATCACGATGGGAATCTGACGATCCCGCTCGCGGAAGGTGCCGCCGCTGGTGCCTTCGGTGGCAAACTTGAGGGTCTCCGTGATCTCGGTCCGCGAGATGCCGGCGTCCTGCGCGCGTTCCTCGGCATAGATCGGACGCAGCACCAGTTCACGCTCGCGCCAATCCTGCCGCGGCGTCACGATATTGTCCGACGCCGCCTGCATCCGGTCCATCGCCTCATCCGCGAGATCACGCAGTACATCGGGATCGCGGCCCGAGAAGCGCACCTCGATCGGGGCACCGCCGCCGGGGCCAAAGGCCAAACGCTTGGCCCGGAATTCCCCTTGCGGCACCGCATCGGTGGCGAAGGCCTCAAGCGCGTTCATCTCGTCTTGGATCACCTCAAGCGAAGACACCCGAACGATCAGATGCCCATAGCTGGGGTTGGGGTCTTCGGCCTGATAGGTCAGCATGAAACGCGCCGCCCCCTGCCCCGCGTAGGAGGTCACGTCTTCGACATTATCCCGCGCCACCAGCCAGTCTTCGAGCACAGCCAGATCGTTGGATGTCTGATGGATCGACGACCCTTGCGGCAGTTTGTAATGCACGAAGTAAAGCGGCGTGTTGCTGTCGGGGAAGAACTGCTGCTTGATCTGACCAAAAAGGCCATAGCAGACAACCGTGCCCGCGATGAGGCCAACAACCACCAGCCAGCGCAGCTTGAGCGAGGCACGCAGCACGGCGGCATAGCTCTTGAAGATCGCGCCATCATAGCCGCCAGCCCCCCCTTCGACGCCGCGTTTGAAAAAGTAGTGCCCCAAAAGCGGCGTGGCGGTGATGGCCAGCACCCAAGAGAGCAGCAGCGAAATCGCGATCACGGCAAAGAGCGAGAAGAGGAATTCGCCCGTGGCATCGGGGCTCAGCCCGATCCCGGCAAAGGCCATGATGCCGATAACTGTCGCCCCCAAAAGCGGGATCTGCGTCTTGCTCGCCGCCTCGGTCGCCGCTTCGCGCGAGCTTTTGCCCTGCTGCATGGAGATCTGCATCCCCTCGGCCACAACGATGGCGTTATCGACCAGCATCCCCATCGCGATGATCAACGCCCCGAGTGAGATACGCTCCATCTCAATCGCGCCGAGCGCCATGAAAAAGAGCGTCCCCACCACCGTCAGCAACAGGGTGGAGCCCACGACCACCGCCGCGCGCCAACCCATGAAGACGGCCAGCACGGCCACAACGATGGCGACCGACATGGCGAGGTTCAGCAAAAAGGCGTTCGACGCCTCTTCGACCACCGCGTGCTGGCGGTAGATGGATTCAATCGAGATGCCCAAGGGCAGCGTTTCGCGCAGCTGCGCAAGCTTGTCGTCCACCCGTTTGCCGATATCGACGATATTCTCGGTCGCGATCCCGGCCACCCCGAGGGTAAAGGCCTCCTGCCCGTTGTGGCGGATCACCAGATCGGGGTTCGCCTCGCGGGTGCGGTAGATGTTGGTCACATCGGCAAGGTTGATCACCTGACCGCCAACCCCCACCGACAAGGCGGCGATCTCGGACACGCTGTCAGAGCCTTCGGGCCGCTGGATCAGGGTGCGCCCGTCCGCGTCTTGAATGGCGCCGCCGTCGACGATCTCATTCGCGCTCGATACCGCGCCGACAATGGCCGAGGGCGGAATGCCGAGCGTGGTGCTCAGCGCAAGTTGCGGTTCGACATAGATGACCTCATTGGGCAAGCCCGAGAGCGCCACATCCGACACACCATCGACCAGCAGCAATTCCCGACGCAGATAGCTGGAGAGTTCGTTGACCTCGGCGTCGGAATAGCCCTCAGCCGTGACGGCGTAGTAAAGCCCGTAAACGTCGCCGAAACCGTCATTCACATAGGGCTGTGTCGCCCCGCTCGGCAAGGCTGCCTCATTCACGCGGTTGCGTAGTTTGGTCCAGATTTCCGGCAGTTCGGACCCGTCAAAGGTGTCCTGCATATTGACCGTGATCCACGACAGACCGGGCTGGTTCATGGATTCGATGTCCTTGATCTCGGACATCTTCTGGATTTGCGATTCCAGCGGTTCGGTGACCTCAAGCGCGACCTCTTCGGCAGAGGCACCGGGGTATTGGGTCACCACCACGGCGGTTTTGATGGTAAAGGCCGGATCTTCGAGACGGCCAAGGGTGGCAAAGCCCCAGATGCCGCCCAAAAGACAGGTCAGCATGATGATCCAAGTATAGATCGGGCGGTTGATCGACAGACGTGCGATATCCATGCGCTCAGTCTCCGAAACCGACGAAGCGGCGCACGGCGGCACCGTCTTCAAGCTGGCTCGCGCCGCTCACCACGATCTCTTGCCCATCGGAAAGCCCGGCTTCGACTTTGACATCGCCGCGCGCGGTGGGGGTGATCTCAACCGCGGTGCGGGTCACGGTGCCTTCGCGCGCGCCGGTGGGGTCAAAGACCATGACATAGGTGCCGCGGTCATTGCCGACCACGATGGCGGTGTCGGGCACGATGATGCTCGACCCGCCGATGTTCAGCGTGGCGCGCACCTCGACCGAGGCGCCGGGCAGCGGCACGAAATCTTCGGGCAATTCCGCCCCAAGGGTGATGCTATAGGTCTGGCCGACATCCGCCGTCTCGGCGTTGTATTCGCGGATTTGCATCGGGTAGGTGTTGGCGTTGGCCGGGAACTTGGCCATGAAACGCACGCTGGGGTCGCGCCCTGCGCGCAGGAACAGGGTTTCGGGCACGTCGATCTCGACCCGCAACTCGGACATGTCATGCAGACGCACCACCGGGGTGCCCGCGCTGACGGTCGAGAAATTGGGCACCAGCCGCGAGGCGACAATCGCATCGAAGGGCGCGTGCAGGGTCGCGTTCTCAAGGTCGCGCTCGGCGTTGCGCACGGCGATATCGTTGACCGTCACGGCGGTTTCGGCGTCTTGCAGGTTGACCTCGGCCACCGAAGACCCGGCGAGCTTTTGATAACGCTCCATCGTCCGGCGCGCCTGAGCATCATTGGCCTGCGCCTGCTCTAGCGCCAGCTGAAATGGCTCCAGATCCATCCGGGCGACGACCGTGTCTTCACTGACCGTGGCCCCCTCTTCGACCGGGAATTCCTCGATCTGACCGCCGACTTGAAAGGCAAGGTCCACGGTTTCACGTGCAACCACCTTGCCAAAGAACACACGCTCAACCTCGGCGTCGCTGACCTTGACCGTTTGCAGCTTTACCACCGGCTTTTCGGCGGCCGCCACCATCGGCGCGGCGACACCGGCGGCCAAGGCCAGCGCAAATCCCAACACCCGCCCCGCGCCGGTCCCGCGCGTCGTCTCAACAAGCCATTTGGCCATGGTCAGTCTTCCTTATGAATAGCATCCGGCACGGGCCCAAGGGCGGCGGTCAGACTAAGTTGTTTGAGGGTGCGCAACTGCGCGAGAAAGTGGTCACGATCCAGCGCATGCATGCCAGCGGCCTTGGCGGAACGTTGGATGAAATCGGCCAGCGCCTCGACACTCAAGCCATTGCGGGTGATCGACGCCCCATAGGGCATCAGCACCTTAGCGATCACGTCGCGAAAGCGCCCGGCGGAACATTGCAGCGCCTCTTGGCTGACGGCATTGGCCCCGTCGATGAAATCCTGCGCATTGGGCATCGCCTGCATCGTGTCATAGCCGCGCACCACCATCCGATCAAAGATCAGATCAAGCTGCGCCGCCAGATCGGTGGCATTGGGCATCTCTTCGGCGATCTCTTCCAGCGCCAATTCGGTGTAGCGCCCTATCAGCCCGCGCAGAATGTCGTCCTTGTTGCGAAACCGATTGTAGAGGGTCTGGCGCGAAACGCCCGCCTCTTCGCACAGATCGCCCATGCTGGTGCGCTTGACCCCATAGCGGGAAAAGACATGCAGCGCAGCGTCAAGCACGGTCTTTTCGAGTTCGGTCATGCGGGCTCCTTAACACGGGTCAAGGCGCAATTGGACATTCGAACCAAATATGTCAACCTGTAAATCAGCGACCATGCAGCCCGCGCAGATCACAATCGCGTTTCGCGCATGGAGCGCGCTCTAGGGCGCGGAGATCAGACTGCCGAGATAGAGCGTGAGCGGCAGGGTGAAAAAGCTGAGCAGCGTCTGCGTGGTGATGATCGCGGCCATCAAGGGCGCATCGCCGCGCATCTCCCGCGCCAGCGTATAGCTGGCCACCCCGGTTGGCAGGGCCGCGAAGATCAGCGCGATTTGCAGCGTCAGCGGCGCAGGGTTCAGCACCAGCGCGGCCAACAAGACCGCCAGCGGGTTCACCAGATGTTTGCCGATGATCGACAGGCCGATGACCGAGACCGAGCCGGAAAGCCCGCGCAGCCGCAGGTTGGCGCCGACGCAAAGCAGCATGATCGGCAGCGCCGCATCCCCCAAGATGCGCGCGCTTTCATGCAAGACGGGCACATGGTGCAGCCCCGCGAAGTTAAAGAGCACGCCTGCCAGAATGCCCAGGATCAGCGGGTTCTTGACCAAGCCTTTGAGGATGGATTTCCCGCCCCCGCCCAATTGCCGGGTCATCAACGTCACCACCGTCACATTCACCACGGGCACCAGCAGGGCCGAACCGAGCACGGCAATCTGTAGCCCTGCCGTGCCAAAAACGGCTTCGGCAATCGCGAGGCCGATGAATGTGTTGAACCGCGCGCTGCCCTGCATCAGCGAACTGCCCTGCGGCGCGGCATAGGCGCGACCGAACAGCCAGCCGCAAAAGATCGCTGCAAAGAACCCAGCGTAGAGCAGCAGCGCATAGTCGCCCAAGCCGCCACTAAGGTCCGCTGCCGAGATCTTGGCAAAGAACAGCGCGGGCATCAGCACCCAATAGACCAGCCGGTCATTCAGGTTCCAGAACTTGGTCGAAGGGATACCCCCCCGGCGCAGGCCATAGCCCATGAGGATCAGCGCGAAGACCGGCGCGATGGCCAGAAAGATAGTGAACATATTAACCGCCCGGAAGGATCGCGCGGACCCTAGGCGCGGCTTGGCCCAGATGCAACAGGGAGCGTTGCCTCAAACGGGCGGCCCCGGCCCCAAAGGGCCGGGACATGGATCAATCACGGATCAATCGCTGCCGTGCACTGCGATTTGGGCGTCGGGTGCGGGGCGGAACTTCCACTGCACCGCAAAGATCACCGCCGCCACTGCGATGCCGATGAGGTCGGTCATCAGACCGCCCGCGATCATGCAAAGCGCCGCGAGGATCAGACCCAGCCGGATGAACCAAGCCGCACCGCTGCCCGCGAACCAGCCCTGCATGCCCGAAGACAGCAGATAGACCCCAAAGATCGCCGTGACGCCCGCGCGGATCACCTCGAACCACGTGCCGTCCATCAGGATCGCGCCGTTGTAGAAGAACATGAAGGGCACGATGAAGGCCGAGATGCCGATCTTGAAGGAGGCCACCGACGTCTCCATCGGGTTGGCGCCCGATATCCCCGCCGCCGCGTAACTGGCCAGCGCCACGGGGGGCGTGATGGCCGAGACGACGGCGAAGTAGAAGACAAAGAAGTGCGCCGTCAGCAGCGGAATGCCCAGTTGGACCAGCCCCGGCGCCACGACCGAAGCCGCCACCGCATAGGCCGCTGTGGTGGGCATGCCCATGCCGAGCAGAATGGCGATACACATGGCAAAGAACAGGGCGAGGAATTGGCTCGCCTCTGCCAGACCCAGCAGCACGGAAGAGAAACGCGCGCCGACACCGGTCAGGCTGATGACACCCACGATGATGCCCGCACAGGCGCAGACCGCGATGATCTGGATCGACATGATCCCGGCCAGGTCAAAGGCTTTGACGATGCTGCGCGGCCCCATGCGGAAGGGCGTGAACCAAGACACCACTGCCGCTGCCGCCGTCGCCAGCGTGCCCGCGCGGATGATCGAATAGCCCATGAACAGCGCATAGATCAGGATGATGATCGGGATGAACAGAAACATCCGGCGCAGCATGTCCTTGAGCTTGGGCAGTTCCTCGGAACGCATCCCGCGCATGCCCAGCTTGGCCGCTTCGAAATCCACCATGAAGTAGATCGACACGAAGTAGAGCACCGCCGGGATGATCGCCGCCACGGCAATATCGGTGTAGGGGATGCCCGTGATCTCGGCCATGATGAAGGCGCCCGCCCCCATGATCGGCGGCATGATCTGCCCCCCGGTCGAGGCAGCGGCTTCGACCGCGCCTGCGGTCCGGGCCGGGTAGCCCACCTTTTTCATCAGCGGAATGGTCAGCGAGCCTGTCGCCACCACATTGCCCGCCGAGGTGCCGTTGATCATCCCCATAAGACCCGAGGCAAAGATCGCGACCTTGGCTGGCCCCCCGCGCGAGCGGCCCGCCGCGGCAAAGGCGAAGTTGACGAAATAGTCCCCCACCTTCGACGCCTGAAGGAAGGCCGCGAAAATGATGAAGAGGATGATATAGGTCGACGACACCGCCGTGGTCGGCCCCAGAATGCCCGCATCGGTGTAGACTTGGCTAAAGAAGCGGGTCCACTGGATGTTGGGCGCGTTCAGGAAGCCCGGCAGCATGTCCCCGACGAAGACATAGACCAGAAAGACACCCGAGATCACGATAAGCGCAAGCCCCGCCACGCGGCGCGTCAGCTCCATGATCAGCGCGGTGCCTGCAACTGCGGCGATGGAGATGCCGATGGGCGCAAAGGGCGTGCCCGTCGAGTTGCGCATCAAGGTGCCGTACATGGTGATCAGGTAGATCGCCACGGCCACCCCGCAGATAGACAGCAACAGGTCCGCAGGGGAAACCTGCCCCCGCTCGCGCCCGCGCAGCCAACCCACGACGATGCCGATGGCCGTCGCCGCCACCAGCGGCAGGCCATAGTGATAGATTTCGAGGGTCTTGAACTCGGGGCTCATGCCGTTCCACTGGGTGCCGCCAGCGATCTGGCTGGCGATGCTCCAAGCGGTCCAAATCGAATAAAGCGCAGGGATCATCGCGGCCCATGCCACGAAATCCAGCGGATGACGGCCCTGCCCCTTGCCCTCATCCACAAAGGCGCGGGCAGAATAGAGGGTAAAGCCAAGGATCAGCGCGCCCGCGATGTGCACGATGCGGAAATTCCACGTCTCCATCGGAAAGGTCGGCAAAAGCGGGATGCGGATGCCGGTCAGCTCTCCGATCGACATGCCGTTGAGTGCTGCCATGTGAAAGAAGGCATAGATCGCCGACATGGCCGCAACGACCAGATAGGTGCGCCCGGTGAATATGCGGCGATTGCTTTCTACCGGTTCGTCATCGACCCCTTCGGCGACAATCGGGCCCTGCGGGTCGGCGGCGCTATGCTGGTCTGTCATGGAGGCTTCCTTTCCCGATATCTGCGCGGGATCTGTCCCGACAATCAGGCGGGATGATGGCAAGATGCCGCCCCGATTAGGGACGGCATGCAAGTTTGTCTAGGCGTTCGCTTAGTTGCCGTAGATCATATCATCGGAAATATCGGCATCCGCGTTCTCTTTGAACCAAGCTGCCGCACCGGGGTGCCATTTCAGAACGGTGTTCTTCTCCCAGTTCTCAGGCAGGGTCGAAGCCGCCGCCTTGTGAATGCCCTTCATCCGCTCATTGTCGGACATGACGACATCCACAGCCGCTTTGACGAAGGATTCCGGCAGATCGCAGTTGGCAATCGCGAAGTTCCACATGGAGACCGAGCGCGCGCCCTCTTCCAGCGTGGTGTAGGTGCTTGCGTCGATGGTGAACTCGGACACCGGGAACTCTTCGAGCAGTTTGGCCTGCTCTTCCTCGGTGAACTCGATGATGTTCACATCCGTCTGCACCTCAAGCTGGCTGACCGCAGGCACCGGCACACCGGCGGCAAAGGCGATCACGTCCAGCAGACCGTCCTGCAACTGGCCGCCCAGATCGGTCCAACCGCCGTTGCGGCGCTCATACTCGACGCCGAGCGTGTCCATCATGCGCGGGAAATAGGTGTCCGAGGTGGAGCCCGCCGGGCCAAAGCCGATCTTGGCACCCGCCGGAATGTCGGCGACCGAGGAAATACCCGAGGACGACAGCGCGGTCACGGAGAAGGGTGTCTGATACATCGGGAACATCGCGCAGGCTTGGGTCATTTCCAAACCGGGGGCGATGGGGTTGGTGCCAGCCAGCGATTCCGCCGCCGGGCCCATTGTGGTCATGCCGAAGGCCGCCTCGCCGGTGTGGACCAGCGCCATGTTCTGCATCGGGCCGCCGGTGACTTCGCCACCGCCGGTCAGGCCCAGTTCCTTGGCCACAAGGTTCGCCCAGCCCGAGCCATAGGCGAAGTAGGTGCCGCCTTGGCTGGCCGTGCCGACGGTGAAGCTGCTCGGCCAGTCGGATTTATCCATGTCCTGAGCGACGGCAGCGCCTGCCAGAATGGTGCTTGCGGCGAGGATTACGGTGAATTTCATGTCTCTCTCCCTTGGTTGCTCTTAACGGGCGTCGGCACAGGGTGCCCGCGCCGCCGCTGTATTCAGCTTGTCCGGCCAATTAACTGTACACTGACAGGCGGAGGCAAGACCGAATTTACCGTGAAACCGGGGATGAGAGAGAAAGAGGCAGCCTACCGTTGGGTCAATGGCGCATTCTTTGGCAGTTGCGCGCCAGCGGCAGTGATCGAGGGAAAGTGCAGGCCGTTAAAAGCCCCGCCGCGCGGAAGGCGCAGCGGGGCGTGCTATAAATCAGTGTTCGGCCTGACCTAGACGTCGACCACAACCTTGCCAATCGCCTGCCCGCTTTGCAGCCGCGCATAGGCATCGCCAACCGCGCTCAGATCAAAGGTCTTTTCGTCGAGCAGCGGCTTCACCGCCCCCTCATCGACCAGTGTGGCGAGATTGCTAAGGATTTCCCCATGCACCGCGCGGTTCACGTCATGCAGCATCGGCAAGAGCATGAAGACCACATGCAAGGACAGCCCGCTGAAATGCGCCGGGGTCAGGTCGATCGCCGACAGGGCCACGGTCGTGACCACATGGCCGTTCAGCGCAGCGGCGGCAAAAGAGTTCGGCAGATTGTCCCCGCCCACGGTGTCGAAGACCGCATCGAAACCGCGGCCTGCGGTATGGGCGGCCACATAGTCCTCGATCTTCTCGGCTTTGAAGTCGATGGCCCGCGCGCCATAGCCTTCGATCACCGCCATTTGGTCATCCCCGGTGCCGGTCGAGGAAACCTCGGCCCCCATATGCTTTGCCAGTTGCACCGCGAGATGGCCGACCCCGCCCGCGCCGCCTTGGACCAGCACCTTCTGCCCGGCTGCCACGCCCGCGCGGTGCAGCCCTTCCCAAGCCGTGATGCCCACCAACGGAAGGGCCGCCGCCTCGCGCATCGACAGGGATTTGGGTTTATGAGCGATGAGCCGCGCGTCAGCGCGCATGAATTCGGCCAGCGCCCCTTGCAGATCGGCCAAGCCACCGGCGCAGCCATAGACCTCGTCGCCCACGGCGAAACCGGTGACACCTTCGCCAATCTCTTCGATCACCCCGGCGAAATCCATGCCCAAGACCGCAGGCAGGTCAGGCGACAGAGGCAGGTCTTTGCCCGCGTTCTTGATCATCGTGTCGATGGTGTTCACGCTGGTCGCCTTGACGCGCAGCACCACATGGCCGGGGGTGGCCAAGGGGCGTGGCAAATCGGCTTCGACAAAACGCGCCTCTGCGCCATAGCTGGTGAGGGTCATGGATTTCATCGGTCTATCTCCCGTTAACATTGCGTTGAGACAGAGATAGGCCAGCATGGCGCGCCAGATAATCGGATGAAACTTGAGTTCAGTTTCTCGTTATTGAATATAATACCAAGCACTATATGCTGACCCGGCGGATGATCCGCAGCAAGGACCGCGGCCCATGGATATCGACAACCTTCGCCTTTTCGTCATGGCTGCCGAACGGCTGAACATCTCAGCCGCCGGGCGCGACTTGGGGATGGCCCCGGCAGTCGCCAGCGCGCGTTTGGCCAAGCTGGAACAAGAACTCGGGGTTGAGCTTTTGCGGCGCACGACGCGGAAGGTCTCGCTATCGCTCGATGGGTCTGACTTTCTGCCCTATGCGCGCGAGATATTGGCCCAAGCCGATGCCGCGCGGGCCATTCTGGGCGGGACCAAGGCGGGGCCCAAGGGCATCCTGCGCTTCGCCGCCCCAAGCAGCTTTGCCCAGCGTCACATCATGCCGCTGTTGCCGGAATTCCACGAGACCTACCCCGAGCTCACCCTCGATCTGCGCCTCTCCGACACCCGGTTCGACGCGATCGAAGGCAGTTTTGACCTTGCCCTGCGCAGCGCGCCCTTGACCGACAGCAGCCTGCGGGGGCGCAAGCTGGCCGATGACACCCGCGTTCTTTGCGCCGCGCCGTCTTATGTAGAGGCCCACGGTTTGCCCCAGACCCCCGCCGCGCTGCGGGATCATCACCTGATCGCTTGGGGTGATCTTGAGCCCCGCGCGCTGATCGGGCCGGAGGGCGAAGCCGCCACGCTCGACCCGCATGAGATGACCTGCCGCGTGATCATGGACGATGGCGATGCGCAACGCGAAGCGACCCTCGCGGGGGCTGGCATCTCGATCAACTCGCTTTGGAGCGTGTCGGACGAGCTTGCCTCGGGCCGATTGCTGCGGCTGTTGCCGGGCTGGCGGATGAACGACCGATCGGTGCTTTGGCTGGTCTATCCGCGCTCCAACGTGCTGACGCCCAAGACACGGTATTTCATCGACTTTCTGATTGCCCACCTCGGCAACCGCCCCGATTGGCGGGATTGAGCAGACCCGAAGCGCGTCAGAAGCTGTGCCAGACCCCGACTTTGACCTTGGTCACAGCGTCGGTAAATTCATGCGACAGGCCCAGTTCCAGAAAGCTGTTTTCCGAGACCTTGATCACATGCGACGGCGCAAAGGCCAGTGTCTCATCCCCGTCTGACGGGGCTGCGAACTCCAGCTTGAAAATCGACAGGTTGCCATTCTTGTGGTTGATGCCGAAGCTGCTGTCGATCTTGCCCAGTGTTTCGCCGTCTTCGTAGATCGCAAAGGTGCTTTCCACCCCCAGCCAGCCGCTGCCCCAAGCCCCCGATACCGGACGCCCCCAAGACAGGCCGGGCCGCAGAGCCGCCACCGCGCTGCCATCCCGTTCGGCCCAGCCAAGACCGACTTCGGCGGCGAAAACATTGTCCCCGCCAGAGAGCTCAAGCGGATAGCGCAGAAAGGCGATGGCGCTGACCTGCCCCCCACTCTGGGTCTTGCCGATGTCGAGGCCGAAAGTCAGTTTCTCGGTCACCCCGTATTCGTAGTAAAACGCGCCGAAATCGCCAAAGTCGGGGCCGTCTGCGGTGGTCTCATAGGACAGGGTGACAAAGCTTTTGTCTTCGCCCCGCGGCCAAGCCGCCGATGCCACATCACTTGCCGGGAGGGCGATGGTACCGATGGCCGAGAGGACGACAAGGCGGGACCATATGCGCCGCGTGGTTTCTGAGGGCATCTGTGCTGTTTTGGGCATGATAGGTTCCGCTTAGTCAAAGCCGCGAGAGGCTGCGCGATGAGGTATTAAACGATCGACCGAATGAAATCCGCGAGCTTCAGCGGTTTGAACGGTTTGTGCAGAATGTGATCTGCCCCGAGGTCGCGAAACTTCCTCTCCGACTCGGGCGAGGTTTTGGCGGTGCACATGACGATCTTCGTGTCGTCCAGATCCGCATTGGCCCGCGCACAGCGCAGCACCTCCATACCATCGGGGGGCGGCATCATCACATCCAGCATGATCACGTCAAAAGACTGCGTCTCTATCGTAGCAATCGCGTCGAGCCCGGTCCCCGCGAATGTCGGTTCGATGTCATCTTCGGTCATGATCGCAAACTCGATCAATTCGCGGATGTCATCTTCGTCATCAACGAACAACACTCTCATGCCGATGCCCCCTGCTTGGACGCGGCGCCTGTATCCCGGGCGAAACGCACATAGAACGTGGTGCCGGGGTTCTCATCGCCGTCTTCTTCCGAGCGTGTCTCAAAGCTCACATCGCCATCTTGTCGCAACACCAACTCCCGCGTGATGGCCAGCCCCAGCCCCGTCCCATTCGCTTGGTTTTCGCGAGAGTGCACAGGGTCAGCGAACCTTTTGAACATACGATCATGGGCGGCTCTTGGAATGCCCGGCCCCGCATCGCAGACATAGAACGTGACCCATTGCTCGTCCACCTCGGCACCGATTTTTACCGTACCGCCGCGCGGGGTATATTTCACCGCGTTGGAAATGAGGTTGGAGAAGATCTGCTGCATGCGCACGGTATCGACCCGCACATAGGCCTCCTGCGCCGCGTCGGGGCCTGTGTGGATGTCGAGTTGCACGTCGCGGTTCACCCCATAGCCTGTGTTGGCCGCGATGGCTTCCGACAGCACCTCCGACACCGCGACCCGCTCGGTCTGGATGCTGAGTTGGCGCTGGTCGATCGCCTGAAGGGTCAAGATATCGTTGACCAATACCAACAGCCGGTCGGCATTGCGGGTGGCCATCGACAACAGCTTGCCCGCGTTCTTTGGCATGCTGTCGCCAAAGCGGTCATGCAGGATTTCGAGCGACCCGGCGAGGGACGTGAGCGGCGTGCGCAGTTCGTGATTGACCGAGGTGACAAAGGCCGTGCGCGCTGCCACGAGACGTTCTTCGGCAGAGATGTCCTGAAGCACGTTATAGGCGATGTAATCCCCATGCAGATGCAGCTTCATCACCCGGCATTGCACCGCCACACTCTCATTCTCGGCGGTGGTGATCTGAATGCGGTGAACGGCAACGTCTTCGTCCATCTGCGAAAAGGGCGGGACCATGCCGCGCAGCTTTTGCACGGCTTCGATATCTGAAGACACACCCATCAACGCGCGCGCCTTGCGGTTGGAGCGGTGCAGCTTGTTATTGTCGTTATAGACGATCAGCCCGTCGCCGACATTCTCAAAGATCGCATCAAATTCGCTCTGCGCCACGCGGATCCGTTCGCGGTGTCGTTCGGAAGTGCGCAGGGCCTGCGCCAATTGGGTCGACTGCCGCCGCGCGCGGATCGCCGCGTTGATCACCGTCAGGAACAGGATCGTGGCAAGCCCCACGAAAACCAAGGTGCGTTGCCAGTAGTTTTGCAGCACCGCCCGCTTGCTGCGCGTCACGTCGATATAGAGGTCGAGCGCCGGGATCTCTTTGCGGGCGCGGAACACGGGCGTATCGGGGTCGCGTGGGGGCCGGCCTGAGACAAAGGCCCGCTCTCCGTTAGCGGTTACCACCTCGACATACATGTCCTGTTGCAACCCATCTATCGCCAGCAGTTGAGAGTAGTAATCCTCGCCCAAGGAAGAGGCCAAGACCCCCCTTGCCCGGCCATCGATGCCGATCAAGGGCCATGCAATCGGAGTGAGCCGCCGCCCCGTGGCCCGCGACACGATGGGCACCCCGACCGTGTATTCATCGACATCAAGACCAATCGCCGCCTGAAAATAGGCTCGGTCCCCAAGGTACTGCCCCATGAGCGGTTCCGCCGTGGCCCAAAGCACGACCCCATCGGCGCCGATCAGCACAAGCGCATCGACCTGCTCGGTCTCCTGCACGGCGGCATTCATCAGATCACCGTATTGCGCCTCGAACTGCTCGGGGTCGCTCAGGCGCGCGGTCGACAGCTCATCAATCAGCCCCCACATCCGCACATTCGCAACCGAGAGAGAGGCATCGACCGCCTGCTCGTAAAGCTCCGCGAAATGCTCAAGCTCCACCTCTGCCCGGGTCGTGGCGCGTTTGTAGTCCGACCAGGTCAGGACCGCGAGCCCCACGAAATAGATCAGAACGGCAGCCAAAATCAGCGCCCAGAATAGGGTCTGCGCGCGCGAAGACGGTTCCGCATCAGCTTTGTTGGTGGGCTCAGTGCTGACCATTCTCGGCTGGGTGTCCTATGTCATTGGCGGCAAGGCAGATGCTGCCCGGCGCGCTTGTTATTCCAGCACTTTCGACGCCTTGAATGCCCCGCGCAAGCGAGGTGGCGACAGCCGCATCCGAGGGCGGCACGACACAAGCGCTGACGCTCAAGGGCCGCGAGGTCCAGCCTTCTTTCACGGTGGCAGAGGCCTCTGCCACGACTGAGATAAACTGCTGCGCCCGCGCTTCAAGCTGGGCGCGATCCGCGTGGAGCGCGCCATAGACGAAAAGATCGTCTTCCCAATGGGCGAACCCGTCCTGCGCGGGGATTTCGACCTTGCCGAAAAGCCCGGCCACGAGGCGCTGAAGCTCTTGCCGCTGCGCGCGCGCCGCGTCGGATTGATCACGGTCGCCATCAATGCGGAAGACGATCAGGCCAAGGTCTTTTTGCATCGCGGGCGACAGCGACATCAGATGCCCCTGAAACCCGGATTTGCTGCCCAAAAGGCTGGGCACCGTGGCCTCTGACAGGCTCGGCGCGGCACGGCGGCGCGCGCTGCGGTTTTCGCCCGAACGGCGGCGGTCCAACTCGGATTTCAGCCGCAGGCAACTGCGCATACGGGCCTGAAGCTCAATCCGGTTGAAGGGCTTGGTGACATAGTCGTTGGCCCCCGCCATGAAGGCTTCGGAGAGAGCCCCCATGTCTGTTCGGCTGGTCAGCATAATGATCGGCACATCGCTCCATCTGTCCAAGGCACGGATACGGGCGCAAAGCTCGATACCATCAATATCGGGCATCATTATGTCCATCAGGATCAGGTCCGCCGTGGCCTCATCGCTTTCGATCGCGTCCAATGCACTGCGCGGATCGATGAAACTGACGACATCGTCAAAGCCAAGCTCCGAAAGCGTCGCGCTGATGAAATCCTGCGCGATATCCGAATCGTCGACTGCGATAATTCGTGGGCTCATGATTTTAATTCCACTCGTTAACTCTTTCAAAAACACGCCATCGGCTGTTTTGAAAAACCTCCTCATACCCCGGCATCTGCGATTGCTTCAGCTGCGGGAACCTGCGCAGAATTCTGTCTGCTGTGGCCTGCCCTTCCGCCTGTTGCGGGACCACGATGTACCTTGTGCGCGGCACGCCCCCCTCAAGCGCCCAGTCGTAGGCAGGCTCTCCGGCGATCACCAGCCGGTCGATATTCCCCAGACCGACGACGATCTCGGGGTTTCTCTCAACATCTACCATAATATCAGACTTGTCGCGCAAGAACGAAACGACCTCTCGCGCGGGGCGGGACGCTGCGTTTTCCGCGCCGAGCATCGCGTTGGTCCAAGCGCGGGTTTCGTCATGGGCGACATGGCGCATCACAACCGCCGAGGTCAGCAGCGACAGCGCCAACAGCGCGATGGCAATCGGCTCGCGCAGGGACAGGTTCGGCCAAAAGCGGATCGCGGCGACCAAGACCCCCAGCATGGGTGCCAGCGCCATGGCCGGGTCGCCTTCGACATGGAAAAAGACGTTGAGCGTATAGCCGCCCAGCACCGCCCCGACCGCTGCCACGAGCGGCATGAACAGACGCGGCACCATGATATTGCGCAGGATCGCGATAAGGGCCGCCGGGCCCAGCCCGGCCAGAATGACCAGATGCTCACGCAGGGTCAGCGGCGTGGCGCTTTCCGACAATAGTGGGATCAGGCGGCTGTCGAAGATCATGCTGACGAACATCAGCGCCCCCACGGCGGCGGCCACGGGATAGAACATCGCCACGAGATAGCCGGTCGAGGAGACCGCGATCATGCTGGGCCGTGCCGCGACGATCATGAAAGGCATCGCCCCGAGGCAAAGCATCAGGCCATAGCTGTCCGACAGGGCCACCACCAAAAGCCCCACGGCCACTTTCATCATATCCGGCGCGTTGCCCGTGAGGCGCAGATTGACGATCCCGCGCGCGAAAAGCCATGTGCCCAAGATGCAAAACATCGTCTCTGGCCCATCGGCCAAGGCCCGCAGGAAAAACGGGTTCAGCGCCAAAAGCAGTACCACCAGCCCCGAGGTCACGCCCGAAAACCCGCCCGTATCGCGCAGGTTGAGGAACCACAAGACCAGCAGCCCCGCCCCCACCAGCGCGGAAAGCACGAAAGGCACCGGCACCTGCGTGTCGGGCAAGACCGCCTGCCCCAAAAGCGACAGCGCATAGGGCACGGGCGGGTAGAAAGCATCGCTTGCCTTGAACTGCGCCGGCCCCTCGATCTGTACGATTGATTTGGCCCAAAGGTCGGTCACGTCCATCGACAGGAAGCCATGCGCCTCGGTCCAGCCGAGGGTGAGCAAAAGCACCAGCGCCAGCGCGACAAAGCCGAAAGACCATGAGGCGGCGCGGATCATTGCGTGGCCTCCGTCGCTTCGGCACTGGCTTCGGCGACCTCATTAGCGGTGTGTTTGGACAGGCCGTGCTGGGTCTTTTCCCAGTAGAACGGGTTAAAGATCAACTGCGACAGCGCCTTGTAAGAGGCCACGGTCATCAGCACCCAATAGCCCACCACGGTGATCCCCCAAGGCGCCAGATCGGTCCACCTGCGCCGGAAAGGCGCGACCATCGTGAGATAGATCAGCAGCCCATTGCCCGCCAAGAGGTTCACCAACGACAGATAGAGCACCGGCAGCGGGAAATAGGGGGTGATCACCTCGGTCCCGAAGATCAGCCAGATGGCAAAGATCGACCAGAAGACCGGATTCAACAGGCCCGAGAGCACCGTGCCCCCGATGAAGAAGACAAAGCCAAAGACGCCCGCTGCCCCGACCGATTGCCACAGGTGAATGGGTCTGCGGCTGTGGACGAGGAAGGTCTGCATATAGCCCTTGATCCAGCGCGAGCGCTGGCGCACCCAGTTCGGGATCGAGACATTGGCCTCTTCAAAGGTCGTGGAATCGATGACGCCGACGCGGTAGCCCTTCTGCGTGAGGCGAATGCCCAGATCGGCGTCCTCGGTCACGTTGAAGGGATCCCATGCATTCAATTCGCGCAGCACATCCATGCGGAAGTGGTTCGAAGTGCCCCCCAGCGGGATCGGCACGCCCAAACGCTCCAACCCCGGCAGCATCAGGTCGAACCACAGCGAATAGTCCAGCGTGAACATCCGCGTCAGCCAGTTCTCCCGCGCGTTGTAATAGTTCAAACGGCATTGGATGCAGGCGGTATTGGGCGCGGATTGGTTGAAGGCAGCGATGACCTTTTTTAACTGATCCGGTTCGGGCTTATCCTCGGCGTCGAAAATCACGAGGAAATCACCCTGCGCATAGCGCAGCGCAAAGTTGCAGGCCTTGGGCTTGGTCTGCGGGTGGGAGGCCGGGACGCGGATGATCTCGAACACGCCTTCAAGGTCAAGCTTGCGCGCCGCGTCGATGGTCTCGTGGTCGCCCTCTTCCAGCACGATCTTGATGTCGAGCTTGGCCAGTGGGTAGTCGAGGTTGCGCAGTGCTTGGGCAAGGATCGGCAGCACCTCGGGTTCGCGGAACATCGGCACCAGCACGGTATAGATCGGCAGGTCTTCGTCGCGCAGCAGCGATGCCTCAGCCGCGATGGCCCGCGATGAGGTTTCCTGCGCAGCACCGCCAAGCCAGACCAGCAGCGCTTTGAACAGGAAGTTGCCGGTGTAGAACACCGTCAGCAGGACGTTCAGCACGATCAGCGTGGCCACGGGGGCAAAAGCCAGCCCCAGCAGCAGGGCCGAGATCATGAGGTAGATCACCAAAATCTGCGGCGGCGTGACGACGTTCTGCGCCGACATATCGGGGTCAAGCTCGGCCAGCGCAAAGACCGCCTCATGCGAATGTTTCTCGCGGAAGGCGCGCTGCAACTGCCAAGACACATCGAAATGCGAAGCCACGACGATGGTCACACCGGAGCCGTAAACCTCGCGGATGTGCAACACCGTGCGCGGGCCGGGGCGTGAGGTGGCCACCGTCAGCGTGCCATCCTCTGCCCGGCCAATCGGCACCGTCATATATTGGTTCATCACCACCGGATCATACTGGCGGATCAGATCGTCATCGGCGCGGTCCTCGATCAGATCGACCAGCGTCAGCCCGTGGTAAAAGGCGATCTCGCGGTAGAGTGTCTGCGTGGTCAGCCAGCGCCGCGACAAAAGAACCTTGACCAGAGAGACGTTCCACTCCTCGGCCAAATCCTCTGCCGCGTCGAGCTGTTCCGCCGTCAGCGCGCCACGGTCAAGCAGCAGCGAACCAATGGCTTCGCTTTCGGCATCCAACGGCACGGTGGCTTACGTCTCGTCTTTGCCGCGACGGGCGCGGTAGACGCGCTGGAACACGATCAGCACAAGCAGCGTCACCAGCACCCAGATGGCCCCCACGATCCAGGGTCGGTACTTGGCCAGCATCTGTGCAAGGCTGGTGCGGTCGGGGTAGACGACATCAACGAGCGGGCTGCGGTCGGTGGCGGTGGCAAGGATCACCCCCTCCTGCCCGATCAGCGCGAGATCGCCGCGGTCCAGCATCATGGGGCGTTCGGGCGTCAGCTCTGGTGCAGGGCCATTGCCAGGACGCAGCCACAGGCCACGGGTCTCGCCCCGGGTGACGATCTGCACCACGCCAAGCCGCGACAGGTCTTCGCCCGAATAGATCAGGTTGTCTTGACGGTCGCGCACCTCGATCCGGCCCTGATCGAAGGTGATCAGCGGCTCTGCATCGCCGGGGTTCTGGTCAGAGATCACAAAGAAGGGCTCATCCCCCTCAAGCGCCTCGACAGAGGCGCGCGGCAGGATAGGCGCGCGGTCCGGGATCACGCTGCCCGCAACGCCTGCCAGCCACGGCAGGGTCTGCGCGAAATCAAGCGAAAGCGCGGGGTCGAGCACGACCTGAACGCCATCGGCGAATTCCTGTCGCAGGGTAAAGAAGTCCCGATCCTGCGCTGTGGAATCCGAAAGCAGCAGGGCGCTGCCGGGCAGGATTTGCGCCGGATAGCCCTGCGGTTTGAACCGGCACTCGCCGCCCGAGGGCTGGCGCTGGATCGACACGCGCAACAGGTTGTCCCGGCCCAGCAGGCCGCTCGGAACTGAAAAGGTCAACTGCTCTGGACGGCCACTGTCAAGCGGGCGGTTGCCCAGCAGCGTGTCATTCAGAAAGACCGAGGCCGTCGCCCCCCGCCCTTCGGGATCAAGCGCTGCGGCGACATGCAGGTTCACGCCAGACAGGCCCTTGCCCGCCGGAAGGTCGGAGGATTGGAACGGCACGAAGAAGTCTTCGGTCGAGACCACGGGACGCGGGGTGAGGTCACCCTCCAGCGCCGACAGCGGCAAACGGTCATCAAAGCGGGCCGGTCCCCCTGCCACATCGACCACGGTCGCGCCTTCGTTCGATAGGGCCGACCATTCCGAGACCAGTTGCCACAGCCCCATCTGCGGATCGCTGCCGCGCAGGTTCAAGACGGGCAGCCCGGCTTCATTGTCCACGGCCATCTCGCTCGCCACGCCCGAAGTGGTCACGTCCAGTTCAATGACCCCTTCGGACCATGCGCCCGATGTACTGGCCCCGTCGCCGCCAAAGGTCAGCCGCCCGGCCTCGGCGTCAAACAGCGCCGCGGCGCGGGTCGCAGCCGCCAAGGCGGCGAGGGAGTCGTTACCCCCGATGGCCAGACGCGTATCCGCAGGGCGCAGCCCGGCGAATGCCGCCGATGTGTCGATCTCCGCCGGGTCCAGTTGCAAGGTCACTGAGGAGGCCGCCGTGATCTCAAGAAAATCCCCCGAGGCGCGTTCGTCCACGCAGACCCGGTCACTGAAAGCGCCGGAATAAGACAGGCCCACGGCGATGAACCCGCCCGAGATGTCTTCGGGGCTAAGCGGGACCGGAACGCTCAGGCGCCCTGCCCCATCGGGCAGCGCCTGCGAGATGACCGGACGGCCCGCGACCGAGACCTGCAAATAGCGATCCACCTCGGTGGTGGAGGCATGTTCAAGCTCAAGCTGCAAACTGCCCGAACTCAGCGCATCCGGGTTGGGCAGCGGAATATAGATCGTCGCATTGCCCGAAAGCTGCCGGAAGGACAGACCGTTTTGAAAGCCAAACTCCGCCAGATCGAAAGTCCGCGCGATCAGCCCCTCTTGGACCTGCTCTGTGGGGGCGTTCGCCGCATCCTCACCCGGGGCCGTTTGGGCGTGAACTTGAAGCGGCAGCAGGGCCGCCAACAAACCGATTGCGGGATACTTCATGGATAGGCTTTCTTAAATTTTTTCAGCGACGCTGCGGGCATCGGCCAGAGCCGTTTCAATTATACGAATGTCTTCGGTCGACAAGGGCGCAGAGGATTCATCTGCATCTTCGGCCACGCGCAGCCCCTGGCGCAGGCGATCTTCGATCTCGGCATATTCCAGCATCGCGGCATTGCCAGCCAGATCGTGCAGCATGCGGTGGACCTTGCGCGCCTTGGTCTCGCGCGGGTCGGCGCCATCTGTCTCGCGCAGCGCATCGGCCACGGCCTGCAACCGCTCCGGCATCCCTTGGATAAAGCGCTTTCGCGTCGCGGCGACGCGTTGTTCATATGTCTCGGTAGGTGCCACAGATCGTCCTTCGTATCCGCCCGCAAAGGAGCCCAGATAGCTCGTTTAGATTATTGTTCGAAACCTGTCAGAATTATGGCGCAAAGGGCGATTTCCTAATTTTTTAAGCGTGAATGTCCAAAATTTGAGCCGTTGAATTTAGGCAACTGCCCCGCAGCCCGGCGAATGCGCAGCCCGCCTCACTAGCCGGCGCCCTCAGACCAAATGGAAGACGGGCGCGACATGCCGCGCCCGCCTTCTCCTATCAGCTTTCCAGCGCTGCAAGAATCGCATCGCCGGTGATCGGCAGATGACGCACCCGCGCCCCGGTGGCGTTGAAGATCGCATTGGCAATCGCCGGGGCGATGACCGTGGTGCCCGGCTCTCCAAGACCCACGGGCACTTCCGTGCTCTCGACGAAAGCGACCTCGATCTGAGGCACATCGACCATCCGCAGCGGCGTGTAAGACCCAAGGTTCAGGTCGACGACATTGCCGTCTTCGATCCGCGTGCCCTCATGCAGAGCCATGGACAGACCCCAAAGCGCCGCGCCTTCGCATTGCGCGCGCGCGCCGTCGGGGTCCACCAAAGTGCCGCAATCAAAGGCCAGCCACATCTTCTCGACCGCGACGTCACCGGTTTCGGCATCCACCGCCAGTTTGACGGCGGCGGCGGTCCAAGTCGGCATGGTGCGCGATTGGCCAAAGGTGGTGGCGATCCCGATTGCCGTGCCCTCGGGGAACTCCGTCTGGCCATAGCCTGACATCTCGGCCACGCGCTGCAAAACAGCCGCTTGCCGCGACGCCCCGCCCACCGCATTGGGGGCGGAACCTGCGTTGAGACCCTCGGCCTTCAGGTGATCCAGACGGAACTGCAACGGATCGGCGCCGACTTTATGCGCCGCCTCATCCATGAAGCTTTCCACGGCGAAGTTGGTCCAGCCCGGCCCGACCGAGCGCAGCCAACCGGGGCGGAAGGTCGCATTGGCCAGATCGTTCGAGATCGCCCGCACGCGATGCGCTCCGACAGAATACCAGTGATCCGCGCCGTCGATGGCGAAGGGGTCATAGGGTTCTTCGTTGACGCCCTTGGGCATGAAGCCCGGTGCCATCACCTGCGTCGGCCAACCGGCGGCGGCGTGATGCTCCATCCCGGTGATGGCTTTGCCCTCATCAAAAGCCATGCGCAGCTTTTGCACCGAAGGCGAGCGGATGCTGTCGAACTGGGCATCATCCTCGCGGGAGAAGACCAGTTTCACCGGCTTGCCCACGGCCTTGGAGGCCAGCGCGGCGGGCACAATGTAATCGCCGTTCAGACGCCGGCCAAAGCCACCGCCCAGCATATAGCTGCGCATCACGATCTTGTCGGCGGGCACCTCCAGCGCGGCGGCCAGCGTCGGCAGGATCAGCGATTGCCACTGGTTGCCTGCATGGGTCTCCCAAACGCCATCGGCGTTTTGGAAGACGGTCGCGTTCACCGGCTCCATCTGGAAGTGCAGCACGGATTGCGTGGTGTATTCAGCCTCTAGTGTCTCGGCGGCGGCATCGAAGGCGGCGCGGGTCTCGGGCTGCTCGGTATGCAGGATCGACCCGGCATCGCTGTCGATCAATTCGCGTGAGCGGGCGTGGATATCGTCTTCGGAGACATCCGCCGTCTCGCCCGCCGTCCAATCGACGCTGATCTCATAGGTGGCCATCCGCGCGGCATGGAGCGTTTTGCCCAGCACCACAACCCAGCCCGGCACGGTGCCCGAGGGATCGTCCAGCACCACAGTCTCAAGATAGCCTTTGACCTCTTTCGCGGCGCTGTCATCGACGGAATTCACCTTGGCGCCATAGCGCGTTGGCGGCAGCATCGGCACGCCGTAGACCATGCCGTCGACCTTGGCATCCAGACCATAGATCGCCTGCCCCGTGGTTTTCGTATCCAGATCAAGCGGATGCACGTCCTGCCCCACAAGCCGCAGATCGGCATGGGGTTTCAGCGGCAGGGCCGCCAGTTCGTCTTCGGTAAAGCTGCGGTCAAGGCCTTCGGCCACCAGATCGCCGTAGCTGATGCTCTGCGTGCCATCGGTCACGGCCCCGTCGCGCGCGGTCAGACCGGCGGGATCGACGCCCCATTTGGCCGCCGCCGCTTCGATCAGCGCGGTGCGCCCGGCAGCACCCGCCTGACGGTAGACCGGCCAGCTTTGCCAGATCGACCAGCTGCCGCCGGTGACCATCAGGCCCCATTTCTCAGCCGTGTCGACATGGGTGATGTGCACATTTTCCCAAGCGACTTCTAACTCATCGGCCAGAATGCGGGCGATGGCGGTGCCGACGTGCTGGCCCATCTCGGCGCGGATGATGTTGACGTTGACCTGACCTTCGGCGTCGATCCAGTACCACATAGACGGCTCAAAGGGCTGACCATTGGGCGCGATCGGCGTGCCATCGGGCACGGCAGGGTTCATCGCGGCATTCGACGCCTGCGGGAAGCCAAAGGCAACGCCCGCGGCGGTCATGGACACCAGAAACCCGCGGCGGGTCATCTGCGGTTGAGCGTCGGAGCCTTTCAGGCGGGACATCAGATTAGCCATTGTCGGTCTCTCCCATTGCGGTTGCGGCGTCGCGCACGGCTTGGCGGATGCGCGGATAGGTCATGCAGCGGCAGAGGTTGCCGGTCATCACCGCGTCGATGTCTTCGTCGCTGGGGTTGGGCCTGTCTTTCAACAAAGACGCCGCCTGCATGATTTGGCCCGACTGGCAGTAACCGCATTGCGGTACGCGCAGGTTGCGCCATGCTTCTTGAACCGGGTGCTTGCCCTCTTCGTCCAGCCCTTCAATCGTGGTGACCGACAGGCCCTCTACATCCGCGAGATAGGTGATGCAGGACCGTGTGGCGGTGCCGTCGATATGCACGGTACAAGCGCCGCAGGCCCCGATGCCGCAGCCGAATTTCGTGCCGGTAAGACCGATTTCATCGCGGATCGCCCACAGTAGGGGCATGTCCGGGTCTGCGTCGACAGAGATCTGCCGCCCGTTCAATTCGAATTTTATCATGAAGTGGTTGTCCCTTGGGGTATGATTTGCCTGAGGGGAGCGCGCGTATAGCTGCCCTGACGTGAGGAGTTGTACATAGGTCTAATGCAGCGCAGGCACAGCGCCAGATTGACGTCATCACGGAATTGTCAGAACGAAGGCGCGCAGGTGTGGCCTCAGACGTGCTGCCCGCCGTTCACCTCAATCTCGGTCCCAGAGACGTAAGAGCTTTCCGCGCTGCACAGGAAATAGATCGCCCGCGCGACCTCATCGGGCTGACCAAGACGGCGCAGCGGAATGGTCTGCACAATTTTATCGGTGCCTTCGCTGAGGATTGCCGTGTCCACCTCGCCCGGTGCAATGGCGTTGACCCTGACGCCGAGGGGGCCGAAATCATGAGCCATCTCGCGCGTCAGTGCGGCGAGCGCCGCCTTTGAGGTCGCATAGGCCGCCCCGGCAAAGGGATGCACCCGCGACCCGGCGATGGAGGTGACATTCACCACCGACCCGCGCCCGGCGGAAAGCTCATCCTGAAGCCCGCGCGCCAGCACCACGGAGGCGAAGAAATTCACATGAAACACCTGCCCCCAAGTCCGCAGATCGGTGTCGAGCGTGCTGAGCCGCGCGCCATCCTCGCCCTTGGGTGAGACGCCCGCGTTGTTGACCAGAGCATGCAAAGGGTTGCCGCCCAACAGCCTTTTGACCTGCGCGACCGCCTCTATCGTCTGGTTCGGATCGCTGAGATCGACCTGCACATGGTCCTGCGCCCCGCCCGGCCAAGGGCATTCGGGTGAAAACGCCTGCCGCGAACAGCCGATCACCCGCCAGCCCTTGTCGGCGAAAGCCTTGGCCGTGGCATGGCCGATGCCCCGGCTGGCACCGGTCAGTAGCAGCGTCTTTTGATCGTGTTCCGCAGGTTTCATCGTCTGATCCATCTTGGGCGCAGCGGCTGAGGTAGCGCCCTAATCGGCCGCCGCCAGCGCGCGTTCATAGTCCTGCCCCGGAATAGCGTCGAGCAGGCTGCGCGTATAGGCGGTATCGGGGTCGTGCAGCACTTTGCTGACCGGCCCCGCCTCAACGATCTGGCCCTTTTGCATCACAATGATCCGGTCGCAAATCCGCGCCGCGACGCGCAGGTCGTGGGTGATGAAAAGCATCGACAGATGCAGCCGGGTTTTCAACTCGGCCAGCAGGTCGAGCACTTGGGCCTGAATGGAGACGTCGAGGGCCGAGACGGCCTCATCCGCGATGATGATCGACGGATCCAGCGCCAGCGCGCGGGCGATGCCGATCCGCTGCCGTTGCCCGCCCGAGAACTCATGCGGGAAACGTTTCATCGCGCTGTCGTCCAGCCCGACCAGTTCCAGCAACTCGCGCGCCTTGGCCTTAGCCTCCTTATCCGGGGTGCCATAGGCAACCAGCCCCTCGGTCAGGATGCGCGACACCCGCGCGCGGGGGTTGAGCGATGAGAACGGGTCTTGAAAGATCATCTGCAACTTGCGCCGCTGCGCCCGCAGTTCTTGCCCCGACATCTCTGCAATGTCGACGCCGTCCATCAACACGCGGCCCCCGTCCGGGTCGAGCAGCCGCACCAAACAGCGCCCGACGGTGGATTTGCCCGAGCCGGACTCCCCCACGATGCCGATGGTTTCGCCTGCATAAAGCTCGAAACTCACGTCCTGCACGGCCTTCACCACCCTGCGCTTGCCAAAAAGCGTGCCAGAGCCGGTGGAAAAGGTCTTTTGCAAGCCTTCAACCTTCAAAAGCGGGGTGCGTTCGACCTCTGCCGTGGCTTCGGTCTTGGTCAGCCGGGGGATCGCGTCGATGAGGGCGCGGGTGTAGGGGTGCTGAGGCTTCAACAACACCTTTTGGGCCGGGCCCGCCTCGACGATCTCCCCCTTTTTCATGACGATCACCCGGTCGGCGATATCGGCCACCACGCCAAAGTCATGGGTGATGAAGATCACCGCCATGCCACGCTTGCGCCGCAGGTCTTCGATCAGCTTGAGGATCTGCGCCTGCGTGGTCACATCAAGCGCGGTGGTCGGCTCATCCGCGATCAGGATGTCAGGCTCCAGCGCCAAGGCCATCGCGATCATCACCCGCTGCCGCTGCCCGCCAGAGAGCTGGAAAGGGTAAGCCCGGATCGCCGCTTCGGGGTCGGGAATGCCCACCTCCTCCAACAGCTTGAGCGCCCGCGCGCGGCGCTCGGCCCCGGTGAGCGCGCCATGGGCCTCGAACACCTCGGCGATTTGCGCACCGATCCGCATCAGCGGGTTCAGCGCGCTCAGGGGTTCCTGAAAGATCATCGAAATGCGGCTGCCGCGCAGTTTCAACATCTCTTTCTCAGACAGCCCAAGGATCGATTGCCCGTCAAAGGTGATGCTGCCCTTGTCGGGCAAAACCCCCTGCGGCAACAGCCCCATCACCGCATTGGCCGACATGGATTTGCCCGACCCGCTTTCACCCACGATGCAAAGGATCTCCCCCGGGGCGAGGTCAAAGTTGATGTCCTTCGCGGCATAGAGCCGATCGGCCCCCATGGGCAGAGCGATAGACAGGTCACGGATGCTAAGCAGGGTCATTCGGATTTCCTCGTCAATCGCGGGTTCAGCGCGTCGTTCAGACCTTCGCCGATCAAGTTCAGCGCCAGCACGGTCAACAGGATCGCCATGCCCGGCAGGAAGGACAGCCACCATGCGGTGCGGATCACGGTACGTGCAGCCCCGATCATATAGCCCCAAGACATGATGTTCGGATCGCCCAGCCCCAGAAAGGACAGCGAGCTTTCCAGCAGGATCGCCTGCGCCACCATGAGCGAGGCCAGCACGATGATCGGCGGCAGTGCATTGGGCAGGATGTGGCGGGTAATGATCTGAAGATTGCCGAGGCCCGACAGGCTCGCCGCCTCGACGAACTCACGGGTTCTGAGCGACAGCACCTCGCCCCGTACCAGACGCGCGACCGGGGGCCATGACACGATGGAAATCGCGATGATCACAAAAGTCAGGCTGGGCTGGAAGATCGCCAAGAGCACGATCGCCAACGCAAAGCTCGGGATGGTCTGAAAGAACTCGGCAAAGCGCATGAGCGCGTCGTCGATCCGGCCTGCGAAATACCCCGCCGCGGCCCCCACCGGCACGCCGATGGCCAGCGCCACGATGGTCGAGACCAGCCCGACCAGCAGGCTCACATAAGCGCCATGGGCCAGCCCCGCCATGACATCGCGGCCAAGTGCATCGGTGCCCAGAAGCAGCCCGTCTTGGGTGAAAGGCGGCAGGAAGGGGCGCTGCACCATTTTCCACGGGCTCTGCGGAAAGAGGATGGGCGCAAGGATGGCGGCGGCTATGACGAAGGTCAGGATGACCAAGCCAATCACCGCACCACGATTATAGCTGAAACGTTTCCAAAAGCTCATCATGTCGTCAGCCTTATCCGCGGATCAACAATGACATAGATGACATCCGTGATCAGGTTGAACAGCAGCACCATGGCCGCCGAGATGTAGAAGACCCCGAGGATCACGTTGTAATCCCGCTGGTTGATCGCCTCGAACATCAGCCGTCCGATGCCGGGCCATGCAAAGACGGTCTCGGTCAGGATGGCCCCGCCAAAGATTTGCCCGGCCTGAAGCCCGGCCAGCGTGATCACCGGCAAGAGTGCGTTGCGCAGGATGTGCCGCCGCTGGATCACGCCGCGGTTCAGCCCCTTGGCGCGGGCGGTTTTCACGAAATCGAGCCGCGAGACTTCGAGCATCGAGGCCCGCGTCATGCGCATGTAGATCGCCGTGAAGAACAGCCCCAGCGTCGAGGCCGGCAAGATCAGATGTTTCGCCACATCCAACACATGGGCGAGGCCCGTATAGCCCGCGCCGATGGTGGAATAGCCAAAGCCCGGCAACCATTCGAGCCAGACCGAGAACACCAGCGTCGCCATCAGCGCCACCCAAAAGAGCGGGGTTGCATAGAACAGCAGCGCGAAGGTCGAGATGATCGTGTCACCCCACCGCCCCTGCCGGGCAGAGGCCGCGACACCGGCGGTCACGCCCAGCACCAGCGACAGCACAAAGGCCACGCCGGTCAGCAAAAGCGTCGCGGGCAGGCGGTCGCCGATCATCTCGGCCACTGGCATCTGCTGGCGGAAGGAATAGCCAAGGTCGAGCTGCACCGCGCCTTTGATGTAAATCCACAACTGCATGTAGAGCGGCTGATCCAAGCCGAAACGCGCCCGCAGGTCTGCAAGAAATTTCTCGTCCGCCGCCCCGGCTTCGCCCGCCATGACCGCCGCAGGGTCACCCGGTGCCGCATGGATCAGCAGGAAATTGAAGACAAGGATCGCCAGCAGGATAAACACTGCCTTGACCAACCTGCCCAATATGAAACGTATCACGCTATCCGCCCCGTGTTGTTCTGATAGATGCCCGAGCCGCCGCGGCGGCTCGGACCTTGAGCGTTGTCGCTCTTGTTACTTATCCAGCCACACGTCGCGGAAACCGTCGTTCACGCCAAAGGCGGTGTTAACGGGGTTCTTCACGTCGCAGCGGTAGATGGTGGGGAAGCCCAGTTCCAAAAGCCAGATGTTCGGCACATCCTCGACGATCGCGTCTTGGATCTCCTTATAGGCGGCCTTGCGCTCTTCCGGGCTGGCCATCAGGGCCGCTTCGGCAAAGAGCTTGTCGGTCTCGGGGTTCTGGTAGTTCGCTACATTGTTCCAAGGCGAACCGGGGGCGGCATTGTCGCCCATATAGGTCCGCGAAACGCCAAGCGCCGGATCGCCGTATTGGTAGAGATAGGTAAAGGCGAGGTCGAAGTCGCGGTCGGCAACCTTCTGGTTCCAGCCCGCCACATCCGAGGGCACGATCTCGGACTTCATGCCGATCTCGCTCAGGTTCTGTTTGACCGCCTCGGCCCAGCGCTGCCAAGTCTCACCGTAAGGCAGGCCCAAGATGCGGATGGTTTCGCCGTCATAGCTGCTCTCTTCCAGCAGGGCTTTGGCCTTTTCCGGATCATAGGAGATGTCCGGCGTATCGCCGTCATAGAAGCGGGTGGAGGAGGACAGCGGGCCGGTCGAAACCTTGCCCAGACCGTTCCACAGCGCGTCCTTGGCGAACTGGCGATCGACGCCATGCATGATCGCCTTGCGCACCTTCACATCGTCGAGCGGCTTGTTGTCGTTGTTCACCCACATCCAAGACAGCGGGCCGAAATATTCCCAGCCCTTGTCGGTGATGCAGGTATTCTCCATCGCCTGAATGCGCGCCACATCGAAATTCTCGACCGAGCCGCCGGGCAGCACGTCGACCTTGCCGGTCTCATAGGCCACCGCGCGGGAGGCGGCGTCGGGGATCACATGGTAATAGACTTCGTCAACGTAGGGCTTCCCCTCCATATAGTAGTCTTCGTTCTTCACCAGATGGATGAAGCTGCCTTTTTCCCATTTGTCGAACTTGAAGGGGCCGGTGCCGATGGGCGTGTTGTTCGCCTCGTTGTTCGCGAAATCCGTGCCTTCATAGATGTGTTTGGGGATCATCGGCGCGGTGCCCGCCTCAAAGATGCCGATGAAGGGGCCGAAAGGCTGCTTGAGGTTGAAGACAACCGTATGGTCATCGGGCGTCTCGATGCTCTCGACATGTTCCATATAGGTGCGCATCCGCGAGTGGCTTTCGCGCAGGAACTTATCCATGGAGAATTCGACATCCTCCGAGGTGAAGGGCTCACCGTCATGGAACACCACGCCCTCGCGCAGCTTAAAGGTATAGGTCTTGCCGTCTTCGGAAATCTCCCATGATTCAGCCAACTGCCCTTCGGGCTGGAGGTCGAAATCATAGCGCAGCAGGCTTTCGTAGATATCGCCGCCGACCATCTGTGTCGGGCCGTTCTGCACAAGGCCGATCATCAGGCTGGGCGGCTCGGGCTGGATCACGACGTTAAGCGTGCCGCCGGACTTCGGCTCACCATCCTGCGCGGCCAAAGGCCCGGCCATCGCCAGCGCCAGAACGGCTGCGGTTAATTTAGTGGTTTTTAGCATGTAAATCCCCATTGGTTTTGTTGAAACTCGCCCAAGGGCAGCGTCCGATCTGACGTCGGCTTTTTGCAGTCGCTTGGGTGGTCGCCGCGCGATTGGCGGCGTCTTGGTGGGTCATTCACCTGTGGTGAATGATTGGATGTATCTTTTGATCCCCTCCTTTGCGTCATCGATGTCTGCGCGCATTTCCGCAGCCGCGGCCGCGGGATCGCGATTCTCACAGGCTGCAATAATTGCCTGATGATGTCGAACCAGCCCCATTTGCTCTCGCGCATAGTAACCCGCGATCAGCGGCCCCATGCGGAGCCATAGCCCGCTGAGGATGGCCAACAGGATCGGCATCTCTGCCGCCTCTACCAGCGCGAAATGGAACTCTTGATTATACTTCACCGCCTGCGGCCAGCGCCCCGCTACCGCTGCGGCCTCGTTCCGTTCCACGATCTTTTTCAGGCGGCGGATTTCCTTGGGGCCGACCATCTCTGCGGCACGACCGGCGGCAAAGCCCTCCAGCTCGCGCCGGATGCTCGCGATTTCGAGATACTGCGCCTCTGTCAGCACCGGCACGCGCACATCGCGCACGCTGCGCTGGACCAAAGCCTCATCCCGCAAGAGCCGCTGCACCGCGTCGCGCACCGGAGTCGAACTGGTGCCCAACCGCTCCGCCAAGCCGCGAATGGTGACCTTTTCATTCGGGCGAAGCCTGCCTTCCACCAAGTCCTGACAGACCCGATCATAGATCGCATCGCCCAATGAAACTTGATTGATCTCGGCCATCGCGCCCTCATCCTTACTGGCCGACTTGCTGCCAGTTTTGATGCATGATGCATCATTTCTATTGAGCCTGCAAATTAAAACTGCAATGCTCCGCCGCAACGACATCAGACCACAGGGAATGTGATGAAAGTCTTTTTCGACGAACGCCAGCTTGGCCATGCGCCGACACATTACTTTCGGCGCGGCGCGGCGATGCCGCATCAAGAACAGCCACAACGTGCTGAAATTCTACGCGATATGTTAATCGGCGAAGGGTTTGAGATCACCAAACCCCAAGACCACGGGCTTGCCCCCATTAAAGCCGTACATAACCCTGACTACGTCGATTTCCTGCCCGATGCCCATGCCCGTTTCGTCGAAAGCGCGGGGCCGGATGCGCTGGCCATCCCCACAATGCACCCCGGCGTGCGGCGCGGGAAAGAGCCCAAGGACATTCACGGTCAATTGGGCTGGTGGATGACCGACACTTCGACGCCGCTGACCGAAGGATCATGGGACGCCGCCTATTGGTCGGCGCAAACCGCCATTGCGACGGCCCAAACGGTGGCGACAGGCGCCCGCGCGGCCTATGCGCTCTGCCGTCCGCCCGGCCACCATGCGATGCGCGATTGCTCGAACGGGTTTTGCTTTTTCAACAACGCCTGTATCGCGGCGGAGCACCTTACTCAGACCTTCAAGAAGGTCGCGCTGATCGACATCGACGTGCACACCGGTAATGGCTCGCTCGACATCCTCTATGAACGCGGCGACATCTTCTTTTGCTCGCTGCATCCCGATCCGGCCACCTACCCCACCTTCTACCTTGGCCATGCCGATGAGACGGGCGAAGGCGACGGGGCGGGCAAATCGCTGAACCTGCTGCTGGAGCAGGGCGCAAGCCAAGATGAGGTGCTGGCCCTGCTCGACAAGGGCATCGCCGCGATCCGCGATTTCGGGGCCGAGGCGCTGGTCGTCTCGCTGGGCTTCGACATGGCCGCCGACGATCCGCTGGCCGCCGTGAATGTCTATCCCGACGGCTTTGCCGAAATGGCGCGGCGCTTGGCGGCGCTGAACCTTCCCACCGCATTGATCCAAGAGGGCGGCTACCTTGGCCCCTCCCTTGCCGATAACGCAAAATCATTTCTCACGACATTCCGCGAGGCCACAGCATGAGCAAGACCCCCAAAGAAATGAACGGCGCGGAAAGCGTTGTGCGCAGCCTGCATGCGGGCGGGGTAGAGGTCTGTTTCGCCAATCCCGGCACCTCCGAAATGCAATTCGTCGACGCGCTGGACCGCACCAAACTGATGCGCTGCGTTCTGGGCCTGTTCGAGGGGGTGGTGACCGGCGCCGCCGATGGCTATGCGCGCATGGCGGGCAAACCGGCGGTGACCCTGCTGCACCTTGCCCCCGGTTTCGCCAATGCCGCCGCCAACCTGCACAACGCCCGCAAGGCGCGGGTGCCGATGGTCAACCTTGTGGGCGATCACGCGCTGCGGCACCAGAAATACGACGCCCCCCTGTCGGCGGATGTCGAAGGCGCCTGTGCGCCCTTCAGCGACTGGGTGCGTTCGGGCCGTGATGCGGGCAGCTTTGCCGCCGATGCGATGACCGCCCTCGCGGTTGCCCAAGGCAAGCCGGGCAAGGTCGCCACCCTGATCGCGCCCGCCGACATCGGCTGGGATGCGGGCGGCCAGATGGCCGAGGTCGTGCCCCCCGCCGCCCCTGCCCCGCTGGACGAAGCCGCGCTCGATGCCGCGGTCAAAGCCTTGGACAGCGGTGAAAAGACCGTGCTTCTGGTCGGCAGCGGTGTGCTGGAAAACCAAGAGGCGATGGCCCTGCTGCATGGTATCGCGGAAAAGACCGGGGCCGATATCCTCGCCCCGACCTCGAACCGCCGGTTGGAGCGCGGACAGGGGCGGTTTGCCGTCAACAAAATCCCTTATCCGATCAACGCGGCGCTCGAATGCCTTGCCCCCTACCGCCGCGCGATCCTGATCGAGACGCCGCCGCCGGTCGCCTTTTTCGCCTACCCCGGCAAGCCGAGCCTGCTGTTGCCTGTCGATTGCCACAACGTGACGCTTGCCGCCGTCGATGCGGATGGCGCCACCGCGCTGGCCGCTCTGGCGGACCGCATCGGTGCGAAACCCGCCACCCCGCGCGACCATGCGCGGCCCGCGGCACCACAGGCAGGCGGCATCAGCCTGCAAAACCTCGGCGCGGCCTTGGCCAATGCGCTGCCGGAAGACACAATCGTGGTGGATGAGGCCGTCTCCTCCGGCGGGGCGACTTTCCCGGCGGGCGACAGTGCCGCGCCGAACACTTGGCTCGCGCTGACCGGCGGGTCGATCGGCATTGGCATCCCCCTTTCCGCCGGGGCCGCCATCGCCTGCCCCGACCGCCCGGTGATCACGCTGCAAGCCGATGGCTCGGCCATGTACACCATTCAGGCGCTCTGGACCCAAGCGCGCGAGAATTCCAACGTCACCACCATCATTCTGGCCAACCAGTCCTATGAGATCCTCAAGGGCGAATTGCACAATGTCGGCGCTCAACCCGGCCCCGACGCGCTGAGCATGCTGAACCTCGACCGCCCGCAATTGGATTTCGTCGCCATGGCCAAGGGCATGGGCGTGCCCGGCAAACGGGTCGAAGACATCACCGATCTGATGCGCACCGTCGAAGAGGCCGCGAAAGAGCCCGGCCCTTTCCTCATCGAAGCGATGCTGTAACCCCGAAAGGACTCGCCATGCCCCTTGATCCAGACCTCAAGTCTCGCATCCTTCAGGCTGTCGAAGACGGATTTGCCGAACAGGTGAGCTTTACCCAAAAGCTCGTGCAAATGCCCTCTCTGCGCGGCCATGAACATGCGATCCAAGACCTGCTGTTTCGCAGCCTGCAAAGCCGTGGCTACGCGATGGACCGTTTCAAGATGGACCGCGCCGCGATCGAGGCGCATCCCGGCGGATCAAAATACTCCGACGATCATTCCGACGCGCCCATCGTCGTGGGCATCCACCGCCCGCGCGATGAGCGGGGCCGCTCGCTGATCCTGCAATCGCATCTCGATGTGGTGCCCGAGGGTTTGCACGACATGTGGGACGATCCGCCCTTTTCGGCCAAGATCGACGGCGATTGGATGTATGGCCGGGGCGCGGGCGATATGAAGGCGGGGGCGGCTGCAAATATCTTTGCGCTCGACGCGCTGCGCCGCATCGGGCTGCAACCGGCGGCGACCGTCTATGTGCAATCCGTGGTCGAGGAGGAATCCACCGGCAACGGCGCTTTGCAGACTTTCCTGCAAGGCTACACCGCCGATGCGGTTTTCATCCCCGAACCCGAAGAGGAAATGCTGGTTCGCGCCAATACCGGCGTCATCTGGTTTCAGGTGCAGTTGCGCGGCGTGCCGGTCCATGTGCGCGAAATGGGCGAAGGCGCCAATGCCATTGATGCTGCCACCCGCGTCATCACCGCCCTGCGCGAGATGGAGGAGGATTGGAACGCGGAAAAGGGCCAGCATCCGCATTTCGAAGACGAGGCCCATCCGATCAACCTCAACATCGGCAAGATCGAAGGCGGCGATTGGGCGTCATCGGTGCCGTCATGGTGCAACATCGATTGCCGCGTTTCCATCTATCCGGGCCGCAGCGCCGAGGATGCCGCGCGCGAGATCACCGAGCGGGTCAAGGCCTTCGCCCAAAGCGACAGCTTCCTGTCGAACAACCCGCCCAGGGTGGTCTTCAACGGTTTTCACGCCGAAGGCTATGTACTTGAGCCGGACAGCGAGGCCGAAGCCGTCTTGGAACGCGCCCATGAAGACGCCATCGGCGCGCCGCTCCAGTCCTTCATGTCACCGAGCTATCTCGATACGCGGGTCTATGCGCTCTACAACAAAATCCCCGCGCTCTGCTACGGGCCGAAATCGCGCAACATTCACGGGATCAACGAATCCGTCAGCCTCAGTTCGGTCAAGAAGATCACCCAAGCCATGGCGCTGTTCATCGCCGAATGGTGCGGGACCGAAGGCACCGCCCCATGACCGAGGTCGGGATCACGCCCCATGGCGGCCTGCCCCCCTTCCTCAGCGGTGTGCTGGTCGAAGAGACCGGGGCCCAGACCGACCTGCTGGCACAAGACCCGCCCGCCTTTGACGCGGCCCGCGCGGCAGAGGTTGCGCTGCGTTTCTATGGTATCTCGGGAGAGATCGAACCGCTTGCCGCCGAGAAAGACGCGAACTTCCTGATCACCCTCACCACGGGCGAAAAGGCCCTGCTAAAGATCACCAACGCCGCCGAAGACCGGGCGGTGACCGACATGCAGACCGCCGCACTGATGCATCTGGCCGCCGCCGATCGCGAACTGCCCGTGCAACGCATCTGCGCCAGCCTGAACGGCAAAGCTGCCGAGGTCGCCACCGCCGCCGATGGGCAGCCCCATGTCGTTCGCCTGATGTCCTTCCTCGGCGGCACCGTGCTCAGCAATGCGACCCCGCAGCCGGGCCTCTACCGCGCCTTGGGCGATTTTCACGCGCGGGTCACCCTTGGACTGCGCGGGTTCTTTCACCCCGCGGGTGGGCATTTTTTGCAGTGGGACATCAAACAAGCGAGCCACCTGCGCCCCCTCTTGGCAGATGTGCAGGACGCCGCGCTGCGCCAGCAGTTGCAGCATAGGCTTGACCAGTTTGACGCGGAAACCGCCCCGCGATTGCCGCATCTGCGGGCGCAGATCGTGCATAATGACTTCAACCCCCATAACATTCTGGTCGACGCGCCACAGGCGCAGCGCCCCGTCGGGCTGATCGACTTCGGCGATATTGTGCATACGCCGCTGGCCTGTGATCTGGCGGTGGCCTGCTCTTATCAACTCGGCCAAGGCGCGGATCCGCTGGGCGCCATTTGCGAGATGGTCGCGGGCTTCGCCGCACGGCTGCCGCTGGAGGCCGAAGAGGTCGCGCTTCTGCCCAGTCTGATCCGCCTGCGCCATGCCACCACCCTAGCGATCGGCGCCTCCCGCGCGCGGCGCTATCCCGAGAATGCCCCCTATATCCTGCGCAACGCCGCCGCCTCACAACGCGGGCTGGCGGCACTTGACCAAGTGGGCGACGCCGCCGCGATCAAAGCCCTGCATCATGCTGCGGGAACGGAGTGACCGATGACCATGATCAACGCCTATGACAGCGCCCAAGCCGAGGCCCTCAGCCCCGCAGACCGCGCCCTGATCGATCGCCGCGCCAAGGCGCTTGGCCCCGCCTACCGGCTGTTCTACGACCAGCCGCTGCATATCACGCGCAGCGAGGGTGTCTGGCTTTGGGACAAGGACGGGCGCAGATATCTCGATGCTTATAACAACGTCGCATCGGTCGGCCATTGCCACCCCCGCGTGGTCGAGGCGATCACCCAGCAGTTGGGCGTGCTGAACACTCACACCCGCTATCTGCATGAAAACGTTGTTACTTACGCCGAACGGCTGCTCGCCACCATGCCCGACGCACTCGGTCATGTCATGTTCACCTGCACCGGGTCCGAGGCGAATGACATCGCCCTGCGCATCGCCCGCAGCTATACCCGGCGCGAGGGCGTGATCGTGACCCGCCTTGCCTATCACGGGCTGACCGAAGCGGTGGCCGAACTCTCCCCCTCTCTGGGCGAATTCACCCCGCGCAGCCCGCGCATCCGGCTGATCGACGCGCCCGACACGCTGCGCATCCCCGAGGCCCAAAAGGGTGCCAAACTCGCCGCCGATCTGGCCCAAGCGATTGCCGAGATGCGCGCCGATGGGATCGAGCCTGCGGCCTTCATCGTCGATACGATCTTTTCCAGCGATGGGCTGCACCCCGATCCGGCGGGGTTCCTGCAACCGGCGGTCGATCTGATCCGCGCCGAAGGGGGGCTTTTCATCGCTGACGAAGTGCAGCCCGGCTTTGCCCGCACGGGGTATGCCTTCTGGGGGTTCCAGCGCCACCGGCTGGTGCCTGATATGGTCACGATGGGCAAGCCGATGGGCAATGGCTTCCCCCTTTCCGGCACCGCGATGCGGCCAGAGTTGGTGCAAGAGTTTGGCGAAAAGGCACGCTATTTCAACACCTTTGGCGGCAACCCCGTGGCCGCCGCCGCAGGCATGGCGGTGCTCGACGTGATCGCGGATGAGGGGTTGCAGGACAATGCCACAGCCGTCGGCGGTTTTCTCAAGAGCGGTCTGCAAGACATCGCCACCCGCTACCCCGAGATCGGCCATGTGCGCGGCGCAGGGCTGTTTCTGGCGGTCGAATGCGTCACCGCGCGCGAGACCAACGCGCCCGACGCCGCCCGCGCCAAATTCGTGGTCAACCACCTGCGCCAGAATGGCGTCTTGATCAGCGCCACCGGGCCGGGGGCCAATGTGCTGAAAATCCGCCCCCCGCTTGTCTTGCAGCAGGCCGAGGCGACGCTGTTCCTAGATGCGACCGAAGCCGCCTTCGCCGCCGCGCGGGCCGAGGGGGTTTAACCCTGCGACCCTACTGCGCCTCGCGCAGGGACCGCTCCCGCGCGCGGGCCTCAGTCAGCCATTCCGGGTCCATCTGCGGGACCGATGTCAGCAGCCGCTTGGTATAGGCCTGCTTTGGATCGCCGAAGATCTCGTCACGCCCGCCCTGCTCTACGATCTGGCCATTCTTGAGCACGATCACCCTATGGGCAATCGCCTCAACCGTGGCCAAGTCATGGGTGATGAACATAAAGGTCAGGTCCAACTCAGTCTGCAACCGCACCAAAAGCCGCAGGATCCCTTCGGCCACCAATTGGTCCAGCGCGCTGGTAACCTCGTCACAGATGATGAACTCCGGCTCGGCTGCCAGCGCCCGTGCGATGCCCACGCGCTGCTTCTGCCCGCCCGAGAGTTCGCTGGGTTTGCGGTCAAGGAAAGCGCGGTCGAGGTCGACCAAATCCATCAGTTCCGCCACCCGGGCTTGAAGCTCGTGCCCCCTGCGGCCCGTGAACTTGCGCACCGGTCGGGCCAAAATCTCGCGGATACTGTGGCGCGGGTTCAGCGAGGTGTCCGCCGATTGATAGATCATCTGGATATTGCGCAGCGTCTCGGCCCCGCGTTTGGCTAGTTGCGGCTCAAGCGGCGCGTCGTTCCAGAAAAACTGCCCGGCGACGGGGGGCAACAGCCCTGCGATAACCCGCGCGAGCGTTGATTTACCCGACCCGCTTTCCCCGACGACGGCTGTGGTCTGGCCGCGCGGAAAGGTGAAGTTGAGATTATCCAGAACCGTCATCGGCCCATAGGCGGCCGAAACCCCCTCGCAGCGGATCAGCGCCGGAGCCTCCTCCGCCTCTGCATCGGGGCGGCGGAAGGAGCGCACGGCCCAGAGCGAGCGGGTATAGTCCTCTTGCGGGGCGTCGAGCATGGTCTTGGTCGGGGCGGTCTCCACCGCCGCGCCATCCTTCATCACGCAGATGCGGTCGGCCATCTGGCTCACCACCGCCAGATCATGGGTGATATAGATCGCCGCCGTGTCATATTGCTCGACGATATCGCGGATCGCGCCCAGCACTTCGATCTGGGTGGTGACGTCTAGGGCGGTCGTCGGCTCGTCAAAGATGATCAGGTCGGGGCGGCAGGCCATGGCCATCGCCGTCATCGCCCGCTGCAACTGGCCGCCCGACACTTGGTGCGGGTAGCGAAAGCCGATCTCCTCGGGGTTGGGCAATTGCATCTGACGGTAGAGCGCGACAGCGTCCTGCTCTGCCGCCGCGCGGCCCGAGACACCGTGCAGGCGCGGCGCTTCGGTATATTGGTCAATCAGCGTCTTGGCGGGATTAAAGCTCGCCGCCGCGGACTGGGCGACATAGGCGATGCGTTTGCCGTGCAACCGGCGCAATTGCCCGCGCCCCATGCCGATTAACTCGGTGCCGTCGAATTCAACGCTGCCCCCGGCAAAGCGCACCCCGTCGCGGACATAGCCCATCGCCGCCAAGCCGGCGGAGCTTTTGCCCGCCCCGCTTTCGCCGACAAGGCCCAACACCTCACCCCGGTCCAGTTCCAGATCGAGCCCTTTGATGATCACATTGGGCCGCGCGCGGCTCCCTGCCTCAAGCCGGAGACCGCGAATATTCAGAAGATTTCCCATATGCTTGGCCCCTGCTCGGTTAACTTTTCAGACCGCTGGCGCGGTGCAGCATCCAATCGACGATCAGGTTGATCGCAACGGTCAACAAAGCGATGGCCGCCGCCGGGATCAGCGGGGTGATATCGCCAAAGCTGATCAGGGTGGCGTTCTCTTTCACCATCGACCCCCAGTCCGCCGTCGGCGGCTGTATCCCGATGCCAAGAAAGGACAGCGCCGCGATGAAGAGAAACACAAAGCAAAAGCGCACACCGAATTCAGCGATCAGGGTGGACCAGATGTTGGGCAATATCTCGCGCCGCAGCAGCCATGGCGTGCGCTCTCCGCGCAGCTTTGCGGCCTCGACGAAATCAAGACCGACAACATTCATCGCCGCCGCGCGCGACAGGCGGTAGACCGGCGCCACATAGATCACCGCGATCACCCCGACCATATTGGGGATCGAGGGGCCGACAATGGCCAAGAGCATCAGCGCCAAGATCAGCGGCGGCACGGCCATCAACACGTCGACCAGCCGCGATAGGACTTCGTCCAGCCAGCCCCCTTTGAGCGCGGCCAGCATCCCCAGCGTGGCCCCGAGCGAAAAGGAAATGGCCGTGGTCAGCAGCGCCAGCCCAACCGTATTGCGCGCGCCAAAGATCATGCGTGACAGCATATCGCGGCCCAGATTGTCGGTGCCAAGCGGATGCGCACCACTCCACGGCAGATAGGCGTCGCCCACCACTTCCGTCTCGCCATAGGGCGCGATCCACGGGGCGAAAAGTCCGGTGATGGCCACGAGGACCAGCACCACCATGCCAAAGATCGCCGAGGGAGGCGCGGATTTCAGCAAAGATTTCATCGTTATCTCCCGTGCCGCAGACGCGGGTTCGACATGATCGAGATGATGTCGGCCAGAACGTTCAGCGTGATATAGACAGCGGCAAAGAACAGCCCCACGGCCTGCACCACCGGGAAATCCCGGCTGGAAACCGCATCGACCAGTAACTGGCCAAGACCGGGGTAGGAAAAGACGACCTCAACCACCACCACGCCGACCACCAGATAGGCAAGGTTCAGCGCCACCACATTGACGATCGGCGCAAGCGCGTTGGGCAGCGCGTGTTGCAGGATAATGCGCCAGCGCGGCACGCCCTTGAGGCGGGCCATCTCGATATAGGGCGAGGCCAGCACGTTGATGATGGCCGCCCGCGTCATCCGCATCATATGCGCCACGACCACCAGAATAAGCGTCAGCGCGGGCAGAAAGCTGCGATAGAGCGCGTCCCAAAGCCCCGTGGCGCTGTCGATCCGTGCCAGCGTCGGAAAGACGCCCGCTTTGATCGACAAAAACAGGATCAGGACATAGCCCACGAAAAACTCGGGCATGGAGATGGCGGAAAGCGCGGTCAGGTTGACGCCGCGATCAAACAGCGTGTTGCGCCACAGCGCCGCCAGCAGCCCAAGGATCACCGCCAGCGGGGCGGCGATGACGGCGGCATAGACGGCCAGAAACATGGTATTGGCAAGCCGCGGGCCCAACAGCTCAGACACCTCGCGCCGCGAGGCCAGAGAGGTGCCGAAATCACCGCGCAGCACGCCGCCAAGCCAATCGAAATACCGAAGATGCGCGGGCTGATCGAGGCCAAGCTCGGCGCGAAAGGCCGCGAGGGTCGATTCAGTCGCCGACTGGCCAAGGATCTGCTGCGCCAGATCACCGGGCAAGAGTTCGATGCCAACGAACATGAGGGCGGATACGACAAAGAGGGTCAGAATGCCGAGGGACACTCGGCCGATAACAAGCTTCTGAAGCCGGGACATTTTAAGGTTTTCTCCGGCCCGGGGCGGGCCATTGGTGCGGGAAACGGGCGGCCCTTGGGGGCCGCCCGCGTGAAGCTGTGGCTTAGGACATCCACCAGCGTTCGATGAAGCGCTGGCTGTCGAGATCCCACATCTCGGACACTTCCTCGGGCATCTGAACGCTTTCGCTCATGGCCGAGACATATTGGCCAAATGCCGGGATCAGCGCGCCGCCCTGCTCTTTCACGATCTTCTGCATCTCGCCGTACATCTCGGCGCGGCGGGTCTGGTCCAGCTCAGGCCGGGCCTGCAACAGCAGCTCATTGAAGCGCTCGTTGTCCCATTTGGTCTCGTTCCACTCCGCATCGGCGGCATAGCCGGTCGAGAACATGAGGTCAGGCGTCGGGCGGCCACCCCAATAGGAACAGCAGAAGGGCTTTTGCAGCCAGACGTTCGACCAATAGCCGTCATCCGGCTCGCGCTTCACGTCGATGTTCAAACCAGCAGGCCGCGCGCTTTCGGCAAAGAGCACGGAGGCATCTACCGCCCCGTTGAACGCCGCATCCGAAGTCGAGAGCGTCACGTCGAGGCTTTCCAAACCCGCCTGTTTCAGATGGTACTTCGCCCGCTCCGGATCATAGGTGATCTGCTCCAGATCGTCGTTGTAATAGGGCATGGAGCGCGAGATCGGTTGGTCATTGCCCACGGTGCCATAGCCACGCAGAACCTTTTCGATCATGTCTTCGCGGTTGATGCCGTATTTCAGCGCCATGCGCACGTTCAGATCATCGAAGGGCGCCGTGTTGGTCTGCATCGGCATGATGTAATGCAGCGTGCCGTCCTGGGTGTGGATCTTCACATTGGGCGCGCGGCCCAGAAGGTTGATGGTTTTGAGGTCGGGCCGGTCGATCAGGTCGACCTCACCGGTCATCAGCGCGTTCATCCGGGCAGCCGGGTCGCCGACTTTCAGGATCACGACCTTGTCGAAATGCGCGCGGCCTTCTTTCCAGTAGTCATCGCGGCGCGAGAGTTCGACCCGCACGCCCGGCTCGAAGACATCGATCACATAGCCGCCGGTGCCGATGCGGCTGTTGGGGTCAATCGTGCCATCGCCGGTGTCTTGGCGAATGCCGAGGTGGTAGTCGTTGAAGATGAACGGGAAATCCGCGTTGCCCGCGGCCAGTTCAAAGATCACGACCTTATCGCCATCGGCGCGGATATCGGTGATCTGCTCAAGCAGCGGTTTGATACCGGATTTGGACTCGGGCCCCATGTGGTGACGGATCGAAGCGATCACGTCATTCGCCGTGGCCGCCTTGCCGTCCGAGAATTGTGCATTGTCGCGCAGGCGGAAGGTCCAGGTGGCCGCATCGCTGCTGGCCTCAAAGCTCTCGGCAAGGTCGGGCTGGGCGGTGCCATCGGGGGCGATCTCAGTCAATGTGTTAAAGACCGCATAGCCGCTGGCGAACATAAAGTCGTTGTTGAAGGTCGCCGGATCAAGGCTGTCGGAAGTGGAGCCTTGGGTAAAGCCCACCCGCAGGGTGCCGCCCTTCTTGGGTTGCGCCTGTGCCCGCGCCCCGTGTGGCAGGATCAGCCCTGCCCCCACGGCGGCGGCGGTCCCGGCTAGAAAGCTGCGACGGCTCGGGCCGTTTTGACGGTTTGTGAAATTGGTCATTGTATCCCCCTTTGTTTGTTTTCTTGCTCGAACGCTCTGACAAAGCGCTCGGCGTCTTGCTGCGGTGCCGCGTGCCGCGTCATTGGCCGCCGCCCTCGCACTGGCATGGGCGCTTTGCCCAGCCGCAGGCGCTGTCGAAACACGCGGCCAAAGGATGGCGCGCGCCCCTCTGCGCTGCGATCCGTCGCGGCATTTCGCCCGCCGCAACGATCTTGGCCATAGGCATAGCCGGTTCCGACGCCGGGGTATAGATACCCCGGTCGCCTGTCGCGAAGTTACGTTACGGCTAGTGATGTTTTACGGGAAGATCAAGATGTTAAGGGGTGGCGGGTGAAAGACCTCCCCCGCCGCCCCCTCCTGCGACCGCTGCAAACCGGCGGTCGGTCGGGGCTGCAAGCCGCCTTAGAAATCCCTCAGCTTTGGCCGCCCGTTCACGGAAACATTGTCGATATCCTCAAGCTTAAAGCCGCGCACCAAGGACGGTATCATCATGCAGACCAGCACGAAGATCGGCAGCCCCACCACGGTGATCACCTGCTGCAAGGCGGTCAGCCCAGTGTCGCCCGTCAACAGGATCAGCATCGCCGCCACCAGCCCTTCGGCAAGGCCCCAGAAAACCCGCTGGCGCACAGGGCCGGGTTTGGCATGGCCGGTGCAGAGCATATCGACAACCAGTGAAGCGGAGTCCGACGAGGTGGCAAAGAAAATCGCCACGATGATGATCGCTACGCCTTGGACGAAGAGCGTGAAGGGGAAATGCTCAAGAAAGACGAAAAGCGCGAGGGGGATGCTCTCTGCCACCGCCCGGCTGATCTCGCCCGCCTGATCGCCCATCGCTTCCCGCGCCGCCGTGCCGATGCCGTCAAAGCCGATGGCCTGCCAGCCGAAGATCGAGAACCAAATCAGCGTGAAGGCCGTCGGCGCAAGCAGAACGCCGAAGACGAATTCGCGAATGGTCCTGCCGCGCGAAATCCGCGCCACGAACAGCCCGATGAAGGGCGACCAGGTCACGGTCCACGCCCAGTAAAAGACGGTCCAATCCCCTTGCCAGCCCCAATCCCCGTTTGACGGGTTCCGATTGGCCAGCATATCATTCCAAAAGGCCAGCCGCGGCAGGTTTTGCAGATAAAGCCCCGCGGTTTCGACGATGCCACGTAAAAGAAACAAGGTCGATCCGGTCACCAGCACAAAGAGCATCAACAGAACCGCCATGCCGATGTTGATGTTCGACAAGAGCTTCACCCCGCTGTCGAGCCCCGCCACGATCGAGCCGACAGCGACCATGGTCAGCAGGGCGAGGATCATGATCTTCAAAAAGGTCGACGCATCCCAGCCAAAAAGCTCGGACAGCCCCGCCGCGATCTGCGAAGAACCGAGACCGAGGGACACCGCCACGCCGAAGATCGTGCCCAAGATAGCCACGATATCAATGGCTTTGCCCACTGGCCCGTGAATACCCTCACGCAGCAGGGGGTAGAAAACCGAGCTGACGCGCACCGGCAGATCATAGCGGTTGATGAAATAGGCGAAGGCCAGACCGGGCAGCGTGAAAATCGCCCAAGTGTGCAGCCCCAGGTGATAGATCGCGATTGAAATCGCATCTTTCGCCGCCTGTTCCGAATAGGGCTCCACCCCCGGCAGGGGTGGTTTCTGAAAATGGCTGATCGGCTCTGCCACGCCCCAGAACATAAGAACGGTGCCGATGCCCCCGGCGAAAAGCATGGTGAACCACGACAGGTTCGAATACTCCGGCTCAGAGCCTTTCGGCCCCAATCGGATATGGCCGTGGCGCGACGCGGCGGCCCAAATCAGAAAACCCAGCCAGACATTCACGCCAAGGATGAAGAACCAGCCAAGATTGGTCACGACCCAAGCCCGACCCACGGCAAAGATGTCTCCGATGGGTTCGGGTACCGAGATCAACAGCAGAACGAAAAGCGCGGCGAGCCCGGCTGAGATGAAAAAGATGACCGGGTCCGTTTTCAGACCAAGACGCCGTGCGAGATTTTCCACCTATTTTCTCCTTTGTTGTTCGTTTCCTTGGTCGGCCCTGCGCCCCCTCTAGGGCATCACCGGAGCCTCGCCTTTCGATGACATGTCCGGCTCATCACGGCTGCGGATCTCCATATTCCCGCGCAGACGCGGCAGGGCTTGGGGATGCTCTTTTTGCAGCCAGTCGATCATCTTCTCGCGGATTTCACAGCGCAGATCCCATGCCTGTGGTGAGGTCCGTGCGCTGACAAGACCACGCACGGCGATACTGTCTTTCTCGGTCTCGGAAACCTGAAGATTTACCACCTGCCCGTCCCATAGGGGCGAGGCTTTGGCCAGCTCCTCAAGCTTGGCGCGCATTTCGCCAATCGGCACCGTATAATCGAGATACCAAAACACCGTCCCGATGATCGACGCGCTTTCGCGGGTCCAATTCTGAAAGGGCTTTTCGATGAAATAAGACAGCGGCACCACCATGCGCCGCCAATCCCACAGACGCACGACGACATAGGTCGCGAAAATCTCTTCGACCCAGCCCCATTCGTCTTCGACGATCACCACATCTTCGAGCCTGATGGGCTGGGTGATGGCGATCTGAAGCCCCGCGATCAGATTGGTCAGCACCGGGCGCGCCGCCAGCCCCACGACCAGCCCCGCCGCCCCGGCCGAGGCGAAAAGCCCGGCCCCGTATTTCTGCACGCTCTCAAAGGTCAGCAAAACGCCAGCGGCAGTGAAAATCCCCAAGATGATGGTCACGGTCCGGCGCAGGACCCGCGCTTGGGTCACGAACTTGCGGGCCGAAAGATTGTCTTCGACATCCAGCCGATGCCGCCGCACGGCGCGTTCGGCGAAATGATTGGTCAGCAGGATCAGCGTCCAGCCGACGAGAATGATCAGCAAGACGAGGAACAGATGCGCCGCCCCGTCCTGCCAGCCGTAGAGACGCACATTGGGCAGAACCCAAGCAAGCGCTGCGACCACGGCGGCAAGGCGCAGCGGCCTACGCGCCCGGCGCAGCAAGGACCGCCCGGTGATGTTCTTTTCCGAGATTACGCGGTCAAGGATACGGTATCCGATCCAATGGACCGCCAGCCCCGCCGCACAGGCCAGAAGCACGGCAAGCAGGGGGCTGACGAAATCGGGCGCGGCCTCAAGCTGCGTCGCAACAACTGTCGCTATGCGGTCCAGCGTCTCCATCGCTTAGGCCCACCAAACCACCATCGCCAGCGTGGCCACGACAAGCAGCCCGGCCCAGAGGGTGCGATCCTGCCAGAGCGGTTTCTCCCATTGGGTGAAAATCTCTTTGGCCTCTTCCCCCTGCCAGACAAGGTCTTCGATATTCTCTTTTTCCTTCGGCGAGGTGGCGTAGGAAATACCGAAATGCAGGATGATCCCGATGGTCATCATGATCGAGGACATCACCGTATAGTGGATTTCCGGCAGCCCCATATAGGCCCAGTAATTCGTCACCTCTTTCAGCACGAAAAGCGGAATGCCGATGATCAGGCCAAACATGATCGTCCAAAACGCGCCGTTGCCGTTCAACCGTTTGAACATCAGGCCAAGGATATAGACCACGACGATGGTCGGCACGATATAGGACAGCGAGGATTGGAAATAGCTGAAGAGGCTTTCAAATCCCGCAATCATCGGGGCATAGATCGCACCAAAGACCATGACGCCCGCGGTGACCAGTTTGCCCATCCAGACCTGACGTTCTTCACTCACGTTGAACATCGGCTCGGCAAAGTCCTTTACCACCAAGGTTGAAGCAGAGTTCAAGGCGGAGTCGAGCGAAGACATGATCGCCGCAATCAGTGCTGCCATAATCAGCCCGCGCACGCCAATCGGCATCAACTCAAACGCCAGCGTGGGGAAAGCAAGGTCAGGCGTTTCAAGATCGGGGTAGAGCTTGAGCGCGATCACCCCCGGCAGCACCATCAAAAAGATGTTCGGCAGTTTCAGGAAACCGGCGAAGATGGCCCCGATCTGCCCTTCTTTCAGGTCCTTCGCGCCCAGCGTCCGCTGCACGACGAACTGGTTGATCGTCCAATAGTAAAAGCCGAGCAAGATAACGCCCAAAAGCCCCGTCCACGGCAAGAAATCATCGTCCGCAGGCAAGATCATATGGGTCATATCTTCGGGCTTGCCGGTGAACAGCTCCTCCCAGCCGCCGATCTCATCAAGGCCGATCCAGAACAGGGCAGCGGCCCCGATGATCAGCAAGATCGCCTGCACCGTATCGGTCACGACCACCGCCGAAAGACCGCCCAGAATGGTGTAGATGCCCGCGACCAAAGCCAGCACGGCGACGGCGGCCCAAAGATTGAGGTAGCCGGTGACATTCGAGATCACCAACCCACCCGCATAAAGCGCGCCCGCCGTGTCGATGAACATGATCGCGAGGATGGTGAAAAGCGAAAAGGCCCGGCGCGAACGGACGTCATAGCGTTCTTCCAGAAATCCCGGCACGGTCGAGATTTTCGCCCGCAGGTAAGACGGCAGAATGAAGATCGCGAATAGGATCAAGACCAGCGCCGCAGTCCATTCGTAATTGAAGATCACGACGCCATTCGCATAGGCCCCGCCCATCAGCCCCACAAAACTGGAGCCGGACATGTTGGAGGCGAAAAGCGAGAAGCCGATCAGATACCAAGGCAGGGAACGCCCGGCGAGAAAGTAATCCTCGGACCCGCCGGATTGTTTGCGCGAAACGTAAATACCATGGGCAACGACACCGATAAAATAGGCCACCACAATCGCATAGTCGATCAGGTGCAAGTCAAATTTCGCGCTCTCCATCATGCTCTCCTAAAATATGTCTTGCGCTTGGTTCCGAAATTGAAACGCGCCCCCGGGGGCTCAGCCGTCCTCTTCCCAAGGCTCCATTTCTTGCAATTCTTTCTCGGTCGCCGAGACATAGGCCCGCAGATCGTCTCCGCCCAAACGGCGCAATTCGATCATATCCAGCGGCACGGCGACCTGCGTTTCGCCCAGACCGAGGAAGCCGCCGATGTCGAGGATCACCATCTTGATCTGGCCATCTTCGCTAAAGGTGACCTGCGAAATCTCACCAATCCAATTGTCGTTTTGACCAAAGGTCGCCAGCCCGAGGAATTCTTCGGAATCCAGATCGCTCAATTTAACGATCTCGATCTTCTCGCCGCCTTCACGCATATCGGCAGCGCGAAGGCGCACGTCGTCTTCGTTGTATTCCGGGGCGGCTTTCAGGTCTTCTTTCTGGCCGGTATAAAGCAGAAAGAATTCGTTCTCTTCATCCGCATCCGGCAAGAACCGCAGATCATCAAGCGACAACACCCGCGTCGCCCCCTTGCCCAGAAACCCGCCCGCATCGACGATGATCCCACGCAGGGTGCCATCACGGCTGATCACCACTTCCGACACCTGCCCCGCCATGATCCATTCTTCCAAAGGCTCTTTCAATTCTTCGAGGTCGATATCGGCCAGCGGCGCATCCTTGGCGGGCAGAAACAGCTTGTGGCCATTCAGGCTCGACAGGGCGATCATCGTGTCTTGGGGAATGAATTGCGGTGTCTCAGTCTCAGATCGCAGTGCCGTGGCGGCGAGACTGCCAATCAGCGTAATTGCTAGAAGCGGCGCATTTCTCATGACTATCTCCTGCTGAAAATTCGGGCGGGCAAGGCCGGTAGCATCATGGGGATAACGGTAACTTGATGAGATAGTTCCCTTGTTACCTGTATTTAGAGAACCTGCACCGCCAGCGCGCCTGCGTAGATCACCAACAAGCCGATGCTCTCCCAACCGATCCCCTTGCGCTGGCGAAAGATCAGGCCAAGGATCAGAACCGCCGTCATCATCATCGCCACGGTAAGCCAGAACAGGTCATCCGCCGTGATCGCATGATAGAGCGAGCCGTCCCGATACCCGATGTCCGACAGAGTCAGGAACAGCGTGTCGAAAGTATTGCCACCGATGATCCCGCCCACGGCCAATTGCAGCGCCCCGCGCCGCACCGCGACGAGGGTGGTCACAAGCTCGGGCAGAGAGGTGAGCACCGCCGTCATCGTGGCTCCCACCACGGTATCCGACAGGTCGAACCGGTCCGAGATCTCCGCCGCGATCCGCGCCACGGCGAAGCCGGAAAGACCCATCAGCACCAGCAAGATCAGAAAGGGCACAATCAATGCGCCCACGGGTTTCTCGGCCTCTTCGTCGTCCTCCGGCTCATCCGCGCGGGTGTCCGAGGTGGATACCGGATGCCACATCGGCTCTTCCCGCAGCCGGGCGGTGGCCCGCATGCCATAGGCGTAGAGCGCGAACAGCGCGACACTGGCGGGATGGATGCCCCAAAACGCCACCTCTGGCGCGGTGAAGGCCATCAGCGGCACCGTCAGCAAAAGCAGCAGCAGCCCCGCCTGAAAGACATTGGCCAGATCAGCCGCCGCATGTTCGAGGTTGGCCCGCCGATAGATCATGTCCGCCAAGGCCAGAAAGGCCGTCTGCGCCGCGATGCCCCCGATACCGTTCGAAAAGGCCAATGAGGCCCGCCCGTCCAGCGCCGAGGTCAGCGAGACGACCGTGCCAGACATGGAAGTGGCCGCGCCGAGCAGGGCCGCGCCAACCAGCGCCTCCCCCCAGCCGGTCCGGTCCGCGATCTGGTCGCTGAGCCCCGTCATACGGTAGCCAGTCACGAGAATGATAAGCCCGGCGAGACCGCCAAGAGCGAAGAGGATCGGGGTGGAAAGGCTTGCAAACATGCCCGGTCAACGCGCGAGGGGGCGATCCGTTCGCGCCAATTAGTGAAAATGTTCACAAAGTTCCGGAACCCCACGGGAAGTTTACCGTTGTTGTGATGCAGACCTATTTTTCAAGCGGAGCCGCAATTTATGGCAAAGCTCTTTTCACGGCGAGCTATTTTAGCCCAAATCGCACTTGGTACAGGTGCCGCGACAGTCGGATTGCCGGTGCAACACGCCTTTGCCGCCCGCGATGATCGGGGTTGGGCGTTTTTGACGAATGACGAAGCGCGGTGGATGGCCGCCGTGGTCGATGTTTTCATTCCCCAAGATGAGTTCCCCTCGGCCTCGCAAGCCGGTGTGGTCGACTTTATCGATTACCAGATGGCCACGGCCTATGGCGCGGGGAAAGGGCTCTACCTCGAACCGCCTTTTCCCGATGGGGCCGTGGCCGAACAGGGATATCAGCTTGAATTCACACCGGCCCAACTCCTCCGCCAAGGAATAGAACAGGCGCGCCAATTGGGGGATTTTGCCGAGATGGATGCCACTGCCCGCGCCGATCATGTCGAAGAACTATCGAACCGGGACGATTTTATCGGCACTCTGATCGCCGAATTGTGGAAGCTGACGCGGCAGGGGTATTTCGCCGATCCGATCTACCTGGGCAATCATGATTACGCCGGCTGGCGCATGGTCGGGTTCCCGGGGGCGCATGCCTATTACACGGAGCGGGTGGACGAACACGAACGCTCGATCACGCCGCCGCCGCGCGGCATTGCCCATGATCGTGGCGGCTCCCCCTACCCGCCCCGCGCGATTGGCGGAGGGTCTGACTGATGGCACCCAGAACGCTTCCCAAAACCGATGTCTTGATCATCGGCGGTGGCTGGACCGGCCTGACCGCAGCCTACGAATTGGCCCATGCCGGGCAGCGCTGCGTTGTGCTGGAGCGGGGCAAACAACGCCATACCGCCACATCCTTCGGCGCGCCCGAGGAACATGACGAACTCAAATACGCCCACCGCTACGAGCATATGGTCGACGTCAAGAAAGAGACGCTGACCTTTCGCAATAACCGTGACCAGCAGGCACTGCCGATGCGGCGGCTGGGGTCTTTCCTGCCCGGATCGGGCTTGGGCGGTGCAGGCATCCATTGGAACGGCCAGCTTTGGCGGCCCCTGCCCTCTGACCTTGAAATGCGCAGCCATTACGAAGAGCGCTACGGCAAGGATTTCATCGGCCCCGACCTCAGTATTCAGGACTGGGGCGTCACCTATGATGAGCTTGAACCACATCTCGACTTTTTCGAACGGATTTGCGGAGCCGCCGGGCAGGCTGGCAATCTAAACGGCGAGGCGCTTGCCGGGGGGAACGTTTTTGAGGGGCCGCGCAGCGCGGATTACCCCAACCCGCCGATGCGCCAGCCGATCTCCAACACGCTCTTTGGCAAGGCGGCTGAGCGGATGGGGTTGAACCCCTTCCCCATGCCCTCGGCCAATGTGACCAAAGCCTATGTGAACCCCTATGGCGCGCAGCTGCACCCCTGCACCTATTGCGGCTTTTGCGAGCGTTTCGGCTGCGGCTATTATGCCAAGGCCGACCCGATCATCTGCGTCTATGACCGGATCAAGGACCATGAGAATTTCGAGATCCGCCTGAACGCACAGGTGTTGCGCATCGAGAAGAGCGGAGACGGCGAGACCGCCACCGGCGCGATCTATCTTGATGAGAACGGCGAAGAGGTTTTCCAGCCCGCCGACACGATCTGCATGAATGCCTATGCGCTGTGGAACGTGCATCTGATGCTCGTCTCCGGCCTTGGCAAGCCCTATGACCCCGAGACCCGCACCGGCGTGGTGGGGCGCAACTACAGCTATCAAACCGTGGCCGGGGTCGATGCCTTCTTCGACGACAGTGTGAAAACCGACCCCTATATGGGCGCGGGCGCGCTCGGCGTGGTGATCGACGATTACAACGGCGATAATTTCGACCATAGCGATCTGGGGTTCGTCGGCGGCGGTTATATCGCCTGCAAACAATACCATGGCCGCCCCATCGGCTATCAGCCGGTGCCCGAGGGCACGCCAAAATGGGGCGCGGAGTGGAAACGCGCGGTGCGCGAGAACTACAATCATCACGCCGATTTGGTGGTGCATGGCTCCTCGGTGTCGACGCCCGAGAATTACCTCGACCTTGATCCGACATGGACCGATGCCTATGGCCGCCCGCTGCTACGCATGACCTTCGATTTCCCCGAGAATGACCGCAAGATGTCAGACTATGTGATGCAGCGCGCGATGGAGATCGCCCGCGAGATGGACAATGTGACTTCCGTCAGCGGCAGCAACAATGCGGCAATCGACAGCCACTATGACATCGTCCCCTATCAGACCACCCATAACGTCGGCGGCGCGGTGATCGGCACCGACCCCGAGACCAGCGTGGTCAACCGCTATGGCCAGATGTGGGACCATCACAACGTCTTTGTTTTCGGCGCCTGCCTGTTTCCGCAGAACCTTGGCTACAACCCCACCGGGCCGCTGATGGGCCTCGCCTATTGGACGCTTGAACACATGAAACGCGACTACCTGCCGAACCCCGGCCCCTTGATGGATGCCTAAGACAGATCGAAAGGACCGCCCCATGACATTCCGTACCGTTCTGACGACCTGTAGCGCGATCGCCGTTCTCGGCATTTCCGCCGGTTTCATCCGCGCCCAGAATTACGAGGCTGCCCCCGGCATCTCGGCGATGGAGCAACGTTTCCAAGACGACGTTCTGCGCTTCAACGCGACGGTGAACACCGAGGTCGACGACGATGTGCTGGAACTTGGCCGGCTGGTCGCCATGGGCGGGTCCGAGGCGGGCGACAGCGGCATGGCCTGCATCACCTGCCACGGCGGCGATGGCGCGGGCGACGGCTCAGGCGCCTTCCCCCGGCTGGCCGGTCAGGCCGGGTGGTACACCTACAAACAGCTCAAGGATTATGCCTCGGGCGACCGGCAGAACCGCGTCATGTCGGGCATCGCCAAAAAACTGACCGAAGAAGAGATGGAGGCCGTCGCGGCCTATTACGCCACGATCTCGGCCCCCTACACCCCGCCCTTGGGCGATGTGGACGGCATGACCCTGCAATGGGGTGGCCAGCTTGGCGCTGTCGGCTCGGCTGAGCGCGGCGTGCCCGCTTGTGTGAATTGTCACGGGCCAAGCGGCCTCGGCAACCCGCCTTCGGTGCCCTACCTTGCCGGGCAATATGCCAGCTACATGGCGCATCAATTGCAGATGTGGAAAGAGGGCAAGCGCGACAATGACGTGGACAATGTCATGTCCGCCATCGCCAAAAAGATGACCCAGAAAGACATCGACGCCGTCAGCGCCTATTACAACCGTGTCCGCCCGACGCAGCCGCTGCCGCCCGAGACGTCACCGCTGTTGGAGCCTTCCACGGCACCGACGCAGTGAGCTGAGGCATGCGCGTCTTCACCGTCATATCGGTTCTGCTGCTGACCGGCCTCGCGATGGTCTGGTCGGCCCTGCCGCCGCAAAGCAGCATTGCCGCCGCTGTGTCAGGCCCGATCCGAGAAGCCTCGCAACAAGTGTCGGACTGGGCCCGGATAAACATACGCCAAGGTCTGGTGGAAAAGACCCCGGATTACGAAGCCGCCTCGCGCCGGTTTCTGGATGCCGACCCGCAGCGCGGGGTTGCCCTGATCCGGCTTCATGGCTGCGGCGCTTGCCACCGCGTGCCGGGGCTGCGCGATGCCCAAGGTACCGTTGGCCCCGACCTGCATGATTTCGCCCGACAATCCTATGTGGCGGGCGTTTTGCCGAACCGCCCCGGCGATCTGACCCGTTGGTTGATGAACCCGCCCGCCCATAGCCCTGAGACCGCCATGCCGAACCTTGGCCTGAAACGTGATGAAGCGCGCGACATCGCCGCCTATCTTCTGGGATCGGAGGTGCGCGAATGAGCGATACCGCACAGTCCACGCTTGGCGAATACGGCGTGCAATCCGCCCTCGCGCCAGAGGGGGTCGGCGCCACGGCGATCAACGGGCTGACCATCGGCATGACGGTCGCTTTCGGCGTGGTCTTCGTGCTGCTGCTGCTCTTTGTCTGGGGCGTCCTCGCCGGTAAGATCGCGCCGCGCAAATGGTGGATCTGGGCGGGGGGCATCGCCCTGCCGCTCGTCTCAGTGCTGATCCTGATGGGCTTTTCCACCGTCATCCTGCAACGCATCACCTTGGAAGACCCCGAGGCGCTGGTCATCGAAGTGACCGGCAAACAATTCTGGTGGGATGTGGTCTATGACCCCGAAGGCTGGGCCATGCGCGGCGCCAATGAGATCGTCATTCCCAAAGGCCGCCCGGTGACCTTTCGCTTGAAATCCAGCGACGTGATCCATTCCTTCTGGGTGCCCAAGCTTACCGGCAAGATGGACATGATCCCGGGCCGGGTGAACAGCCTGCCGGTCATGGCGACCGAAACAGGGCGTTTTCGCGGGCAATGTGCTGAGTTTTGCGGGCTGTCACACCCCAAAATGGCCTTTGAGGTCGTCGTGATGGAGCCCGAAGACTTCGACGCTTGGATGCAGGGCAGCAGTGGCGAGGCCCGCGACGCGGCCACCACGGAGTTGACCCGCGGGCGCGATGTCTTTGTCGAAGCGGGATGCCCCGCTTGCCATACCATCCGCGGCGTAGCCGAGACCGGAACGCTAGGGCCTGACCTCAGCCGCGTGGGCGCGCGCGGCAGTCTTGGCGCGGGGATGTACCGCATGAACCAAGGCACGCTCGCGGGTTGGATCGCGGATCCGACCGCGATGAAACCGGGGGCCAAGATGCCTTCTTACAACCATCTGCCGGGGCCCGACCTGCGCGCGCTCTCGGCCTATCTGGCGAGCCTTAAATGACGGACCGTAAAGCATATGTCGTGGATCTGCCCGAGGATCAGACCTATTCCGGCAGCGCCAAGGGCGCGCCGGACAAAGGGTTCGAGCGGATTTGGGACGCCCCACCTGGCATCCGCTATCTGTCCTCGGTCAGTCACCGGGTGGTGGGCAAACGCTTCCTCGTCACCGGCTTCGTCTTTTTCCTGATTGCTGGTTTCCTCGCCCTGCTGGTGCGCACCCAACTCATCGTGCCGGACAACACCTTCCTCGATTCCGAGACCTATAATCAGGTCTTCACGATGCATGGGACGATCATGATGTTCCTCTTCGCGATCCCCATGCTGGAGGGGTTCGCGGTGCATCTCATCCCGCTCATGGTGGGTGCACGCGACCTTGTGTTTCCGCGGCTCGGGGCCTTTGGCTATTACTGCTACCTGTTCGGCGGCATCATCGTGCTGTCGTCCTTCGTCTTCGACGCCGCCCCCGCGGGGGGCTGGTTCATGTATGTGCCGCTCTCGACCAGTGCCTATACGCAGGACCTCTCGGCGGATTTTTGGCTCATCGGCATCACCTTCGCCGAGATCGCCAGCGTGACCGCGGCGGTGGAGATCATTGCCGCGATCCTCTGCACCCGCGCGCCGGGGATGAGCCTCACCAAGATGCCGATCCTGATGTGGTATCTGCTGATCACCGCCTTCATGATCGCCGTGGGCTTTCCGCCGCTGATCATCGGCTCGATCCTGCTGGAGGCCGAGCGCCTTTTGGGTCTGCCGTTCTTCGACATCGCGCTTGGCGGCGATCCCCTGCTCTGGCAGCACCTGTTCTGGCTCTTTGGCCACCCGGAGGTCTACATCATCTTCCTGCCCGCCGCGGGCATGGTGGCGACGATGCTACCGACTTTCGTGGGCAAACCGCTTTTCGGCTACGGGTTTGCCGTGGCGGCGGTGGTGACGATGGGTTTCCTCAGCTTCGGCCTCTGGGCGCACCATATGTTCGCCACGGGCCTGCCGGTGATGTCGCTGACGCTGTTCTCCGCCGCCTCGACGATGGTGGCGATCCCGACGGGGGTGCAGATCTTCTGCTTCCTCGCCACGCTGGCGCAGGGAAAGCCACGGATGGAGGTGCCGATGCTCTTCATCCTCGGCTTCCTGTTCATCTTCGTGCTGGGGGGCCTCACCGGTGTGATGGTGGCCGCGGTGCCTTTCAACCTTCAGGCCCATGACAGCTACTTCGTGGTGGCGCATCTGCACTATGTGCTGATCGGCGGCTTCGTCTTCCCGATGTTCGGCGCGCTTTATTACTGGATGCCGCATTTCACCGGGCGGATGATGTCGGACACGCTGGGCCGCTGGGTCTTTTGGCTGATGTTCATCGGGTTCAACGTAACCTTCTTCATGATGCATCTCACGGGCATGCGCGGCATGCCGCGGCGGATCGCCAGCTACCCCGAGGGTTTGGGCTGGGACCGGCTCAATATGCTGTCGTCGATCGGCTCTTACATCCTCGCTGCGGGCGTCGTGCTCTTTGTCTTCGACTTCTTTTGGCACCAGCGTCACGGGCTGCGGGCGCGGCGCAATCCTTGGGGCGCGGGCACGCTCGAATGGCTCTATCCGCCAATCCCGCCGGGGTTCAACTTTCACGCCATTCCCACCGTCCGCTCGCGTGAGCCGCTCTGGGACCAGCCCGAGTTGCTGGACCGCCCGGCCCATAAGGTCGAAGGCGCGCTGCGCCCCACCACCGACCACCGGCGCGAGACTATGGGCAATGACCCCGTGACCGGCGCGCCGATGCAGATCGTGCGCCTGCCGCATCCGACATGGGTGCCGCTAATCACCGCCTTCGGTCTGGCGCTTGGCTTTGGCGCGACGCTGGCTTCGGCCTATTGGCTGGTGGCGGTCGGTTTCGCCATCGCGCTGGCGGGGATCACCGCGTGGATTTGGGAGCCGTCGGACAGCGGCGTGCGGCGCGACAGCGGCTTGGGCAAACTGCGCCTGCCGGTTAATATCGTCGATCCGCGCAGTCACCTGCATTTGGCGGTGGTGGGCACGATGCTGATCTCCGCCGCGCTCTTCGCCTCCTTGGTCTTTGCCGGGCTTTACCTGTGGAACACCCAGCCCCATTGGGCCGAGACGACCCCCGCCGCTGATCCGCTCATGGCGGGTCTGGCGGCCCTCGCCGCTCTGGGCCTGCTGCTGTTCAGTTGGGCCAGCCGCCGGGCGGCCTATGGGGCCAAGGTCAAGTCGGTCATCGCCGTCGATCTGGGACTGGCCGTGGGGGCCATCGCCTTGGGCGCGCTGTTGTTCTTGTCGATCCAAGAGGTCGATCCCTATGGGTCGGCCTATGCCGCCGTGGGCTGGGCGCTCTTCGCCTTCGTGGCGGGATACCTTGCCGTGGTGCTTTACTGGTCGCTCATCAATGCGCTGCGCAAAGCCGTGGGCGCGGTTCAGCCGGGGCAGATGCTGCCCAACCTGCTCATCGCCACATTCGCCAAGGTGGTGGCCATCATGGGCGGGGTCACGGCGGCGGCCTATCTGCTGGCAGGAGGCGCGATATGAGAGGTCTGACCAAAGGCATCGCCAAACCGGCCCTGCTGTGGGCGCTGCATTTCACGCTGATCTACGCGCTGATCTCGGCCGCCTGCGCGCCGCGCGCACTGCTGGGGCAGGACCACCTGCTGATCATCGCCGTCGTGCTGACGCTTGCCATGGCGATGGTGCAAATCTTTTGGATGTGGCGGGGCGCACATAGCGGTCGGCGGTCGGACCTGAACCGGGATGAGACCGCCCTTCTGCGCGCAGGATGGTGGACCGGGCTGATCTCGCTCATCGCCACGCTGGCCAATCTAACCCCGGTGCTGATCCTGCCCGGCTGCCACGGATAGAGAGAGAGGAGACCCCTCATGCAACAGGACGCCTATACCCCATTCTGCGGCACACCGCCCCTCCCCGGAGAGCTTTTGACCCGCTGGACCCTCGACCCCTTTCTGCTGGTCGGGCTGCTGGCTTTCGCGGCCCTGCTCTGGACGCGCGCCGAGCGGCGGGGCCAAGCGCTGAGCGGTGCGGCGCTAGTGGCCTTCTTGTTCATCTCCCCGCTCTGCGCGGCCTCAATGGCGCTGTTCTCGGCCCGGGTGGGGCAGCATATTCTGCTCACGCTGATTGCCGCACCGATGATCGCGGCGGCATTGCCGAAGGTACGGCTGCCGCTCTGGCCCCTCGCCCTGCTCTTTGCTCTGCTCTTTTGGGGATGGCACAGCCCGACGCCCTATGCGGCGACCTTGCAGTCCGACCTTGTCTATTGGGCGATGCATCTGTCGCTGACAGGCTGCGCGATTGCGCTCTTCATGGGGTTTCGCGGTGCCGGGGCGCAGGCGGCGGTGCCTGCGGTCTTTACCGCGGCACAGTTGACCGCCTTTGCGGTGACCCTAACCCTCGCCCCCACGGTGTGGCATGGCTGGCACGAGCTGACCGCCCTGCCCTATGGGCTTTCCGCCTTGGCCGACCAGCAACTCGCGGGCGCGTTGATGTGGGTCGCGGGCGGCGGGCTGTTCATGGTGCTGGTGGCCCTTCAAGTGCGGCAACTGCTGCGGCACGATAGCTTGGCCAAAAGCGCGGGCTAAGCGGGTTAGCCTGCCGCGAAGGCTTTGGTCAGGTCTTCCTGCCTGTCGCGCGGCAGCACCACGATCAGAACGTCGCCCTCTTGCAGGGTAACATCCTGCCCCGGCAACTGCTCTTCCCCGTCGCGGATCAGCGCGACAAGGCGGCCTTGGCCCGGCAGGTCCAACCGCTCCCCGGCCAAACGCTCGGGCACGGTGACGCGGGTGAGCAGGAGATCGTCCTGTAGCAGCGGCTCTTTCATCGCGTCGTCATCGCCGGTCAGCATATCCACGATGTTTTCGGCGACCTTGGCATGGGGGTTGATCACATCGTCCAAACCCAATTCGCAACAGACCCGCAGCAGCGCATTCGAGGTGATCTGCGGGATCACCCGGCCATAGCCGATAGAGCGGCCAATGAGCGCCGCCAGAATGTTGATCTCGGAGGCGTTGGTTACGGCGATGCACACGTCGTCTTCGTCGCGAAAGGCTTCGCGCAGCACGTCTGGGTTGCTGCCATCACCCTCTATCATGCCGCAGTCGATCCGCTCTGCCGCCTGCTCCAACAACTCGCGCGACTTGTCGATCAACACGACCTCGCGGTCGGTTTCGATCAACTCCTCCGCAATGGCGAGGCCAAAGCTCGACGCGCCGATGATGACGATACGCATGGGTAATCTCCTAACTTGGGCGGGTCCAACTGCGTGGCAGCAAAAGCGCCAGCACCGCGATGAATTCCAACCGGCCCAGCCACATGGCGAAGGCGACCGAAAGTTTCAGATCGCCGGGCATGTCCGCCCCCACCGCCCCGGTTGAGAGGCCCACGGTCGAAAGCGCTGAAATCGTGTCGAACAAGGCGGGCAACGGGGGGTAGCCATGGGCTACGAAGTGAAACCACAAGAGCCCCGCAAAGCTAAAATAGATGAGCACCAGCGCCAAAAGCGACACAACCGCTTCGGTCGAGACGGGCCGGCCACTGTGGCGCAGGGGGGCGATGGCATGTTCAGTGAGCCGGACGTGCTGCACCGCATGGACCACTGCGCCGATACAGACATGCAGACGGCTGAGCTTGAGCCCCCCCGCCGTCGATCCGGCATCGCCGCCCCAAAGCATCGCCAGCAACAGGATAAGCAAGGCAGGACCGGCATCATAGACCGGCCCCGTGGAAAACCCCGCCGTCGTCAGCCCCGAAATCAGGTTCAGCGCATGGGCGTAGAGGGTAAGCTCGCGATCTTGGGAGGTGGTCAGCACCGCGGCGAGGTAAATGACCAAGGCCAGTGCAATCGCCACCAGCACCCGCTGGACCGAGCCGAGCTTCCATGCCTCACGGTGCCGCCCCTGGCCGACAAAGACAAAGACCAGCAGCGATATCGCGCCCAACACGCAGGATAGGATGACCATGCCCTGCCCCAGCGGCGTATAGCTCGCCAGACTGTCGGCGCGGGGCGAGAAACCGGCGGTCGAGATGGCGGCGAGGGTTAGCACCAGAGCCTCGCGCCAATCGGGGATTACCAGCATGGTCAGCAGCACCATCACCACCGTCAGCGCGCTGTAGACGGTCAGAAGCTGGCGCGCCTGCTCTCGGGTTGAAGAAATGCGATCCCCCTGCTGGATATCGACCCGCCCCAAACGCCGCGCCGGGCGGCCGCGCGGCAGCAGCAGGGCCAGCACCGCCGTAGCGATCACCAGACCGCCGCACCACTGCATCCAGCCGCGCAAGACATGGCCCGCGAAAGGCCAGCTTTCCACCTCTTGCGCGACGGTAAGGCCGGTGGTGGTGATGCCGCTCACCGCCTCGAAAAACGCATCTATGGGGGGCATGCCAAGGGTGACGAAAGCGGGTGTGGTCAACAGCGCAGCAATGAGAAAAACCAAGGCCACGGTCATCATCGCCTCCATCCCGCGCAGATCATCGGGCAGCGGGCGCGACCGCACCGCGACATGCACCATGCCGGACAGAGCCACCGGCGCGAGCAAGACCAGCGCCAGCAGCAAGTCCCCCTCGGCCAAGGCCCAAGCACCGGGCGGCAGGCACAGCGCGCCAAAGATCGGCGCGTGTTTGCCGAGGGTCAGCGCAATCACACGCGGCCGCGCGACGGTCATCACGGTCGAGGATCCCGACCGGAAGAAAGAGGCCGGGCGAATTGCCATCAGCTTGGGGCCATCTGTATCCGTGGTGGTGTCGCTTTATTCCGCATCAGGCGGCGTCTGCTGGTAGTATAGGGCAACCGCGCGGATTTCCTCATCGCTAAGCGATTTGGCGATGTCTTCCATGACGTTAAGCGGCCCATTCGCCCGGTCGCCGTTCTGCCAAGCCACCAGCTGATCGGCGATATACTGCGCCGATTGCCCCGCCAAACGCGGGATCGCCGCGCCGCTTGTGTCGCTGCCACCGTGGCATTGGTTGCAGGCTGGCACGCTGTCACTGCCAGAGGCCGCAAGCGCGCCGCCCTGTTGCACCACATCCGTCGGGGCACCGTGATCGAACTTGGACAGTTTCGGCGCGACGGAGGCGTAGTAATCCGCAACGGCCAAACGCTCTTCTTCGGTCAACTGCGTGGCGATGGGCACCATGATCGGCGAAAACCGTTCACCCGCCATGAAGGCCTGAAGCTGCGCTTCGATATACTCGGCGGGCAACCCTGCCAGACCGGGCATTTCGCCCAAGCCTGCGCCTGCGTCATCCAGCCCGTGGCAGGCCATGCATTTCATGCCGACACCGCCCTGCTGCGCGCCACCCGAGGCGACGGTGCGGCCCAAAGCGGTATCGGGGGCACGTTCCACGCCGCCATCATCGGCGTCGTCGAAGAGCGGTGGCGGAGATTGCGCCGCGGCAGCACAGGCGACGAAGGTGGCAAAGGGAACAAGAATTGAAAGTCGCATGGTCTACCCCTCCTCCAAATCAGCGAACTCGGCCCGCATACGCTTGACCTCTTCGGCGGTGACGTCGCCTTCGTAGTCATTGCCCAAGTTGGTTTGGATGTAGGACACGATGGCGGCGACCTGTTCATCGTCCAGCCAATCGGCAAAGGCCGGCATGGCGCCATTGCCTTCGAGGATCAGGTTGACCGGATAGCGCTTGTGCCCCAGCCGCGGGTTGGCGGCCAAAGCAGGGTATTTCCCGGCCCCGTATGCCCCCTCGCCCTCTGGTCCGTGACAGCCCGAACAGGCGCGGCGGTAAAGATCGGCCCCCTCGCTATCGGTGAATTTCTCGGTGGTGGAGCCCAGATCACGCCGACCGGCATCGACCTGAGAATTGTCCTCCTGCGCAAGGCTCGGCGTGGCGAGCGCCATGAGCAGGGGAAAGATCAGATAACGCATGGTTCAACCCTCCTTCACCGCGCGGTCATGGACCTGTCGCACCGCATCCAGCGCAGAGAGCAGAGAGCCTTCCTGCCAGCCCGGCAGATAGCTGATATGCTCCCCCGCGCAGACGAAACGGTTGTCCATGGTCGCGGCGATCTCATAATCGCGGCCCCGGTCATCCCAATCGGAGTAACAGCCCAGCATCCACGGCACCCGGTGCCAACTCAGCACCACGCCGCTGCTGAATTCATCCCGGTACTGCGGGTGGATCCGCGCGCCCTGCTCCAAGACGGTTTCAAGCCGCTCTTCGGGCGACATCGAATTGAAGGCATAGGCATGCGGCCCATAGGCATAGCAGCCCAGCAGCACGCCCGGCCCATCGGAATGCATTTCAGCCGAGGGATAGCTGATCTCGGCAATCGGCAGGTCGGTCAGGGTGATGCCGCCGTAAATCTGTTCATCCCGTTCCCAAAAGCGGCGTTTCATCTCAAGCCCGGCTTTCACCGCCTCATGGTAATGCAGCGCCCGCATGACGCGGCGCATGTCGGCAGAGACATCGACATCAAGCTGGCTGAGCACGGTAAAGGGGATGGTGCAGATACAGTAATCCGCCGTTTCAACCCCGCCCTCGCCTTCGCCATCGGCGCTGGAATACTCCACCTCGACCCCGCTTTCGGTCTGCCGGATCCGGTCAACCTTGGCGTTATAGGTGATCGTATCCTCCACCTCACGGGCAAAGGCATGGGCGATCTCCTCCATGCCGCCCACGGGCTGGAACATCGGCGCGTGGTGGCGGTAGGTCGTGTGATTGCGCATCTTTTCCCAAAAGCGGGATTTCAGCAGGTCTTCCAAGGCAATCGGCTCAGAAGGCTCGGGCGCGGCGTTGTAAAGCCCCCCGCCCGGCGCGCCATTCTCAGGATAGCCGCGGTATTCAGCGGCATCGAGACTGGCCTCATAGCTGTAATCATTGTTGAGGATGCCAAAGGATTTCAGGGACTCCAGAAGGATCTCAGTGTCCTCTTTGGTCAGTGCGCTATCAAGCCGCCCTTTATCGACCGATTTGGCCAGCAATTCCGTGATCTGGCCCACGTAATCCGCCCAAGCATGGCCATAGCGAATTGGTTTGCCGTCGAATGCCGTTTGCGAATGGAGATAGGCGTTTTGGTTCTCTTGAACGAATACTTCGAGCGGGACGTTCAACCGGTGGCAATAGTCCAAGAGCGCCAGATGGTGATGCGGGATGCGCCACGGTCCGATGTTGATATATTGCCCTTTGGAGAATTCGACCTTTTGCTTATAGCCGCCCAATTCTTCGAATTCATCGCCGCCTTTGAGGGTCCAACAGCGGCCACCGGCGCGCTTTTGATACTCTAGGATGCTGACTTCGTAGCCCGCGTTGCGCAGTTCCAGCGCGGCGCACATACCCGCAAGACCCGCCCCCAGCACAACAACCTTGCGCCCCTGAGGCGCGCCGGAAAGTTCGATGGGGCCTTTGTAAGGGCTTTGCCTAGCATGCCCGAGGGAGGACATGGCGTGCAGCATGGTGGAGGAACCAGCGGCCAGACCGATCATTTTCAAAAGATCGCGCCGTGATGGGGGCCGGACGTTGGAGGGGTGGGACATAAAGACCGCTCCTATTTCAGGTAAATTTTTTGACCAATTAACAAAAGAACGCCCGCCGCAGGTCATTGTTCCAAGAAGGTCGGAAAGTTCACGATCCGCCGCGATTAAGTTTCATTGCGTCGAGCAAGACATTGACCTGCGCGGCGGCCTCCGGCGGCACGAGGCCGGTCGCATCCTTGCCTTCCAAGGTGTCCAAAAACGGCTCCACCCCCTCGCCCGCATCAAGTGGGGGAAGCTCTATGCTCTCGACCGGTTTCTGCTGGCCTCTGAGGCCGAGGTCCAGCATGCCCGCCCGCAGACGCGCCCAACCGGCCTCGCCCACGATGTCCAACTCAAGGCGCATTTCGCTATCCGTCCAGCCTGCCTCAACCATGCCGGTGGCGGGCGGGGCCGCGAATTCGATGAGGGCCGCGCCGTGGTCATCCACCGGCCAGCCAAGCGCGTTGCCCGTGACCGCATGGCCCGAGGCGATGGGGCCGACGAGCCATTGCAGAAGGTCGATGACATGCACCGCCTCATCCACGAACCCGCCATAGCAGGCACGCGCCGGGTCGGTCATCCAGCAATCGAGGTCCAGCCAATCGGCATAGCCGCCGTCATGGGAAAAGCGTCCGCGGGCCTCTAGCACCCGGCCCAATGCGCCCCGCGCGATACTCTCGCGCAGGTGGTTGAGCGCCGCGGATCTGCGCAGGAAATACCCCGTTGCCAAGACCAAGCCCTTCTCGCGGGCCAAGTCAGCGCAGCGGCGCGCCGCTTCGGCGCTGCCCGCCATGGGCTTTTCGACAAAGACCGGCAGATCGGCGTTCAGGGCGGCGGTGATGTCCTCTTCATGAAACACCGTTTCGCTGCACACAATCGCACCGCGCACGTCCAATCGGGCAAGGTCAGTCAGCGCGACCCCGCTGGCCTTGATCTGGCCACAAAGCGCCACTTGGCGCGCCTCATCCCGGTCGAAAACCTGCGAGACGCGCCAGCCGCGCTCTTCGATATGCGCCAGATGGTCGGGCAGATGCACATGCGCCCCGCCGAGTAGAACCAAATTCTTTTCAGTTGTCATGGCTGTTTCCTCCCGCATCAATCGCCCAGCAGAAAACGCGACAGCGTGATCTGAACCGCAAAAACAGTGTCGCCGCCTTCGGTGTGGTTAACGTAGCTGAGCAATGACGTATCGAGCGGCGCGTTGCCCTCGTCGAGGTCGTAGTTCACCCCGACCTCATAGCCCGTATAATCCAGAATATCGTCCCGCTCGACAAAGGCATAGGCATCAACGCGGTCGTTGAACGTATAGCCGCCTTCGAGCTTATAGACCCAATCGCCCCGCTCCGGCTCGACCCCCAGATCGACGGTGGCCCGCCACTCTTCGCTCACGCTATAGTCGAATTTGCCGTGCAACTCTCCGCGCACATCGCCCGTCTCATTGCGCAGAAAGCGGGTGTAATAGGCGTCATAGGCCAGTTTCTCCGTCAGATCGCCACGGTGGCCCAGCGTCAGTTCGAATTGCGCGTCATCCCGTGGGTCGTCCAGCGATAGAACGAGGGCGTGGAAATAGGCCGGGCCATAGGCGACCTCTGCAAAAGCCTCGATCTCCGCGCTTTCGGCGGCACCAACGCCATCGTTGAGACGGTAAAAGAATTTCGGCGTGACGCCCACCTCCACGCTCCAATCCGAGGCGGAGGTGTTCCGCTCCATCTCCGGGGCTGTGGTGGTTGTCTGATCCACCGTTTGCGCCAAGGCCCCGCCGGGGGGCCAGAAGGCATATGATCGATATGGTTTTGTGAAACTGTGGCATCCTTTTCTGCCTTTCTGTGGAATCGGTTAATGTTCGCGGGGTCTAATCTGCCCCTTCTCCGTGCGTGAGATGGCGCCCGGAAAATGCCCGGGCGATACGAAAAAGCAGCGCGAATTTCTCGCGCTGCTTTGCCGTTCACTTCTCTTGCTTCACCACCTTTTGCGGGTTCTTTGGATCAAACTCCTCGGGGCGGTGCGCCGCGCCCTCGTGGTCATCCTGCGCATTGTGGCGCTCACGATGGGGCGGGCGTTTCTCTTTGGCGTGATCTGGTTCGTTTGGCATGTCACTCTCCTTTCTTGCTATGCGGCGGTGGCCTGCATGCCGGGTTTAAGGACCACTTTGGTCCAGTCGTTCTGATCGAAGCGGAAGTTGTGATAGCCCTTGGCGGCCTGCTCCAGCGGCAGGCGGTGGCTGATCATAAAGCGGGTGTCGATCTCGCCCTCGGCGATGCGGTGCAACAGCTCTTTGGTGTAGCGCTGCACATCTGCGAACTGTCGAGGGCGCGCCACGCGATCTCTTCCCCCGGTTTGTCGCTGACCACCTCGGTCTCGACCCGCAGATCTGTCCCCGCCGGGCCTGCGATCATCCAACGGAACTGACCCTTGGCGGCGTCGATTGGCTCGACCGCCTTCACGTTCTCCATGAACTCTGAGAGCTTTGTGAAGTCGCGCCAGTGGCGGTAGAGCTCGTCACGCGGACGGTCGATCGTCACCCTGCGTCCGACAAGGGCATAGTCCCCGAAACGCGCCTGTTTCGCACTGCGACCGGGCGCGGAATCTGCTGGCCGATGGCTCAGCCCGTCACGATCCCGCCGCGCGGCGTAGAGCGCATAGGCAGACGCCCCGGCAAGCGCGCCGACGCCGAGCCCCCAGAGCAGCGAGCTTTGACGCTCTGTCAGCGCGTCCCGCGCGCCCTCAGCGGCACTGCGTTGGTCGTAAGGATAAGATGTCATCAAGAAACCTCCTGTTGCTGAATATGGCAAACCGAGTGTTTCAACTGGAACGCGAGGATCGCAGCAGGTGTTCCGAAGAAGTGGCTCCAAAGCGCGGCTCCGGCGGAAATCGACCGATCGCGCGCGGGGGTCGGGCTGCCCCTAACAGGAACCTTTCGGGAAACCGCCCGTTGATCCCCCGCGATCCGGCCCAAGGGAATAATGTAATGACGCCCCGAGAAACTACGCCACATGGCGCCAAAGGCGTGGAAAATCCAATTGGTTTAAGAGTTTTGGTCCCCCTCGCTGCCCTGAGCCTGCTCGCCGCTTGCGACGACCTGCGGTTCCCTCGGGATGTGGAAGAGACCCTCGAAACCGTTCTCTCCGACCAGAAAATGACCGTTGCGGTATCAGAAAACCCACCATGGGTCGTGCTGGCAGACGGCCAGCCGCCGCAGGGGGTCGAAGCCGACCTGACCCGCGCCTTCGCCGAAACCTTGGGGGTGGCCATCGAGTGGAAGCACCTCGGCGCCTTCGCAGCGTTGGAGGGGTTGGAGAAGGGTGACATCGACCTCGCCATCGGGGGTTTCACCCGCAAGGATGTGACCCCGGTAAAAGGTGCCGCGCCGAGTTACGCCTATTTCGAGGAGTCCTTCGTCATCGGCAGCCGGGGGCCAGACGCCCTGCCCGATGACACCGAAGGCCAACGCGTTTTCGTACCGCCCCACCTGCCCCTGGCCGCGCTGGTTGAGGAAAAAGGCGGGGTTCCGATGGATCAATGGGCGGAAGGTCTCAACCTCGCCGCCCTCCCCCATTGGCAACTTGATATGAAAGGCCTTACCGCCACCGAAACCACGCTACAGCGAGCGCAGCATGTCGTTGCCGTGCAGCAGGGCGAAAACGCTTGGCTGATGGAGATCGAAGGCTTTCTTCGAGATGAAGCCGGAACCATAGGGGCGCGTTTGCGCGCATCCGCCCCATGACCCGCTCCATCCGCACCATGCCCGAGGCGCAGAAGAAGGCGCTGCGCCGCGCGCGCTGGCTTGAGGTCATCTGGATCGCGGTCTTGGGGTCGATCGTGGCGGCGATCTATTTTGCAGTGGGCAGCAGCCAAGCAATGAAAACCGCATGGATCGAAGACCTGCTCAGCTTCGTGCCGCCCATTGCCTTTTTGGTTGGCTCGTGGATCGAAGGATGGAAGCCCAACCGCCGTTTCCCACTGGGCTATATCCGTGTCACATCAATCGCTTATCTGATCAGCGCCGTATCGCTCGGCGGGGTCGGGATCTTTCTTATCGTCGACTCTTCCATCGCGCTCATCAAACAGGAGCACCCCACCATCGGCAGTGTCGAGCTTTTCGGCACCACCATTTGGTTCGGCTGGGTGATGATCGCGGCGCTGGCCTATAGCGTCGTGATGCCGGTCATTTTCGGCCACCTGAAAATGAAACCCGCCAAGATGCTCCATGACAAGACGCTCTATGCCGATGCCATGATGAACAAGGCGGATTGGATGACAGGGCTTGCCGGGATCGTGGGCATCCTTGGGATCGGGATGGGCTGGTGGTGGGCCGATGCGGTCGCGGCCATCGTGATCGCCTTGGACGTGCTGCATGACGGTTTCAAACACACCGGCGCGGCGATCCGGGACCTCAGCGATGAGATGCCGCGCACGATAGAGGATAAAGAGTTCGACCCGCTGATCGAAGAGGTGCAGAATACTTTCAACGCGCTGCCATGGGTCCGCGAAAGCCGCCTGCGCCTGCGCGAAGAAGGGCGTTTTCTGACCGGCACGATCTATGCGGTGGCGCATGAAAACGGCGGCACGCCCGAGAGGGTCGAGGCGGCGGAGGCCGAACTGCTCGACCTGCATTGGCGCATTCACGACATCTCGATCATGCCACGGACCGAGATTGCGGAGTCGGTCACGATTGAAGGGGCGGATGACGGCACTCTGCCGCTGCGGTCCGGCGCCCGGCGGCGTCCGGTGGGGTGACCGGGGGCGCATCGCGTTAAATTAAAACTGACCTACAGCCACGCCCCCGCATCGACTTTGTCCCGCGCCATCGCACGCGGGGCAACATGCATCTGGCTTATCCGCCGACCAATGTGCCGCCGTTCGGATGCAGCACCTGCCCGCTCATGTAAGACGAATCCTCGCAAGCGAGGAACAGCAGCGACGGGGCCACCTCATTCGGCTGACCGGGGCGGCCAAGGGGGGTGTTTTCGCCAAATTCCTCAACCTTATCCGCCGGGAAGGAGGCCGGGATCAGCGGCGTCCAGATCGGCCCGGGGGCCACACCGTTGACCAAAATCCCCTTGGGTGCCAGCTTGCTCGCCATGGCCCGCAGGAAGGACAGGATCGCCCCTTTGGTCGACGCATAGTCAAGCAGTAGGTCCTGCCCCTTATAGGCGGTGATCGAGGTGACACAGATGATCCGCGCGCCCTTTTTTAAATGCGGCAGCGTCGCCTGCGTCATCAGGATCATGCCGATGATATTGGTGCGGAACGTGCGTTCGATCTGCGCTTCTTCGATGTCTTCGAGGCTTTCCTGCGCGTGCTGTTCGCCCGCGTCATTGACGAGAATGTCAATCTTGCCAAAGCTCTCAATCGTGCGGCTTACGGCATCTTTGCAAAAGGCTTTCTCACCGACATCGCCTTGCAGCAACAGCGCCCGACGGCCCTCGGCCTCGACCAAACGCTTGGTCTCTTCCGCGTCGCGGCTTTCGTTGCGGTAGACGATGGCGACATCCGCCCCCTCCCGCGCATAGAGCAGCGCCGTGGCGCGGCCGATCCCGCTGTCGCCCCCGGTGATCAGCGCCACCTTATCCTTGAGCCGGTCGGAACCCGGGTAGCGCGGGGTATAATCGGGCGCGGGGTCCATCTTATGCTCCCGCCCGGGCTGGCTTTGCGGGCTGTCGAGGGCATCAAAATTCTGATCTGTCATGGTGCATTCCTATCTGTTGTGGCCCCATGCGGGTGGGGCGTTCAAAAAACTAGGGTTACAAAGGGGCAATGATCGCTTTGCCGGTCTGGTTTCAGCGCGGCAGCGGGATGAGACGAATTTCGCGCATCACGGGTCTTGCGCGCCGGGGCCGGTCGCCTTTCCGCGTCGCCCCTTCCAGCGGCGGCAAGCCCCCGCCAATCACCAGCGGGCCAAGGAACCAAGCATCAGCCCCATGGTTTTTCAGGTAACCTTGAGAAGGAGTATATCCCATGCGAATGAGCGCATTGCTGATCTTCGGCGCCGGTGCCGCGAGCCTCGCCTATCTGATGAACCGCCAGACCCGCGCCCAAAGGGCGGTGGCACATGACCGGGCGCAAGACCACGTGCGCGTCGCGGGCCCGCGCGAGATGATCGACCCGCCCCGCAAATGGAATATCGTGGACGAGGCGGTCGACGAATCCTTCCCCGCCAGCGATCCGCCCGCGACCTATTGATGGCGGGCTGCGCGTGGCCGGTTAGAATACGAAGTTCCGATCCTGAGCCACCGCGCTTTCCGTAAGGTCGCCTTGCAAGAAGATCACCCCATGTTCGCCGAGGCCGACCGCAACACCGCCCTCTCGCGCCGTGATCTCAAGATCATCGAGCCCCCTGATGCCGGAGAGCGAAAGCTGGATCACGTCGACGCCGGGGGTGAAGTCGGTGATGATATCGCCCGTGGCCACCTCGCCCTCGGAAAAGCCGAAAACGTCATCGCCGGTCCATCCTGTGACGGTGTCTGCCCCCGCCCCGCCGACGACCGTGTCATGCCCGATGCCGCCGTTTAGCTGGTCTTGCCCCTCTCTGCCGGAAAGCTGATCGTCGCCCCGGTTGCCCAGCAGATGGTCATCCCCCTGCTGGCCGACCAATAGGTCATCATCGTCGAAGCCGCGCAGGGTGTCGTCTCCGCCCCAGCCGTGGAGCGTGCCCTCTCCCGGTGCGCCGCGCAGGTCGTCGTCACCGCGCCCGCCAGTGAGACTGTCGTCACCGCCATGGCCATTGATCACGTCGTCGCCATCCCCGCCGTGCAGCGTGTCGTCCTGACCAAAGCCGCCGATCGTGTCGTTTCCATCCGTACCGGTCAAATCGTCCGCCGCGCCGCTGCCGTCGATCTTTTCCCCGCCCGCTGTCGGCCCGGCGTCGAAGGTGATCTCGATCACTTCGAAAGGTTTCAGCCGCAGCTCGACCTGCGGGCTGTCAAAGCGGCTGTCGGTGAAGTGCGCGCGCACGTCATGTTCATCGTAGAAATAGGCACGCCCATCCACCTGAACAGAGGCCGAAGGGGTATGGCCGCTATCGCTGCGCCAATGGAACCCGTCGGAACTTTGCGCGGATTGATCCATGCCGATTTGAATGCCGGTCGCGGTCGCCCCCTCGGGCACCAATCCGGCGAAATCGACATCGAGGTTCAAAACCTCCATCGACCGGGAGGAGACATAAATCACGGTCTTATCTTCGGACTGATAGGCATTGATCTCGAAACTGCCATCATCGCCCTCGAACTCGGTCGCGACCAATTCAAGCCCGGGCAGGCTCTCGCTCATCAGATCAAAGATGCCCCCCCTGACCGAGTTGGTCAGCCGCCCGTCAGGATCAAGAACCGGGCTTTCCTTAGGACCGCCCGCAAGGTCGCTGTCCGTATTGTGCTGAACGGGCCAGACAAAGGCGCGGTCGACCCCTGTTTCCAGCATGTTTTCAAACTGTTCCTGAATGGTCGAGGCGGACCTTATGCCCACCTCATCGTAATCCCGCGTGCGAATGTTCCACTCGGTGATATGCAGGTCCAAGTCTTTCTCGAAATGGGCGTCCCAGACCTCGTAATCGCGGTCGATGAACTTTTGCTCGCTGCTTGAATCGGTATAGGCGAGGTCGGTTTTATTGTAATAATAATGCTCGACCACGCCATCCAGTGCGGCGCGGGCGTCCCTGTCCAATTCGCCGATGATCGCTTCGTTGGCGGCGGTCAGACGGGTGATATAGCCGCGCGTGTCCTTATCACCGGTAAAGTCCGACTCCCCCGTAGGGGTGGCCATCTGCACGATGATATCCGCCTGTTCGGCCTCGGACAGCCCCGCCGCCAGCATGCCATCGCGCAGGCCCAAGACCGCGAGATTGGCCTTTTCGCCGTATTCGCTTTCGGCCATCCGCGCCCAGTATTCATTCCCGACTTCAAAGGCTTCGACCACATCGCCATAGTCGGACATGACTTTCTCGGCGAAGGGCATCACATGTTCATCAACGAAGGCGGCGTATTCCTCGACCGTCATCAGCCGGGTCGCGATGACGAGGGTGACTTGCACATCGTTGTCGCGCGCCCAATCCAGCATCTCGATGACTTCGGGCCGAAGATCGTAGCCGCCTGCGCCATTCGGCACCATCTCAACCACGTTTAGCCATTCTTCCCCATCCACCAGCCCCTCGAAAGGGTCACCCTGCCCGCCCGGAAAGCGGATATGTTCGATCCCGAGCGCCTCGGTCGAGGCGGTGAAATTCTCCGTGGGCAGCCCTGCATCGGTGTTCACCGTGAAAACCGCGTTCCCTCCGAAATGGTCATTCGTCACCACCGCCCCTGTCGCCGTGGCCGAGGTGAGGGTCGCCGAAAGATCGACCCCGCGTGACAGCGCCCCCTCCCGCACCGGGGCGAAGACCTCTACCGCTTCCGCCTCACCTTCCTCTTCGGCCGCTCCAGACAGCTCACTCCCGGCGAGGTTCGTCAGCCATGTGCTGAGCTCTGTGATCTCCGCAGGGGTGACGCCGAGCAGATGCGCCACGGCCTGACCTTCGTATAGAACGAGCGTGCTTGCCCCTTCGTCGCTCGCCTCAAGCGTCACACCGGCGGCCACTTCTTCTGCGCTCAGAGGAATGCCGTCTTCATCCACCAGCGTCACCGGTTCGGGCGTGCCGTCTTCGGACAGCACTTCATAGCCGAATACCGTGATCGGCTCTGCGTCCCCATCACTGAGGGTCAACTCATAGCTGTCGCGCCCCTCGAACCCCGCGATGAAATCGCCATCGTCGGCGCGGATGGTATCCCAGCCCGCCCCGCCAAAGACCGTATCCGCGCCCTGCGCCCCCTCTCCGTCGCGCCCGTCCAACAGATCGTCACCGTCCCGCCCGCGCAGCCAATCCCCGCCGCCGCTGCCGGTCAGGCTGTCATCCCCGGCCCCGCCGTTGAGGTGATCGTCCCCTGCGGTTCCGGTCAGCACCTCACCCGCTTCGCCCAGCCCCTCCTCATGGACCTGAAAGTTGCCGATCCAGATTGTCTGATGAAACAGCTCTTCGGCGGTATAGCCTTCAATAATGGCGACTTGCTGGCTTCCGAATACGATGCTCGCGCCAGAGCCATCCGGCATGTCGCCGATACCTGCGTTCAAAGACCCATCGAAAAAGGCGCTGCGCGGATAGATGGCCCCCTCGGGGTCGGTAAAGAAAACTTGGTCGGGCCGTTCGCCATAGTCCGCGCGCGAGAAGTCGAGATCGGTGATGACAACCGGGGCGGCACCTTCGCGCCCGGTGGGCACCATGAAACGATCCGCCCCTTCGCCGCCGGTCATCCTGTCGCCGTCATCCCCCCACATGCGGTCGTCGCCCTCGCCGCCTGCGATGTGATCCGGCGCGCCGAGGGTTGAATCGAGGGCGAGGATGATGTCATCCCCCGCCCCGCCAGAGAAATCGTCGGCCCCTGAGATATCGTCGAACAGGTCATCCCCAGCGCCGCCGATCATCCTGTCATCGCCAAGCCCGCCGAACAGCCGGTCGGGCCCGGCACCGCCGCGCGCCACATCATCGCCCGCCCCGGCAAGGATCGCGTCATGCCCGGCGTTACCTTCGATCACGTCATCGCCGGAAAGGGCTGAGATCGTATCGCCGCCCGAAAGCCCCCGGATAAGGTCCGCGCCATTGGTGCCGGTAATCAGGTCATCGCCCGAGGTTGCTCCGACATCCGTGGGGTTTTCGCCTGTGTCGTCGTCTTCGTCGGGCAAGGGAGCGGGGTCTGCCTGTCCCCCAAGGGAAAGAAACATCAACCCGAGCAATGCTGGCGCCGCGATCATCAAAGACAGCATTCGCCCTTCTCCTCAATACTTTGCCTCCGCGGCGGCGCGTTGAACCTGCGCGCACCGAAGGGGACCAGCGCCGAAAAATCATGGCGCTTTGTTGAAAGCCGGGCGCTTCCACCCCAGGGAATCACCTCCCGTTAAATATATCGCAAGGTGGCCCAAGCCCCTAACTTTATGGGGCCGCGGCCTGAAAACGACAACTTGCAGATAACCGACGGGCTTTGGGCATTTCTCGCACCGTTGGGCGCCAAAGTTATGCTAAATTGCGAGACATGGATCAAACGCCGCGCGTGGAAGCCAAGACCGACGAACGCGCGCCCCTGCCATTTTGAATGGGCGGCCCCCGCCCGTTATATTCCGCCCGAACGGCGACCGACTTTATCATCAACCCATGGACCACATTGCATTATTGAACTGGGGAATACCGTGGCCTCAGCGTGGCGTACCTGGGACGCTGAGGCGTGCAGCAGTAAATGAGTGACTACCGAAATACGCCGCTCACAGGCCGTCCGGGCTCTCGACATCTAAATGAAAGAGACCACACACATTCTTGCTTTTCGCCAGTCTGCAGTTACCCAAAGCTGGCTTGGAATCTTGTCGCGGTTAGAAATACGTGCGCTTCCAGCGATGTCCGCAGTTTGATAGCATTTGGTTCGCGGGAAGACTTATAGACACGCAGTAGGTGCTAATACCCCCGCCTTTCCTCGGCGACCTCCCATTCGCTACGGGAGATATGAAAGGCGTGCGCGGGCTGAACCAACCAATCGGCGGGGCAAATTAAAACACAGCGGCCCTAAATATTGGATGGGAGCGAAGCACCAAATTCAATTCTGATGCCGAATCGCGTCCCGGCGAAGCATTTGGCGGAGGATGGCCACTGCTGCGTGGGCCTCAACCGCGGGTCAGAAATCAGTTGCGTCGCAATATCCTTGCGGCGTAGAGCAAGCTTACAAGGATCGGAACCAGTCCGAACATCGTCAACCCGAATGAATAGCTGTCAGTCAAAACGAAACTAAGCTGCATTGAGAGTGGCGATACAACATAGCCGGCGAAGAGTACGAAGGTTCCTGCCGCAGTGACTTCGCTTACCCGATCCCCCTCCGCAGCTTCTGCCAGGCCTGCCAGAAAAACCCCGTTCCACGAAACCACGGATAGCCCAGCCAGTGCAGAAAGCAGCGCGACCCACAACCCTGAGCTGTGCGGTCCGATTGTCGTAAGCAAAATCATTACCGCGCCCGAAAAAAACAGAGGATGAACAGGGTCGTTAGCGTATCGCCCAGCCGGTCAGCCAGCCACCCCGTCCCTACCCGCGCGCCGACCCCCACAGCTTGCAACAGCGCGAAAGCCGCTCCCGCGCCAGCCAGGGAATACCCTGCATGGTCTGACAGAAAAACCGGATAGAAGCCCATCAGCACCCCCTGCGCGAGCCCGAGGGCAAGAGCCGCCAGAGTGATCGTGCGCAATGGGTGCGAGATGGCCAGCCGTTTCATTTGGTGCAGCGGCGTCAACAATAGAGAACCCCATTCCAAACGAGGCGATTGGGCGAACTCGGCGCCCAGGTCGGGCTGCACACGCGCAAGGCCAAACGCCGCCAGCATTGCAGTGGCGGCCATGGCGATCAGCGCCGGACCGATCCCACCGGCCAAAAGCGCAATTGCGGGCAAGACCAGACCGGCGAACACGCCCCCGAGCGGCACCCCGGCCTGTTTAACCGAGAATATGATGCCGCGCCTGCCCTTCGGCACCGATACCATCAGAAGGTCGCTGCCTGCGGAGGTGCTCGGCCCGTACCCCAAACCGATGATAAAGGCCGCGAACAATAAGACCTCCCATCGTCCAACGAAGCATAGAATAAGGGCAAACCCAGCCAGGGCGCAGCCCCATTGCAACTGCCGCCATGACGACACCCGGTGTAGCAATGGCGGCCCCCAGAGGAAAACACCATTGATCCGAGACCTGTCGCCGAAGCGAATTGGCCGACCGCTTCGGCGGGCATATGGCTGGCTTGGCTTAGCGGTAAGCCAAATAACGGAAGCACTCGCGTCAACGCGGCCAACACAGCCTGCACTAACGTGACGATTGTGACCAGCGCCACCCAAGACGGGCGCGCGCCGATCTCAGCCATTCAGATCACCCATTGAAAACCGTCGATGGTGATGTCCTGTCCTGTGATGAAACAGGGTTCGGACAGTGCGAGGAACGCAACCACATTGGCTACATCTGCTGGGGTCCCTGTTCTTCCAAGCGAGATACCTCGCACCAATTCGTCCTTGCGCGCGCGGATCATATCGTTGGAGCGCTCGGTTTCGATCACTCCAGGGCAAACCGCGTTGACATAGATATGCGGGGCCAGTTCTTTGGCAAGTGCGCGGGTCATTCCTAATAGGCCTGCCTTTGCCGTGGTATAGGCAAAACGCGACACAGCGCTGGTTACCCCACCGGTATGAGCGTTTACCGATGACATCATCACGATCCGCCCAGCATTGCGTGCCAGCATGCCGGGCGCCACGGCATGGGTCCAGTTGAAGACGCCTTTGAGGTTGATCTCGATGGTACGATCAAAAGATTCCTCAGTGATCTCGGCAATACCGGAGGTATTTGACTTACCCGCGTTGTTTACCAATACATCGATGGCACCACAGTCGGTTTCAACCTCTGCAACAATGTCATGCGCGCGGTCAAAACTCGAGACATCCGCCTCGAAGGCGAGGCACTTCCGGCCAAGTTGCTCGATTTCGGCGCGGGTATTAGCCAGATCCTCGGGGATCAGATCCACAAGTACGATATCGCAGCCCTGCCTGGCCAGTTCGTGGGCGCAGCCACGGCCAATGCCACGACCACCACCGGTGATGATTGCTGTTCTGCTCATGCATTCTCTCTTTGTTTTGGGACGGGCGGATAAATTTCGCCGGCAAAGTGGCAGGCGGCACTTTGAGCGCCAACGGTTCGGTCGGGGGGGTCTTGCTCTCGGCACAGCGGTTGCACATGCGGGCAACGGCCCTGGAAGCGGCAACCCTTGGGCAGATGCGCTGCGTCCGCCGGTTCACCCTCAAGCCAAAAGTTCTCGGTCACGCGGATGCCGTTGACTTTAGGAATCGCAGCCAACAGCGACTGGGTATAGGGATGCTTGGGTGCGTTCATGATCTCATCGACGGGGCCGATCTCGACAATGCGCCCCAGATACATGACCGCCACCCGGTGACACATCAGCCGTACGACCGACAGATCATGAGAGATAAAGATGTAGGTTAGATCGAAGGTCTCGCGCAGGTCCGCGAAAAGCCGTAGAACCGTCGCCTGCACCGACACATCAAGACCGGCTGTCGGCTCGTCGAGAATTACTACCTCTGGGTTCAACATCAAAATACGCGCCAGCCCTACGCGACGCTGCTGGCCGCCCGAAATCTCATGCGGGAAGAGGTCCGCATGGCCCGCAGGCAGGCCCACCGCTTGCAGAATTTCCGTTACTTTCTGCAACCGCTCCTCTCGTGGCAGATTAGCGTGGATGATCAGCGGCTCTTCGAGAGATCTGCCAATCTTCCAGCGAGGATCGAGCGAAGCACCGGGATCCTGGTAGGCGTATTGCAGACGCCGGCGCAGGGCGCGCGCTTCCTTCGGGGTCCGGCCCGCGATTTCCTTGCCGTCCAACTGGATCGATCCGGCGGTGGGCTTTTGAATACCCATCAGCGTCTTGCCCAACGTGGATTTACCGCACCCGGATTCTCCAACCAGTCCAAGGATCTCTCCGTGGTGCAATTCAAAGGTAACGCCGTCCAGCGCTTTGATCGCTCCATCTTGTCGCCCAAAGACTCCGCGGATCGGGAACCGCACCGTCAGATCCTTGACCTCGAGCACCTGTTCAGTCTGCCTCTGGGTCATCCCCGCGCCTCCTTCAACCTTTGGCGTTGTCCTGTCTCCAGTGGGTGCATGCAGCGCACCACATGCCTCGGTCCTGCAGTTTCAGCAGACGGTCTGGTGCGGCACGCCTCGGTAGCCCTTTCACAGCGGGTCTGGAACCTGCACCCCGGAGGCGGTGCATAGAAGCTTGGCAACTCGCCGGGGATGCCGGTCATTCCACCGCCACCTTCCGGGCGCGAGGCCAGAAGCTTGGCGGTATAAGGATGAGTCGGTGCGTTGAAAAATTCATCGACCGGGGCGGTCTCGACATCTTGGCCGGCATACATGACCGTGATCCGGTCGCAGATTTCATAAGCCGAGCCCAAATCATGGGTCGTCATCAGCACCGCAACTCCGTGATCGTTCGCCAGCCGCCTCATTAGGCCCAAGATTTGCGCTTGGATTGTGACGTCGAGCGCTGTGGTCGGCTCATCCGCGATGATTAGATCGGGTTCGGGTAAGAGGGCCATTGCGATCATAAGACGCTGGCGCTGACCGCCCGACACTTCATGGGGGTATTTTTTCAGTAGTTGGTCGGCGCGCGGCAATTGCACTTGTGTTGATTGTCACTGAGAACTGACCCGGTATTTTCACCGAGATTTGACCCACCCTCAGTTATGCGTCGTGGTTTATG